>JAOTSD010000062.1 GCA_030247555.1 Siculibacillus sp. | reverse complement strand
GAGACAGACTTCAACAACACGCCGCTCCTCGCGGCGGCATGAAAGAGGCGGAAATCCACTCAACCGGACCGGGCCTGACTGTTCAAATCAGCGAGACCACCTCTGAGAGTCCGCAAGCGCCGGGATGCTCTGCGGGCGGCCGGTCTGAGGCCGGTTCAGATCTGGGTGCCCGATGCCCGTCGCCCGGGCTTCGCGGAGGAATGCCTCCGCCAGTCGCGCGTGGTCGCGATGGCCGATGCGGCCGATCGCGAGATGGACGGCTTCCTCGATGCCGCCCTCGCCGATCTCGCCGACCAGACCACGCCATGAGGCGCAGCGACCTCGTCACCGTGTCCCTTCCCGGCGACTTCGGCAAACCGCGCCCCGCATTGGTGATCCAGTCCGACCCGTTCCTGGAGACCGGTACGGTGACCGTCCTGCTGCTGTCGGGCACCCTCGTCGATGCGCCGCTGATCCGGCCGACGATCCTGCCGAGACCCGGCAACGGGCTCTTGAAACCCTCCCAGGTTCAGGTCGACAAGGCGATGACGGTGAAGCGCGACCGCATCGGCGGCGTCATCGGCCGTCTCGACGACGAGTCGATGCTCGCGGTGACACGCTCGCTCGCGCTGTTTCTCGGCCTCGCGTGACGTGGGGCCCTTCGCGTCGGTTCACGCCGGCTCGCGGCGCGGGTCCACGCGGCACCAGCAGTAGAGGAACTGCTGCGTCGTCCCGCGCGGGGTGACGTGCTCGATCAACCGGCTGCCGAGGAGGTCGAAGCGGTCGCCGAACTGGTCGTGGAGGCCGCGGTCGTCGTAGCGCACCACCTCGAGGTCCGAGCACTCGAGCGGGCCGTTCGGGCCGAAGGTCGCCATCACCACGTGGCCGCCGGGCGCGACCGAGCGCTTCACCAGATCGACGTAGGCGGCGCGATCGCGCGGGTCGGTCAGGAAGTGGAAGACGGCGCGGTCGTGCCAGATGTCGAAGGTCCGGCCGCCGAAGTCGTGGCGGGTGACGTCGGCGACGTGCCAGTCGACGAGGCCGGCCTTCTCGCCGAGCCGGCGGCGCGAGAAGCCGATCGCCGCCTCGGAGATGTCGAGCACCGCGAGACCGCGCCGCCCCGACGCGAGGAGGTCGTCGACCAGCGTCGACTCGCCGCCGCCGATGTCGACCACCGACGCCCTGCGCCCGGGATCGAGCGCCTCGATCAGGGCGAGCGAGTCCTCGAGATGCGGCGCGTACCAGCTGACCGCGTCGTGGGGCTTCGTCGTGTAGACGTCGTTCCAGTGGATCGACCGATCGGCCATGGGCTCCCGTCCGCCGGCGCACGTTGCGGATCCGCACGATCCTCACGCCGCGACCCTCAGCTTAACACGAGCCCGCCGATGTCGCGGCCGCATCAGATCGCCCGCCCATAGACCTCGTCCGCCCGCGTCGCGAAGGCTTCCGAGAACTTATGGAAGGCCTTGTCGAACATCGCGCCCATCAGCGCGCCCAGCGTGCGGTTCCTGAAGCGGTAGTCGATGAAGAAGCCGACGTCGCAGGCGCCGCCCTCGACGTCGACGAAGCTCCAACGGTTGTCGAGGTGCTCGAAGGGGCCGTCGAGGTATTGGACGTGGATCAGCATCTTCGGCCGGTCGAGGACGACGCGCGAGGTGTAGGTCTCGCGCACCACCTTGAAGGCCACCGTCATGTCGGCGACCAACACCTCCCGGCCCTCGCCGAGATCCTGCCGCCCGCGGATGGTGAGCGCCTGGCACAGCGGCAGGAAGCGCGGATAGTTCTCCGCGTCGGCGACGAGGTCGAACATGTTCGCCGCCGTGTGGGGCACCCGCCGGGTGGTGTCGAACGACGGCATGCCCCCTCCCCTCAGCCGCGCTCGGCCGGACGGGCGGCCCGCGCCGCGCGCAGCCGTTCGAAATCCTCGCCGGCGTGATGCGAGGAACGGGTCAGCGGGCTCGCCGACACCATCAGGAAACCCTTGGTGTAGGCGACCGTCTCGTAGGACTTGAACTCCTCCGGCGTGACGAAGCTCATCACCGGGTGATGCTTCCTCGTCGGCTGGAGGTACTGGCCGATGGTGATGAAGTCGACGTCGGCCGAGCGCAGGTCGTCCATCAGTTGCAGCACCTCGGCGCGTTCCTCGCCGAGGCCGACCATGATGCCCGACTTGGTGAAGATCTCCGGATCGAGCTCCTTGACCCGCTGCAACAGCCGCACCGAGTGGAAATAGCGCGCACCGGGCCGGACCTCGAGGTAGTTGCCCGGCACCGTCTCGAGATTGTGGTTGAAGACGTCGGGCTTCGCCGCCACCACGACCTCGAGCGCCCCGTCCTTCCTCAGGAAGTCCGGCGTCAGCACCTCGATGGTGGTCGCGGGCGACCTGGCGCGGATGGCGCGGATGGTGCGGGCGAAGTGTTCGGCGCCGCCGTCGTCGAGGTCGTCGCGATCGACCGAGGTGACGACGACGTGGGAGAGCCCGAGCTTCTCCACCGCGATCGCCACGTTCTCGGGCTCATCCGGGTCGAGCGGGTTCGGCTTGCCGGTGGCGACGTTGCAGAAGGCGCAGGCGCGGGTGCAGGTCTCGCCCATGATCATGAAGGTCGAATGCTTCTTCGACCAGCACTCGCCGATGTTGGGGCAACTCGCCTCCTCGCACACCGTCACGAGCTTGTTGTCGCGGACGATCTTCTGCGTCTCGGCGTATTGGGCCGAGCCCGGCGCCTTGACCCGGATCCACGCCGGCTTGCGGGCGATCGGCTGATCGGGGCGGTGGGCCTTCTCCGGATGGCGGGGCTTCTCCGCGGCGGGGCGCTTGCCCGCGAGCGTATCGACGAGGTTGACCAATCTCTCCTCCCGCGGGCCGCACGGCGCGCGCCTTCCGGTGTTGATAGGGGCCGCCGATCGTCGGCGCAAGCCGACACCCTCAGGGCGCGGTCACCCGGCGGCCGTCGCGGACCGTGATCGGCGCCTTCGGGCGACCCTTGACGTCGAGCGGCACCTCGATCGTCGCGCTGGTCTCGCCGGCGAGCGGGCGCTCGAGCCCGAGCCGGCCGACGAAGCCCTCCTGCGTCCACGACACCGGCACCGGCCCACCCTCCGCCTCGTAGACCGGCAGGGAATAGCCCTTCGGCGGCACGATGCGCAGCTGATGGACGATGCGTCCGCCGCCGCAGTCGGCCCGCGAGATCTCCCAGCGGCCGATCTTGCCGGTCATCCCGTGGGCCGTCACTTCCGAAGGGCAGAGATCGCGCTCCATCCACAGTTTGAGGACCGGCGGAGCGGCGAGAACGATCGCCGCCACGGCGATGATGGCGAGGAGGACGATCCGGCTGCGTCGGTTGGAGCCGAGTGGCCGCGTCGTGCTGGTTTCGCTCGCCTCGGGGGCGGACATGGGCCTTCTCCTCTTCGGCCGGGTGGTGGAAGGGATCACCGCGACCCCTCCCCACCGTGCCTCATACCATCCGACGGCGGACTTGACCGATGCCAATCCCGAAACGAATTTCCCGTCGCCCGACGTGGCCGGGAATGGCGCGCCAACCCGCGGCCGCCCGACGCGATCGGATGACGCCATCAGATGTGGATGGCGCGACCCTCGGAGTCGAGCACCGCCTCGTGCATCATCTCCGACAGGGTCGGATGCGGGAACACCGTGTGGATCAGCTCCTCCTCGGTGGTCTCGAGGTTCATCGCCACGACGTAGCCCTGGATCAGTTCGGTCACTTCCGCACCGATCATGTGGGCGCCGAGGAGCCGTCCGGTCTTCTCGTCGAACACCACCTTGAGCATGCCCTCGGGCTCGCCGAGCGCGATCGCTTTGCCGTTGCCCATGAACGGGAAGCGCCCGACCTTGACCTCGAAGCCCGCCTCCTTGGCCTTGGCTTCGGTGTAACCGACCGAGGAGACCTGCGGCTGGGAATAGGTGCAGGCCGGGATCTTGAGCTTGTCCATCGGGTGCGGGTGTTTGCCGGCGATCGCCTCGACGCAGATGATGCCCTCGTGTTCGCCCTTGTGGGCGAGCATCGGCGGGCCGGCGACGTCGCCGATGGCGTAGATCCCCGGCACGTTCGAGCGGCCGTAGTCGTCGATGACGACACAACCGCGATCGGTCTTCACGCCGAGCTTCTCGAGCCCGAGGTTCTCGACGTTGCCGACGACGCCCACCGCCGAGATCACCCGATCGAAGATGATCTCGCGCCGCACCCCCGCCTTGTCCTCGAGGGTGGCGGTGACGCTGTCGGCGTGGCGGACGAGGCCGGCGACCTTGGTGCCGACGTGGATCTTCAGCCCCGCCTTCTCGAAGCTCTTCTTGGCCAGCGCCGAGATCTCGGCGTCCTCGACCGGCAGCACCCGGTCGAGCACCTCGACCACCGTCACGTCGACGCCGAGCGCGTTGTAGAAGCTCGCGAACTCGATGCCGATCGCCCCCGAGCCGACCACCAGCATGGTCCGCGGCAGGCTCTTCGGCACCATCGCGTCGAAATATGTCCAAACGAGCTTGCCGTCGGGCTCGAGCCCGGGCAGCACCCGCGGCCGGGCGCCGGTCGCAAGGATGATGTGCTTGGCCGCATATTCGCCGCCGCCGAGCGCGCCCTTCGGCGCCCCGTCGGAGCCGGTGACGACGATCTGGCCGGACGCGGTGAGGATCGCCCGACCCCAGATCACGTCGACCTTGTTCTTCTTCAAGAGGAAGCCGACGCCGGTGGCGAGCTGGCCGGAGACGCCGCGCGAGCGCTTGACGATGGCCTCGAGATCGAAACCGGGGTTCTCCGCCTTCAACCCGAAGGCCGAGGCGTGTTTCATGAACTGGTAGATCTCGGCCGAGCGCAGCAGCGCCTTGGTCGGGATGCAGCCCCAGTTGAGGCAGATGCCGCCGAGGTGCTTGGCCTCGACGATCGCCGTCTTGAGCCCGAGTTGCGCCGCACGGATGGCGGTGACGTAGCCGCCGGGACCGGCGCCGATGACGATGACGTCGTATTGAGACATGGAGTTCTCTCCGTCCTCGCGTCGTTGCGGGCTACCCGCCTCGACGGTCAATCAGGGTCGTCGGCCTCACCGCCCGGTTCCCCCTCCCCCTTGCGGGGAGGGTGGCCCGCTCGGGGCGAGCGGGTCGGGTGGGGTCGGTTCAACGAGTCGCGGCATTTGTGGAAGATCGCCTCGACCACCCCGTCGAGGTTCTCGACCACGTCCGAATTCCAAAATCTGAGAACGCGATATTCGCGTTCCCGCAGCCACGCATCGCGAACCGCATCGCGCGCCGCCGTTTCCTCGGCGTGTTGTCCGCCGTCGAGCTCGATCACCTGACCGGCCGACAGCCAGGCGAAATCCGCCACATAGGGGCCGATCGAAGCCTGCCGTCGGAAGCCGGCCCCGATCCGATCGAGGTCTCGAAGCCGCCACCACAGACGTTTCTCGACCTCGGTCGGGTCGCGTCGCATGCGTTTGGCCGAGGCGCCGGTCCAGGGGTCGATCGACGAACGCGGCATGGAGCGCCTCGGATGTGGAACCTCGAAGCCCTCATGTGCGGCACCGACCCCACCCGACCCGCCTACGGCGGGCCACCCTCCCCGCGAGGGGGAGGGTTCGGGGCGCGGCGAGGTTTCGGATCACACCGCCTCTCTTTCGAGCCGCGGCGTTCCCGGAAGCCTCACACCAGCATCCCCATCGGATTCTCGATCAGCTGCTTGAACGCCGCCAGGAATTCCGCCCCGAGCGCCCCGTCCACCGCGCGGTGGTCGGTCGACAGCGTCACCGTCATCACGGTCGCCACCGCCGGAGCACCGGCCTTGACCACCACCCGCTTCTCGCCGGCGCCGACCGCCAGGATGGTGGCGTGCGGCGGGTTGATGATCGCGGCGAAGTCCTTGATGCCGAACATGCCGAGGTTGGAGACGGCGGTGGAGCCGCCCTGATATTCCTCGGGCTTCAGCTTGCGGGCCTTGGCCCGCGCCGCGAAGTCCTTCATCTCGTTGGAGATCGCGGTGAGGGTCTTCTGTTCGGCCCTGCGCACCACCGGCGTGATCAGCCCGCCGGGGATCGACACGGCGACGCCGACGTCGGAATGCCGGTGCTTGAGCATCGCCCCGTCGGTCCAGGTGACGTTGGCGTCCGGCACCCGCTGCAGCGCCACCGCCATCGCCTTGATGACGAAGTCGTTGACCGAGACCTTGTAGGCCGGCTTACCGTCCTTGACCGCGGCCGCCGCGTTGATCTGCTCGCGCAACGCCAGGAGCGCGTCGAGCTCGGTGTCGACCGTCAGGTAGAAGTGCGGCACGGTCAGCTTCGATTCCATCAGCCGCTTGGCGATGGTCTTGCGCATGCCGTCGTGGGGGATCGTCTCGTAGGAGCCCGGCTCGAACATCTTGAGGATGGTCTCGTCGGACGCTCCGGTCGGCGGCGCCACCGGCGCGGCGGCCGCGACCGGCTTCGGCCCGGCGGCGATGGGCGCAGCGGGCGCCCCGGCCACGGCGGTGCCGGCGGCGGCGGCCGTCTCGACGTCCTTGAGGACGATGCGGCCACGCGGACCGGAGCCGGCGATCTTCGTCAGGTCGAGCCCCTTCTCCTTGGCCACCCGGCGGGCGAGCGGCGAGGCGAAGAGGCGCTCGCCGGAGGCGGCGCCGGCGTTGCCGCTGTCGAACCCGCTCGACGTCTTCGCTTGCGGTGAGGCACCCCCTCCGACCGCTGGCGCGGCCACCTCCCCCGCGAGGGGGGGGGACGGCGCCGCGGCCGGAGCCGCCTTCGGCGCCGGAGCGGCGGCGGAGGCGGTCGCGTCCTCGCCTTCCGCGGCGATCACCGCGATCGGCGTGTTGACGGCGACGTCCTGGCTGCCGGCCGGAACGAGGATGGCGGCGAGGACACCCTCGTCGACGGCCTCGACCTCCATGGTCGCCTTGTCGGTCTCGATCTCGGCGATGACGTCGCCGGCCTTGACGGTGTCGCCGACGGCCTTCAGCCACTTGGCGAGATTGCCCTTCTCCATGGTCGGAGACAGCGCGGGCATGAGGATGTTGGTTGGCATCGGTCCCCCCGGAGGTGACGCGGGTCTCTCGGGATCGCGGATCGCGCGACCCTCGGCTCGGAACGCCGGCCGCGGGTCGCCCCGCGGCCGCAGGGGATCAGCGGTAGGTCACCGCGCGCACCGCCTCGATCACCTCGGCGACCGTCGGCAACGCCAGCTTCTCGAGATTGGCGGCGTAGGGCATCGGCACGTCCTTGCCCGTCACCTTGAGCACCGGCGCATCGAGCCAATCGAAGGCTTCGGTAACCAGCCGCGAGGCGATCTCCGAGCCGATCGAACAGGTCGGCCAGCCCTCCTCGACGGTGACGCAGCGCCCGGTCTTCATCACCGAAGCCACCACCGTCGCCATGTCGAGCGGGCGCAAGCTGCGCAGGTCGATCACCTCGGCCGAGATGCCCATCGCCTCCAGCTCGGCGGCGGCCTTGACCGTGTAGGTCATGCCGATGCCGAAGGAGACCAGCGTCACGTCGCTGCCGGGGCGCACCACCTTCGCCTTGCCGATCGGGGTGACGAAGTCGCCCACCGGCACGTCGAAGGACTGGCCGTAGAGGATCTCGTTCTCGAGGAACACCACCGGATTCGGCGAGCGGATCGCCGCCTTGAGGAGGCCCTTGGCGTCGGCGGCCGACCACGGCTGCACCACCAGGAGGCCGGGGATCTGGGCGTACCACGCCGCATAGTCCTGGCTGTGCTGGGCGCCGACGCGGGCGGCCGCGCCGTTGGCGCCGCGGAACACGATCGGGCACCCCATCTGACCGCCGGACATGTAGAGCGTCTTGGCGGCCGAGTTGATGATGTGGTCGATCGCCTGCATGGCGAAGTTGAAGGTCATGAACTCGACGATCGGCTTCAAGCCGGCGAGCGCCGCACCGACGGCGAGGCCGGTGAAGCCGTGTTCGGTGATCGGCGTGTCGATGACGCGGCTCGCCCCGAACTCCTGCAGGAGACCCTGGGTGATCTTGTAGGCGCCCTGATACTCGGCGACCTCCTCGCCCATGATGAAGACGTCGCCGTCGCGGCGCATCTCCTCGGCCATCGCGGCGCGCAGCGCCTCGCGGACGGTCATCGCCTCGAATTGCGTACCGGCCGGGTACTCGTCCTGCGCCGGGGCGGCGGGGGCGGCTGGCACCGTCGCGGCGGCGGGGGCCGTGACCGCAGCAGCCGCCGGAGCGGAAGCCGCGGCCGGAACCGGGGCGGCGCCGGTGTCATTCGCGTCGACACCGATCGCCGCGATCGGGGTGTTGACCTTGACGCCTTCCGTGCCGGCGGGAACCAGGATCGCCGAGAGCACGCCCTCGTCGACCGCTTCCACTTCCATGGTCGCCTTGTCGGTTTCGATCTCGGCGATGACATCGCCGGCCTTGACGGTGTCGCCGACGGCCTTGAGCCATTTGGCGAGCTTGCCCTCTTCCATCGTCGGGGAGAGCGCGGGCATGAGAATTTCGATGGCCATGTCGCGGTCTCCTCAGCGTACGATGTCGGTCCAGAGCTCGGAGACGTCCGGCTCGGGGTCGTTCTGAGCGAACTCCGCCGATTCCTGGACGATCGAGCGAACCTCGGCGTCGATCTTCTTCAGCTCCTCCTCGTCGACGAGCCCCGAAGCGAGCAGGCGATTGCGCACCTGCTCGATCGGATCGTGCTCGTTGCGCATCTTCTGCACCTCCTCCTTCGACCGGTACTTGGCCGGATCGGACATGGAGTGGCCGCGATAGCGATAGGTCTGCATCTCGAGGATGTAGGGCCCTTGGCCGGAGCGGGCGAAGTCGAGGGCGCGGGCGGACGCTTCCTTGACGGCGCGCACGTCCATGCCGTCGACCTGCTCGCCGGGAATGCCGAAGGAGACGCCGCGCTTGGAGAAATCGGTCTGCGACGACGAACGGTTCACCGCGGTGCCCATGGCGTAGCGGTTGTTCTCGATGACGTAGACCACGGGGAGCTTCCACAGCTCCGCCATGTTGAAGCTCTCGTAGACCTGGCCCTGGTTGGCCGCGCCGTCGCCGAAGAAGGCGATCGCGACCTTGCCGTTCTTCCTGTAGCGGTTGGCGAAGCCGAGACCGGTGCCGAGCGGCACCTGCGCTCCGACGATGCCGTGCCCGCCGAAGAACTGCTTCTCGACGCTGAACATGTGCATCGAGCCGCCCTTGCCCTTGGAATAGCCGCTGCGCCGACCGGTCAGTTCGGCCATGACGCCGTTGGCGCTCATGCCGGCGGCCAACATGTGGCCGTGGTCACGGTAGGAGGTGATGAACTGGTCGCCCTCCTCCATCGCCATCTGCATGCCGACGACGACCGCCTCCTGGCCGATGTAGAGGTGACAGAAGCCACCGATCAGGCCCATTCCGTACATCTGTCCCGCCTTCTCCTCGAAACGGCGGATCAGCAGCATCATCCGATAGGCGTGGAGTTCCTCGCTCTTCGAGAAGGGAGCCGGTCCCGTCTCCGGAGCCGCCGGTTTGCTCTTCGTGGATTTGGCGGTGGCCATCGCGTTCTCCCGTGAGATCGGGTTCGACCCGAATTCGCTGCAAGGGAGGATAGAGCGTCCGCGGCCCCTTGCAAGCGGGGTCCGCATGGATGCGGGGCACCATCAAGATGTTGCTGCGCAACATTATTTTCGAAGTTTACCGAGTTTCGGTTGATTCAACTGAATCAACTCAATTCCGGTTCACTGAACGACCGACCGGTGCCGAGGCGACGATGGCGATCTCGTTGGAATTGGCCAGACCGAG
Organism: Siculibacillus sp.; assembly: GCA_030247555.1. Lineage (GTDB taxonomy): Bacteria > Pseudomonadota > Alphaproteobacteria > Rhizobiales > Ancalomicrobiaceae > CALBKH01. The sequence continues at coordinate 16,934 of JAOTSD010000062.1, read as the reverse complement.
GATCTCTCTCGCGCGCTCGTCGAGCATGTCGCTCTCGAGGCTCGAGGCGCGCAGCAACGCCACCCGACGCTCGACCGCCCGCCGTTCCGCCTTGACCCGAGCGAGTTCCTCTCCGAGCCGGCCGGCCTCGACCGCGAGTTGGCGGCGGGCCTCGATGCCGAAGGAACCGTGCCAACCGTGCCAAGCGAAATAGCCGGAAAAACCGAGGGCGATGACGGGCACGAGCAGAGGGCGAAGATACGACTTCTTGCGCTGACGCGTGGACATGCGGACTCCGGTACAACGAACTCGAACCGACGACGCCCACGGAGGATCGTCCAGTTTCGGCATTCGAACATCCCGTGGTTAACAAGCCATTGCCGCGAAGGAGTTTTCTGGCCATCGGCGGCCCGGCGCAGAGGGTCGCCGCCGGGCGCGATCGTCACCCCGAGGCGAGCGTGGGCCGTGACGCTTGGGAAGCTACCGGCGAAGAGGATCACCGCTTCGGGAACCTTGCGCCAACGATTTTCGTGGCACACTGGAGTCGAATCGGAGGGGATTCCCCATGCCTCACGTCCGTTCCCCCCTCGCCCGCCGGACCGTCGCCGTCGGTCTCGTCCTCGTGGGCACCGCCTGTTCGTCCGACCCGACGGCGATCTCGGTGGAGATGGCGACCGACAGGGTCTCCCGCGAACTGGTCGACAAGGCGCTCGGCGAGTTCAGGCGCGCCTGCGGCCCGCTCTTCACCACCCATGCCGGCGACGTCTCGGGGCTGACGGCGGTCGTCACCGACGAGGGCTCGACCGCCGTCCGGCGCCTCGGTTGGGGCGCGCACATCGCTCTGACCATGAAGGTTCGCGCCTCGCCGACGACGCTCGCCGGCCTCCCGGATCCGGATCGACGCGCCGACTTCCTCATCGGTGGCGGCACCCATCCGGGCTTTTCGGCCCTGTCGCCGACTTCGGCGCGCCTCTGCGACCTCACCCCCACCCCGGGCCGGTCCCAAGTGTTCCGCGAAGTGCCGGGGCTGGCGAACCTCCTGCCGCGGATGAAATACGCCGTCACCGAGGCGCAGCGCGCCCATTGGGCGGACGAGATGGCGCGCGCCATGGCCGGCACCTACCAGAACCAGCGCAACGTCGCCTGGTGCTACACCGACGGCTGTGACGGCGTCGAGCCGATCGACGACGTCAAGGCCTGCGCCTGGCGACTGGTGATCGTCGCTGCCAAGCATCCCAAGGCGGAAGCCTCCGACGCCGAGAACGTCGAGATCGATTGCCGCCGGAACCTCACCCCCGACGAGCAACGGGCCGCACGGGTGAAGGCGGACGAGCTCTTCCGCAAGATCTACGTGAAGCCCCTGCCGAAGTGAGCGAGCACGCCCGGCGACCCGGCGCCGGGCGTTCCGCGACGCGCGGCCGAACCGCCGAATGCGCATTGGTGTGGTCGGCGGTGCGTGCTAGAAGGCGCCGGCTCGCAACGCGATCGAGCGGCGTCGGATCCCGGGGCGGACCCACGCCGATCCGCCGATGTACGAGGTCCGGTCTTGAAGCGCATTTCGCTCGTCGTCAGGTCGATCCTCTTTCACCTCGCGGCGGTGCTGCTGGTGGTGGTCTTCTCGCCCCTCTCCCCGCTTCTCGTCGTCTCCGGCGGCCGCCACGCCTCGCGTCTCGTCCTCGCCTATCTGCGGGTGTTGCGCCACCTGCTGCGGTGGATCTGCGGCATCGATCACCGCATCGAAGGTCTCGAGCATCTGCCGCCGGCGCCCTATCTCCTCGCCTCGCGTCACGAATCCGCCTGGGAGGTGATGTTCTTCCCGCTGTTCTTCGACGACCCGGCCGCCTTCGCCAAGCAGGAGATCTTCTCCTATCCGCTCGGCGGCCTGATCGCCCGGCGGACCGGACAGATCCGCATCGACCGCGGCGGTGACCTCGCCGGCCTGCGTACCGCCTTCGACGAGGCCCGCCGGACGATCGCCACCGGGCGAAGCGTGCTGATCTTCCCCTCCGGCACCCGCCATGTCGAAGGGCGCGACCGCGTCCTGCCCGGGGTCGGAGCCCTCTACGACCTACTCCGGATCCCCTGCGTTCCGGTCGTTCTCGACTCCGGCCGCTGCTGGCCGCCGGACAGCTGGTTGAAACACCCGGGCATGATCCACGTGCGCATCGGCGAGCCGATCCCACCGGGGCTCGATCGGCGCGAATTCGCCGACGTCCTGAGGCGACGGCTCGTTCCCTCCGACGCGGCGACGCCGTCCCTCGCCATGGAAACCGCCGCCGTCCCGGCCGTCGGCGCCCGAGACGGGCACTGAAGCCGGCACTCTCCCGTCAGGTCGGCAGGTCGCGGCGATGGCGGACCGGCCGGCCGCCGACCGCCGCCTGGGCGGCGTGGAGGATGGCGTTGGCGTCGATGCCGTGATGGCGGTAGAGGTCGGCGATGGTGCCGGTCTGGCCGAAGTGCTCGACGCCGAGCGCCTTGACCCGATGGCCGTGGACGCCGCGGAGCCAGGCGAGCGTCGCCGGGTGGCCGTCGATCACCGTGACGAGACCGCAGTCGCGGTCGAGATCGGCGAAGAGCCGTTCGATGTGGCTCCGCGCGCCGGCGGCGCCGCGTTGCCGCGCCCGCTCCGCCGCCGTCCAGCCGGCGTTGAGCCGGTCGGCCGAGGTGACCGCGAGCAGCGCCACGTCCCGGCGATCCTCGGCGAGCAGCCCGGTCGCGGCGATCGCCTCCGCCGCCACCACACCCTGATGGGCGATGACCACGGACGTGTTCGGCCCCGGTGGCCGCATCCAGTAGGCGCCGGCGACGATGTCGCGCTCGAGCGCCGCGCTCATGGTGCGGATCGGCTGGTCGAGCGGCCGGGTCGAGAGCCGCAGATAGACCGAACCGCCGGTCTCGTCACGCAACCACGTCGTCTCGTCGGGATCCCCTTCGCCGCTGCGCTGCATGTAGTCGAAGCCGAACCGCATGATCACCGCCAGCTCGTCGACGAAGGCCGGTTCGAAGGCGCAGAGCCCGTCCTGGGCGAGGCCGACCAACGGCGTGGCGATCGACTGGTGCGCCCCGCCCTCCGGCGCCAGCGTCACCCCCGAGGGCGTCGCCACCAGCATGAAGCGGGCGTCCTGATAGCAGGCGTAGTTGAGCTGGTCGGCGGCGCGCAGGATGAACGGATCGTAGACCGTGCCGACCGGCAAGAGCCGCGCTCCCTCGATCGAATGGGCGAGCCCGAGCGCCGAGAGCATGATCATCAGGTTCGACTCGGCGATGCCGAGTTCGAGATGCTGGCCGGAGGGCCCGAACTCCCAGGCATAGGTCGAAGGGATGCGCTCGGCGCGGAAGGTGTCGGCGAGGCTCTCGCGGGCGAAGAGCCCGCGCCGGTTCACCCAGCCGCCGAGATTGGTCGACACCGTCACGTCGGGCGCCGTGGTGACGATGCGATCGGCGAATTCGCTCTCCTCGCGGGCGATCTCGGCGAGGATCTGGCCGAAGCCCATCTGGGTGGAGACCGGCTTGCCGCCGTACGCCGGCAGGGGCAACCGCGTGGGCACCGGAACCGGCACGGCGGAGAGCCGGCGCGGTCCCGCGGCGTAGAACGGCGCCGACTTCACGATGCGATCGAGCTCCGTCGCCGGCGCCCGCGCGCCCTCCCACGGCTCCCACTCGTGACCGGTCCGCACACCGAGTCCGAGGCGCAGCGTCTCCATCTGCGCCGGGGTCATCAGCCCGGCGTGATTGTCCTTGTGGCCCGCCAGCGGCAGGCCGAAGCCTTTGACGGTGTAGCAGATGAACACCGTCGGCCGGTCGTGGAGCGACGCCTTCTCGAAGGCTTCGACCAGATCGCCCATGTCGTGGCCGGCGAGATTGGCCATCAGGCGGCCGAGTTCCTCGTCGTCGCGCCGCTCGATGAGCGCCGTCACCGGACCCTGATCGCCGAGATCTTCCAGGAGACGCCGACGCCAGGCCGCGCCACCCTGGAAGGTCAGCGCCGACCAGAGCTGGTTGGGGCAGCGATCGATCCAGTCGCGCAGCGCCTCGCCGCCCGGCTCGGCGAAGGCGGCGCGCTGCAACCGTCCGTGCTTGAGGATGACCACGTCCCAGCCGAAGCTCGAGAACATCTCCTCGAACTTCTGCCAAAGCCCCTCGCGCACCACCGCGTCGAGCGACTGGCGATTGTAGTCGACCACCCACCAGCAGTTCCTCAGGCCGTGCTTCCAGCCCTCGATCAGCGCCTCGTAGATGTTGCCCTCGTCCATCTCGGCGTCGCCGACGAGCGCGACCATGCGCCCTTCGGGCCGCGCGCCGGCGAGCCCGTGAGCGCGGACGTAGTCCTGCACCAACGAGGAGAACAGCGTCTGGGCGACGCCGAGCCCGACCGAACCGGTGGAGAAGTCGACGTCGTCGACGTCCTTGGTGCGCGAGGGATAGCTCTGCGCCCCCTTGAAGGCGCGGAAGCCGACGAGCTTGTCGCGGCTCTGACGGCCGGCGAGGTACTGGATGGCGTGGAACGCCGGTCCGGCGTGCGGCTTCACCGCGACCCGGTCCTGCGGCCGGAGAGCCGAGAAATACAACGCCGTCATGATCGTGGCGAGCGAGGCGGAGGAGGCCTGATGGCCGCCGACCTTGACCTCGTCGGAGGCGCGCAGATGGTTGGCGTGGTGGATGGTCCAAGACGCCAGCCACAGGACCCGCCGTTCGATCTCGCCGAGCAGGTCGATACGGTCGTCCATGGTCGTCACTCCTCCCTCGCGCCCCGGTCTCAGGCGAGCGCCCTCTCGATGTCGGCGAGGAGATCGTCGACGTGCTCGATGCCGACCGACAACCGGATCAGACCCTCGCCGACGCCGATCGCCTCGCGCTCGGCCGCCGGCAGCCCCGACAATACCGTCGTCGCCGGATGGCAGGCGAGCGATTCCGTACCGCCGAGGCTGACCGCCAGCTTGACCACGCCGAGCCGGTCGAGGAAGCGGAAGGCGGCCTCCCGAGATCCGACGTCGAAGGACATCAGCGCCCCCGCCCCGCTGCATTGCGCCTCGTAGAGCCGGCGCTGAACGCTGCCCGCCGCGGCGAGCGCCGGGAAGTGGACTTCGCCGACCGCCGGATGGGCGACGAGGCGCTCGGCGATGATCCGCGCGTTCTCCGCCGCCCGGGTCATACGCAGGGTCACCGTCTCCAACGACCGCGACAGCATCCAGCAGGAATGCGGGTCGAGATTGCCGCCGAGCAGTGGCCTGAGCGCCCGCACCGGGGTCATCGCGGCGCGATGCCCGAGGACACCCCCGGCGATGAGGTCCGAATGGCCGCCGACATATTTGGTCAGCGAATAGATCGACAGGTCGGCACCGCAGCCGAGCGCGTTCTGGAAGATCGGCCCGAGCAGCGTGTTGTCGACCGCGACGATCGGCCGATGTCCCCCCCGGCGGGCGCACTCGGTGGCGAGTTCGGCGGCGAGCCCGATGTCGGCGAGGCGGATCAACGGGTTCGACGGCGTCTCGAGGAAGATCATGGCGAGCCGGCCCACCGCCTCGGCCCGGGCGATCGCGGCGCGCATCGCCGCCGGATCGTCGGCGTCGGTCACCGGTACGGCGCGGATGCCGTATTCCGGAAGCACTTTCTTCAGGAGCGCCGTGGTCCCCCCATAGACCGGCTCGGTGTGCAGGATCACGTCGCCCGGTCGGCAATGGGCGAGCATCGCGGTGGCGATCGCCGCCATGCCGCTCGAGAACACCGCACCGACGTCGGCCCCCTCGAACAGCGCCAGCCGCTCTTCGACGATCTGGGCGTTGGGGTGATTGTAGCGGGCGTAGATGAGCCCGCCGTCGACGCCGTTGTGGCCGGCGGCGCGGCCGGTGGCGATGTCGAAGAACTCGCGCGCCGCGTCGGCGCTCGGCGAGGTGAAGGTCGAGGTCAGGAACACCGGCGGCTTGACCGACCCTTCCGACAGGTTCGGGTCGTAGCCGTAGCCGAGCATCAGGGTCTCCGGGTGGAGACGGTGGGTATCGAGGGTGGTCTCGCGGAAGCTCTTGGCACTCATCCCGGTCCTCCTCACCAGTCGGGGGCGATGCGAAGATGTTCCGATCATCTCGTTCTGGACACAAGATATCAGCGCCGGAGCGTCGAAATATCCAAATATTTGCGAAATGTCCGCATCCGGTGCACACTCCTGCGACGGCTTGGCAACGGCGCCCGCCGCGATGCAAGGAGTTTGCGGATGGCGGTCGAACTCGACGATTTCGATCGGCGGATCCTCGCCGTGCTGCGCGCCGACGCTCGCGCCTCCAATCTCGACATCGCCGAGCGGGTGGCGCTCTCCCATTCGGCGATCTCGCGGCGCATCCGCCGGCTGGAGGAGAGCGGCGTGGTGCGCGGCTACGGCGCGCGGGTCGATCCGGCGGCGCTCGGGGAGACGGTGCACGCATTCGTCTCCGTCCATCGCCAGAGCCACGTCCCGGCGCTCGAACTCGCCCGTGCCCTCGCCGCGATCGACGACGTCGCCGGATGCTGGATCGTCTCGGGCGACTGCGACGTGCAGATCGAGGTGGTGGCGCGCGACATGACGCATTTCTCGCAGATCATGCTGGCGCGGGTGCAGAACGTCCCCGGCGTGGCCGCGACGCGCTCGGCCTTCATCCTGGAAGCGCTGAAGGAGCGGTGAGGCCCCTCCCGTTCGCGGGTGGCCGCCTCGATCACGAGACGAGGGTCAGGCGCGAGGTGAGGACCGCGGCGAGCGCCACCAGGGCGAAGACGACGTGCCCGCCGATCGCGAGCCGACCGAGGCGGCGCGTCGCCACCTCCGCCACCGCCCGCGCCGACGTGGGCGCGACCGACGCCAGCACCGCCGAGGAGATCCCCGCCCCGGTGGCGAGGAAGAGCGGCAGATAGAGCGCAAAGCCGAAATGGCCGTATTCGCGCTTGAGGATGCAGAACGGGCAGTGGTGGTGGGGCTGTTCGTAGACGTAGGGCGCGATCGCCGCGACGATCGCCGCCAGCGCCAGACCGAAGACCGCGACCGAGGCCAGCCCGTGCGCCAACGCGAAGAACCGGCCGCGCCCGACGAGGAAGCCGAGACCGATCGCCACGACCAGCCCGCCGGCGACAAGCCCCATCGCCAGGAACGGGTCGAGTGAGGCGAGGTCGCCGCCCAGCGCCGGTTTGTCCTCGCCGAAGAGCTTGCCGCAGCACGAAGTGATCGTGTCGGCCTTCAGGTCGAGGAAATAGGCGAGTTCCAGCGCCCCCTCGATGAAGACCAGCGGTGCCAGCACCAGCAATCCGGCGTATTTCACCCGGATCAGGGCATAGTCGCGCGTCCGCCCGTCGACCCGATCGAGCGCCAGCCAGGCGAAGGCGGCGAAGAAGACGACGATCTTCGCCCACAGGGTCGGGAAGCCGTAGATGCTGGCGTTGAGTGTGCCGACCGCGCACATCGCCCCGACGAAGAGCGGCGCCATCCGATCGGCGTTGAAGGCGAAGAGTACGAGGCTCGCCGCCTCCAGCACCAGCACGAAGGCGACCACGGTGGAGACCAGCGTGGTGGCGCGCTCCAGACCGATCTGCCGCTCCGCCCCGCTGTCGAGATCCCAATGTGCCAACAGGCGCAACGCGAAGACACCGGAGCCGGCGAGCACCACGGCAGCGATCATCGCAGCGGTGATCAGAGCGAGGATCGGCGGGTGGAAGATCATGGCGCGACCTCGACGATCCGACCGTCGGCCATGGTCACCAACCGGTCGACGATCGCAGCCTCGGTGATGCGCGGGTCGTGGCTGGTCATCAGCACCGTCTTGCCGGTCCGCTTCAACTCCTCGGCGATGGCGAGGAACTGGCCGACCCGCTCGCCGTCGAGGCTGGCGGTCGGTTCGTCGGCGATCACGACCGCCGGATCGTTGATCAGCGCCCGGGCGATGGCGACGCGCTGCGCCTCGCCGCCCGACAGGTTCTCGACCGCGAGGAAGACGCGGTCGGCGAGACCGAAATGTTCGAGCAGCCCGACCGCCTTGTCGACCAGCGACCGATGCGCCACCCCGAGCGGCAGGGCCGGCAGCACGACGTTGTCGAGCGCCGAAAGGCCGCGGATCAGATTGAACTTCTGGAAGACGAAGCCGAAGGTCCGCCGCCTCACCTCGGTGAGGAAGCGCTCCGGCAGGCCGGAGACCATCTCGCCGTCGATGCGCACCCGCCCCGTCGTCGGCCGCGCCAGACAGCCGATCACGGTGAGGAGCGTCGTCTTTCCCGAACCCGAGGGGCCGCGCAGCACCGTGACGCGGCCGTCGGCGATGTCGAGATCGACCCCGCCGACCGCCGTCACCTCGTTGTGCCGGCCCTGATTGAATACCTTGGTGACGCCTTCGAGCGTGATCATGTCCGGCCTCACCGCATCACGGCGTCGGGATCGGCGGCGGCGGTGCGCCACACCGGCACCAGGATCGCCGCCATGTAGGGAACGATCGTCAGCATGGCGAGCGTGGCGATCTCCAGCGCGTCGATCGTCGGCGCCAGGGGAAAGTGCGGGTAGAGCGTCGCCCAACCCTTCAGCACCGGTTCGAACAGCCCGGCGGAGAAGAAGAAGACGTGCGTCCAAGCGCCGATCACACCGAGGAGGAAGGCGAGCCCGGAGATCAGGCCGCCCTCGAAGAGCTTGGCCGAGATGACGTCGCGCGTCTCCCAACCGATCGCCTTGAGGATGCCGATCTCGCGCTTCTCCTCCGCCGACAGGCCCGAGGCCTTGTCGAACGCGAGGATGGCGAAGGCGAGCAGCGCACCGGCGAGCAGCGCCAGCGCCAGTCCCTCCCGCCAGGAGAACAGCGCCTCCGCCGTCCGGGTCATGTCGGCGCGGGTGACGAAGCGGTGGCCGGGCAATTTCAACGCCGCCTTCTCCGCCACGGTCGCCACCTCGCGCGGATTGGCGACGGTGATCGCCACGTCGGTCCACACGTCGGGCGGAAGCTCGAAGAAGGCGCGGAAGTCGCTCTCCTCGACCAGCACCAGATCGGAGGAAACGAGGGCCGAGTCCGCCGGCAGCACCGACTTGACCTTCGTCTTGAGGAACTTGCCCGCCGGAGAGACGAGGAACAGCATCTTGCCCGGCGCCAGCCTGCGCGCCCGCGCCACGCCCTCGCCGACGATCGCCTCGCCCTTGGCGAGCGCGTGGGCGCCATCCGAGGCGGGTGGCACCATCAACGTGTAGTTCGCCGCCCCGGCGCTGTCCCACAGGTAGCCCCACAGCCGCGGCTCGATGCGGCGGACGCCGCGCAGGCCCTTCAGGGCCGCGACGTCGGTCGTCCGGCTCATCTCGTGCCGTCCCATCACCATCGCCTGGGCCGTCAGTTCCGGGCCGGAGGCGAGCATGACCGCCGCCTCGCGCCGGATCGCCGCGCCATAGAGCATCACCGAGCCGACGAGGAAGACGACCAGCGCATAGATGGCGACGAGGCCGAGGTTCTTGGTCGGCCGACGGGCGAGGGAGCGGACGGCGAAGTCGAGCAGATGGCGACGGCGTTCGAAGGCGGCGCGCATGGCCTCACTCCTCCCGCGCTTCGAGACGGCCGGAAGGCAGCCCGCGCGGCGCGACCACCAGCGAGGCGGTCGGGAAATGTTCGAGGCTCGCCGGCCCGTCCTGGAAGGGCGTGTGCAGATCGGCGAGCGAGGGATTGCGGGTGTAGCGGGCCTCGGTGAAGAGCGCGAGGTCGGAGAGCGCCAGTTCGCCGACCAGCGCCGCCGCCCTCTCCCGCCGCGCCGCGGCGTCCGCGACGATCATCGGGCCGACGACGAGACCGGTGCCGATCGCCGTGAGCGTGCCGAAGACGATCGCCGTCGCGGTCGAACCGCGCATCCGCTCGGCCGGGGATCTCCCGCTCATTCGAAACGTCCGTCGTCGAGGGCCTGGAGCAACGGCAGCGTCACCGCCGAAGAGCGCAGGACGCGTTTGCCCTTGTGATCGGCGAGAAACTCCTCGGCGTCGGCCTTGGTCGAATGCGGCACCAGTTCGTGGCCCATCGGTCCGAAGACGTCGGAGCCGATCACGTACCAGGCCGGCTTCGCCGCGATGCGCTCGTTCTCGTAGTAGGAAGTGACGCCGACCGCCTCGACCTCCTCCGGCTTGCGGCCCCGCGCCCAGCGCGGCATGTCGAGTAGGTACTTCCACAGGTCCTTGGCCCCGTCGAAATGCTCGAGGTGCCCGTCGCGGAAGCGGATGGTGGCGATCCAGTAGGGATATTTCGCCACGAACATGCCGCAGACCGGGCAGACGTCGCGTTCGCCCGGCTTCGGCAGGTCGACGGGCTCGGCGGTTTCCGGCAAGTCGGCGCGCGCCGCCTCGACGCCGACGCAGGCGAAGGCCGCGAGCCCGGCGACGAAGGCGCGGCGATGCGGCCGGCCGGAGAAGAGTGCACTGGTCATGATGATGTCCCGAGGGAATGGCGCGGCCGGACCGATCCGACCGCGAGGGGCGACGGCGCGACCGGCGAGCCGTCCGTGCCGTCGCCGTTCACCGCATCAATTCGGCATCGACGCCTTCTTGCGCATCTCGCCGCGACGAGTGCGCAGCATGATCGTGTCGTCGGCCATCACCAGATAGGCCTTGCGCAACGCGGTGTTGAAGTCGACGACCTCGGCGCCGGCCTTGGCCGAGGCCTCGGCCTTGGCGGCGGCTTCCGCCTTGGCCTTGTCGGCGTAAGCGATGTTCGACACCCGGGTCATGGTGCCGGGTTTCGACGCGTCGATCACGTAGAACGCCTTGTCGACGTTGACGAGCGGCTTCAACTCACCGTCGGCGCCGCCGTCGCCGGCCCAGATCGCCCTCGGTCCCTTGTCCATGTTGAGCGACAGGCCGATCGCGGCGCAGTGCAGCGAGCAGGTCGCGTCGACCGCGTCGTCCTCGTAGTGGATCAGGTGGCGGGTGTGGGAGAACTGCGCCCGGACCATGCCGCAATAGCGGCAACGCGCGAACTTCTTGGTGTCGTCGGTGGTCGGATCCTTGTCCTTGGGCAGATCCTTGACGAGGCCGTTGGCGTCGGTCCACTGCCAGGGCGTCATCGGCTTGTCCTGGGCCCGCGCCGGGGCGGTGGCGAAGAGCGTGGCGACGGCGGCGCCGGCGATCAGCCTGCGGCGATCGATCGGGAAATCGGTCATTGTCGTTGTCCATCGGTCGGAACGAGATCTCGTTCGGCGCGCCGGTTCCTGAGGCGAACGCACGAACTGGTGGGAATCGTCAGACGTGGACGGGAAGCGGCGGGCCGCGGCCGGTTCCGTAGCGCAGCGGCGAACGCACGACGACGGCGTCGGGTGCGATCGTCGACACCTCCGCGAAGAAGGCGAGGACAGGTGGGGCCAGGACCGGCGGCGCCGAGGCGACGCCGTTGCCGGCGAGCGCCGCCACCGAGCACAGGATGCACGGCGGCGCGGACGCGGGGCGGGGCGTGCCGGCCTCTTCGTCGACGAGCGTCAGCAGAGTGCCGTCGCCGTGGCACATCTCGAGCAGCCCGAAGGCGTCGTCGCTCCCTTCCGGCGCGAAGACGCGCGCCGCACTGGCGCCGAGATGGTCGGTGGACAGGACGACCTGGAACAACAGGAGAAGGATCGCCACCCAACCCGAGGGCCGATGGCGACGCAGACGCATCAGCAGGGTGCCATGACGATGGCGCATGATGTCCGCGTCTTCCTCCCTTCCGGATCCTGCACCACTAACTCTCACCGCGGCGAGCCCGGCACATTGATGCCCGTCAAGCCCCGGACCCATCCCGACGCGGGGTCGATCCCCCGGCGATCCACCCGTCGAAACAGCAGGATGGCCGCGATCGGCGAAGATGTCACCTCCCCTGCCCGATGCTCCGCCCCCCTGCGGCACATCGCCTCCCGCCGATCCCACCCGCGGTCGACCGCCGCAGCGACCGCGCGAGCCCCCTCGCCACGACGCCCCGAGAGCGACGCCGATGCGGTCGAGACCGCCACCGCACCGCGTCGGTCGGTTTTTATGTCTATACATATTGACAGCCGAGGCACCTTCGCCCAAGCTCTCGGCATCCCGAATTCGCCGCGGCCGCGCCCGCCGCCCGTCGGAGAGCCGCCATGGCCGTTGCCGTCGACACCCTGTGGACCGATGTCCGCCTCGCCACCCTGGCGGAAGGCGCGGCCGGGCTCGGCCGGGTCGACGACGCCGCGCTGGCGGCGAGGGACGGCCGCATCGTCTTCGCCGGCCCGCGCCGCGACCTGCCCACCGACCTCTCATACCGCGAGGTCGTCCGCTGCGACGGCCGTTGGATGACCCCCGGGCTGATCGACTGCCACACCCATCTCGTCCATGCCGGCACCCGCGCCGGCGAGTTCGAGGCACGGCTCGCCGGGGCGACCTATGCCGAGATCGCCGCCGCCGGCGGGGGCATCGCCGCCACGGTGCGCGCCACTCGCGCCGCCTCCCTCGACGACCTCGTCGCCGCGAGCCTGCCCCGTCTCGACCGCCTGATCGCCGACGGCGTCACCACGGTGGAGATCAAGTCCGGCTACGGTCTCGACCTCGCCTCGGAACGCCGCATGCTCGCCGCCGCCCGCCGTCTCGGTCGCGAGCGGGACGTCGCGGTCGCCACCACCTTCCTCGGTGCCCACGCCCTGCCGCCCGAGGCGAAGGGCGACGCCGAGGCCCACATCGACGCGGTCCTCGACATGCTGCCGGTGCTCGCCGGCGAGGGGCTGGTCGATGGCGTCGACGCCTTCTGCGAGACGATCGCCTTCTCGCCCGATCAGGTCGCCCGCGTCTTCGCCGCGGCGCACGACCTGAACCTTCCGGTGAAGCTCCACGCCGATCAGTTGTCGAACCTCGGCGGCGCGGGGCTCGCCGCCCGGTTCGGCGCGCTCTCCGCCGACCATCTCGAATGGACCGACGAGGCCGGCGTCGCGGCGCTCGCCGCGGCCAGCACAGTGGCGGTGCTGCTGCCCGGCGCCTTCCACATGCTGCGCGAGACGAAACTGCCGCCGATCGAGCGGTTGCGCACCCATGGCGTCGCCATGGCGGTCTCGACAGACTGCAATCCCGGCACCTCGCCGATGACCTCGTTGCTCCTCGCGATGAATTTCGCCGCGCTGCGCTTCGGCCTCACCGTTGCGGAATGCCTCCTCGGCGTCACCCGCCACGCCGCTCGGGCGCTCGGGCGCGAGCGCGAGATCGGAACCCTCGAGATCGGCAAGGCCTGCGATCTCGCCCTCTGGTCGATCGAGACCCCCGCCGAACTCGTCGAGGGCCTCGGCGCCCTCCCCCTCCACGCCCGCATTCGCAACGGACGCCGCGCATGACCGTGATCCTCACTCCCGGAGACATCCCCCTCGCAAGTTGGCGCGACGTCGCCCGCGGCGCGCCCGTGGCGCTCGCGCCCGCCGCCGAGACCGCCATCGCTGCCGGAGCCGCCGCCGTCGCCGCCATCGTGGCCAAGGGCGCACCGGTCTACGGCATCAACACCGGCTTCGGAAAACTCGCCTCGGTGCGCATCGACGACGCCGATCTCGAGCGCCTGCAGCGCAACCTCGTCATCTCCCACGCCTCCGGCGTCGGCGACCCGCTCGATCCGGCGATCGTCCGGCTGATGATGGCGCTGAAGCTCGCCAATCTCGGCCACGGCGCCTCGGGCGTGCGGATCGAGACCGCTCGCCTGCTCGAAGCGATGCTGGCGCGCGAGGTGATCCCCTTGGTGCCGGCGCAGGGCTCGGTCGGCGCCTCCGGCGATCTCGCTCCGCTCTCCCACATGACCGCGACGATGATCGGCGTCGGCGAGGCCTTCCACCGCGGCGAGCGCCTGCCCGCCGCCGAGGCCCTCGCCCGCGCCGGGCTCGCGCCCGTCACCCTCGGCGCCAAGGAGGGCCTCGCTCTCCTCAACGGCACCCAGTTCTCGACCGCCAACGCGCTTCACGCCCTCTTCGCCACCGAGCGGGTGTTCCGCACCGCGCTCGTCGCCGGCGCGCTCACCACCGACGCCGCCATGGGCTCGGACGGCCCCTTCGATGCCCGCATCCAGCGCCTGCGCCGCCATCCCGGCCAGATCGAGACCGCCGCGGCGCTGCGCGACCTGATGGCCGGCAGCGCCATCCGCGCCAGCCACTCCTCCGGCGACGACCGCATCCAGGACCCCTATTGCCTGCGCTGCCAGCCGCAGGTGATGGGCGCGGCGCTCGACATCCTGCGCTCCGTCGCGGCGACGCTCTCCCGCGAGGCCGACGGCGTCACCGACAACCCCTTGATCTTCCACGAGGACGGCCGCGAGCCGGAGGCGATCTCGGGCGGCAACTTCCACGCCGAGCCGGTCGCCTTCGCCGCCGACATCCTGGCGCTGGCGCTGTGCGAGATCGGCTCGATCGCCGAGCGGCGCATTTCGCTCCTGGTCGATCCCTCGCTCTCTCGCCTGCCGGCGTTCCTCACCCCGAGGCCGGGGTTGAACTCGGGCTTCATGATCCCGCAGGTGACCGCCGCCGCTCTCGTCTCCGAGAACAAGCAGATGGCCCATCCCGCCAGCGTCGATTCGATCCCGACCTCGGCCAATCAGGAGGACCACGTCTCGATGGCGGCGCACGGTGCCCACCGGCTTCACCGCATGGTGCGCAACGTCGCCAACGTCCTGGCGATCGAACTCCTCGCCGCCGCCCAGGGCTGCGACTTCCACGCCCCTCTCGCCTCCAGCCCGGCGCTGGAGCGGGTGCGCGCCGCGATCCGGGCGAAGGTTCCCGCCCTCGACGACGACCGCTTCTTCGCCCCCGACATCGCCGCCGTGGCCGAGATGGTTCTCTCCGGCGAGATCGAGGCGGCGGTGGCGCCCCTCACCCTGCCCGATCTGGAGGGAAGCGCATGACCGCGCCGGACTTCCTCGTGATCGAACGCGGCGAGGCGCCGCTGATCCTGAGCTTTCCGCACACCGGCACCGACCTCGCCGGCCTCGACGACCGCTTCGTCTCGCCGTGGCTCGCCCGCCGCGACGCCGACTGGTGGGTCGAGCGGCTCTACGACTTCGGCCGCGAGCTCGGGGCGAGTTTCGTGCGCACCACCGTGTCGCGCTCGGTGATCGACCTCAACCGCGATCCCTCCGGCGCCTCGCTCTATCCGGGTCGGACGACGACCGGGCTCTGCCCGACCGAGACCTTCGACGGCGAGCCGCTCCACGCTCCCGGCGCCGAGCCCGATGCCGCGGAGATCGCCGAGCGGCGTACGCGCTGGTTCGCGCCCTATCACGCCGCGCTCGCCGCCGAGATCACCCGTCTGCGCGCCGTCCATCCCCGCGTCGTCGTCCACGACTGCCACTCGATCCGCTCGCGGGTACCGCGTCTCTTCGACGGGCTCCTGCCGCAGTTCAACATCGGCACCAATTCCGGCGCCGCCTGCGACCCGGCCTTGACGGCGGCGATCGTCGGTCCCTGCGCCGCGAGCGGACTCGGCCACGTCGTCGATGGCCGCTTCAAGGGCGGCTGGATCACGCGGCACCACGGCCGCCCGGCCGAGGGCGTCCACGCCGTCCAGATGGAACTGGCGAAGCGCGGCTATCTCGCCGAGCCCGACGAGGTCACGCCGTCGAATTGGCCGCCGGCCTTCGACCCGGATTACGCCGCGCCGCTGGTGACCGTGCTGAAGGCCGCGCTCGAGCGAGCGCTCGCTTACGCGCGGGGGTGAACGCCCGACGCCGCGCGTCACGCGACCGCCGCACACCCTTCTCCTCCCGGCCGAACGTCGAGACGCGATTTCAGAGAACCATCCGAGGAAACGCCCATGACCCGCATCGACAACGCTCGCACCATCCGCGCCCCGCACGGACCCGAGATCACCGCCAAGAGCTGGCTCACCGAGGCGGCGATGCGCATGTTGATGAACAACCTCGACCCCGACGTCGCCGAACGGCCGTCCGAGCTCGTCGTCTACGGCGGCATCGGCCGGGCGGCACGCGACTGGGAGAGCTTCGACCGCATCGTCGCCACCCTGAAGCGGCTCGAGGACGACCAGACGCTGGTGGTCCAGTCGGGCAAGCCGGTCGGCGTCTTCCGCACCCATGCCGACGCCCCGCGCGTCCTCATCGCCAATTCCAACCTCGTCCCTCACTGGGCCACCTGGGACCACTTCAACGAACTCGATCGCAAGGGCCTGATGATGTACGGCCAGATGACCGCCGGCTCGTGGATCTACATCGGCAGCCAGGGCATCGTGCAGGGCACCTACGAGACCTTCGTCGAGGCCGGCCGGCGCCACTACGGCGGCTCGTGGAAGGGCCGCTGGATCCTCACCGGTGGCCTCGGCGGCATGGGCGGCGCCCAGCCGCTCGCCGCCACCATGGCCGGCGCTTCCTGCCTCGCCGTCGAGTGCCGGCCGTCGAGCATCGACTTCCGCCTGCGCACCGGCTACCTCGACGCCCGCGCCGACACGCTCGACGAGGCGATGGCGATGATCGAACGCGCCAAGGACGAGGGCCGCGCGATCTCGGTCGGCCTCCTCGGCAACTGCGCCGAGGTCCTGCCCGAGATGCGCCGCCGCGGCATCCGCCCCGATCTCGTCACCGACCAGACCTCGGCCCACGATCCGATCAACGGCTATCTGCCGGCCGGCTGGACGCTGGCCGAATGGGAGGCCAAGCGCGAGAGCGATCCCAAGAGCGTCGAGAAGGCCGCCCGCGCCTCGATGGCGACCCATGTGAAGGCGATGCTGGAGTGGTGGCACGAGGGCGTGCCGACGACCGACTACGGCAACAACATCCGCCAGATGGCGCTGGAAGAGGGCGTCACCGACGCCTTCGCCTTCCCCGGCTTCGTGCCGGCCTATATCCGCCCGCTGTTCTGCCGCGGCATCGGCCCGTTCCGCTGGGCGGCGCTCTCCGGCGACCCGCAGGACATCGCCCGGACCGACGCCAAGGTGAAGGAGCTGATCCCGAACGATCCGCACCTCCACACTTGGCTCGACATGGCGGCCGAGCGCATCCGGTTCCAAGGCCTGCCGGCGCGCATCT
>JAOTSD010000061.1 GCA_030247555.1 Siculibacillus sp. | reverse complement strand
AGCATGGCGCGGCCCGGCCTCGCCGGTCCGCACCGCAAGGAGGTCGTCGGTCTCCTGCCCGACGATCCGAAGTGCGTGCTGGAGGAGGGCGCCCAGATCACCGCCGAAGCCCATCCGCCGAAGGGCGCCCATGCGCTCGGCCACGTCACGTCGGCCTATTGGTCGGAGAACATCGGCCGCGGCATCGCCCTCGCCATGGTGGAGGGCGGCCGGGCGCGGATCGGGACGAAGTTGCACGTGCCGATGCCCTCCGGATCGATCGCCGTGACGGTGGTCGGCCCGGTCTTCTGGGATGCGGAAGGAAAGCGCCTCGATGCCTGACGCGAACGATCTCCCCCTCCGGGTCGAAGCCTTCGCCGGTCTGCCGCCCCTCGACCACGCCCCGCGCTTCGCCGCTCGGCCGCTGCCGCCGGAGGCCCGCTTCGTCTTTCGCGGGCGCGAGGCGGCGATCGAGGCGGCCACCGCCGCCTTCGGCCTCGCCCTGCCGCGCGCCGCGACCCGCGCCGCCGAAGCCGCCGAGCGCGCCGCCCTGTGGCTCGGGCCCGACGAATGGCTGCTCCTCGCACCCGAAGCGGAGGGCGAGGCCGTCGCCGCCGCTTTCCGGACGATCGTCGCGCCCCATTCGCTGGTCGATGTCTCGCATCGCAACGCCGGTCTCGACCTCGTCGGCACGAAGGTGGCGGAGGTGTTGAACGCCGGTTGCCCGCTCGATCTCCACCTCTCCGCCTTCCCGGTCGGGATGTGCACCCGCACCCTCTGCGCCAAGGCCGAGATCGTGCTCTGGCGTCGGGCGGTCGACCGCTTCCGCCTCGAATGCGGCCGCTCCTTCGCGCCCTACGTCCACGGCGTCCTCGCCGACGCGGCGATGGACCATTCGATCGAGGCATGAGACGGCCGGCGGGGGCGTGCGGCGCCCGCGGCCATTCGGCACTTGCGGCGGCGGGCGGATCCGGGCAAGGGTCCCGCGCCGACCCTTCGAGCGTCGCGACGACGAGGAGACCCCCACGGTGAACGACGTCCCGGATCCCGAACTCGCCCGCCGCCGCCGGATCGGGCGCATCCTCGCCGCGGTCGTGCTCGCCGCGCTGGCGACGCTCCTCACGCTCCAGATGATCGGCGAACCGCTGGCCGCGCTCGGCGCGGCGGCGGGTGCGGGTGTCGTCGGTTTCGCCCTGTGGGGCGGTCTCGTCGTTCGGCCGGAGGGCATCTCCTATGGACGCGCCGCCGGCCTCGGGTTCCTCGCCACCTTCGCCGCCTTCTTCGGCGCCGCGGTCCTCGGCGCCGCCGCCTCGCGCGTCGCGCTCGACCGGGAAGCCTTCGGCGCGGCCTTCTTCGCGTTCGCGGTGGTGTTGCCGGTGATGGTCGCCGCGGCGATCGCGGTGGCGGCGGTCGGCGCGGTGACGGCGCGCCGCTGAGGCGTGTGGCGGCGTCAGGCGGCCACGACCGCGCAGCCGGCGTCGACCAACTCGAGATCCATCGGCTCGACGAGGTCGCCGATCGTCAGCTCGTAGTTCGCCGAGAGCATCTCGGGAATGGCTTCGTTCTCGACCGCGGCCGAGATGACGTAGCCTTGGATCTCGTCGCATCCGAGATCGCGCAGCGTCGAGAGCTGTGAACTCGTCTCCACGCCTTCCGCCACCGTCGACATGCCGAGCGCGGTGGTCAGTTCCATGATCGCCCGCACGATCGCCCGGCTCTGCTCCCGCTGATCGATGTCGTCGACGAAGCTCTTGTCGATCTTGATCTTGTCGAAGGGGAACTTGCGCAGATAGTTGAGCGAGGAGTAGCCGGTGCCGAAGTCGTCGAGGGCGACGCGCACCCCGAGCTCGCGCAGGTCGCGCAGCATGTTCAGCGTGTGGTCGCCGGCATCGAGCAGGGTCGATTCGGTGATCTCGACCTGGAGCCGGTGCGGCTGCAGGCGCGAGTGTTCGAGCGCCGAGACGATGGTGGCGAGCAGCCGGCGATTGCGGAACTGCACCGGCGACAGGTTGATCGACACGCGGATGTCGCGCGGCCAGGTCGCCGCCTGTCGGGTCGCCTCGTGCAGGATCCATTCGCCGATCGGCACGATCAGCTTGCACTCCTCGGCGATCGGGATGAACTCGGTCGGCGAGACGTTGCCGAACTCCGGCGACTTCCAGCGCACCAGAGTCTCGAAGCCGGAGATGCGATCGGAGACGAGATCGACGATCGGCTGGTAGACCAGATAGAGCTGGTCGGTATCCATGGCGTTGCGCAGGCCCTGCTCGAGCAGGCGGCGGCGCCGGGCCTTCTCGTCCATGCCGGGCTCGAAGAAGCGGAAGCCGTCGCGGCCCTCCGCCTTGGCGCGATAGAGCGCCAGGTCGGCGCTCTTCATCAGGTCCATCGGCGTCGCCCCGTCCTCGGGGCCGATGGCGATGCCGATGGAGGTGCCGACCGAGAAGTCGGCGCCGTCGAGCGTGAAGGGCAGGTCGAAGGTCGCCAGGATCTTCTCGGCGATCTCCACCGCGTGGTCGGGCCGATCGGAGCCGGGGATGAGGATGGCGAACTCGTCGCCGCCGATCCGCGCCACCACGTCCTGCGGCCCGGCGCAGTCGACCAGCCGGCGGCCGACCTGATCGAGCAGCGCGTCGCCGACCGGGTGACCCATGGTGTCGTTGATCGACTTGAACTGGTCGAGATCGAGATAGAACAGGATGTTGCGGCCTTGGTTCGCCGGGTCGATCATCGCCCGTTCGAGCACTTCCGAGAACTTGGCGCGGTTGACGAGGCCGGTCACCGGGTCGGTCTCGGCGAGGAAGGCGATGCGCTCCTCCGCCGCCCGCCGCTCGGTGATGTCGGAGCCGACACCCTGATAGCCGCAGAAGGCGCCGTTGCCGCGGAAGATCGGCCGGCCGGTCAGGCTCCAGTGGCGGATATCGTCGTCGACCCGCACCGTGACGACGAGATCGCGGAAGATCTCGTACCACTCCATCGCCTCGAGCAGTTCGTCGCCGCCCTCGGCCTGGCCGGCCGCCAGCAGCGCCCTGAGCGGCATCGCCGCCAGCTCTTCGATGGTTCGACCGGCCGCCTCGGCGAGGCGCGGCGAGGGATCGGCCAACCGACCCTCGGCGTCGGTCTCCCACAGCCAATCGCCACCGTGTTCCTGGAAGTCGCGCAACAGCAGGCCGATGACCTCGTTCTTCTCGGTCAGTTCGGCGCGGTTGCGGGCGTTCTCGAAGAAGCGGGCGGCGTGGATGGCGATGTTGCGGCTGAGGTAGGCGCCGTAGCCGAGCCACATGGAGACGACGATGACGTCGTTCCCGGACTCCGAAGCGTCGGTGGAGATGAGCATCGCCGCCATCGACGAGGCGACGATGACCCAGACGTAGGTGAGGCCGGCGCGCGGCACCGTCGACAGGCCGAAGGCGCCGCCGGCGGTCATGCCGGTGACCAGGATCTGTAGCAGGAGCTGGTGGTAGACGTCGGCGCCCGACAGCATGAAGAGCGGTGCCATGCCCCACAGGACACCGAGGATGAGCGAGTTGGCGGTCAGTCGCGAGATCGCTCGCGGCCCGGCGCCGATGCGGGTCTTCAGCCGGCTCTTCCACCAGTTGCGCATCGCCATTCCGGAGAAGGCGACGACCGAGAGCGCCCAGAACGGCGCGAAGCCGGCGGCGTCGGTGCCCTGGAAGGCGACGGCGATGACGGCGGCGCACAGCACGTTGGCGATGGCGCTCATCGGCACCAGTTCGACGATCGCCGAGACCTGTTCGCCGCGGATGCGCCGGGCGGTCTCCTCGTCGACGGCGACGTCGGGTGCGCGCAGCCCGAACACCAGCCACGCCAAGTGTGCGGACAGACCCTTCACCATGTGTGAGGTGCGCCCCCCCATGAAACTCGCCCGTCGAACCGTTTTCACGAACTCGCGCAATCTAGGAGGCCAATCACCAACGGTGGTTTAACGGAAATACCGAAACGATTGGGAATTTCACTCGTTCCCCGGATTTTCGGGGGCACTGCACAAGTTTCGAGCGCACTTTTTCATCCTCGACGAGCGATGGGAAAACATTCGCTCCCCCGGCGACGAGATGTCGGCGGTATCCGACGACGCATCGCCGTGATGATTCGTCGGTTTCGCCGGCGCGGGATTCTCTCGACCGGCCGTCCACGGCCTCGCTCGTTCATGGTTCGTCGGGCGCTCTCCCTTGGCGGAGACCCCGGGCGACTTCGCCTCGAGCTACGTGAAAACACGTATCTACCGGTGCGCTCCGATGCGAGCGCGGCCGGCCGAGACGGATCGGCGGCGAAGCGGCGAGGGAGGCGGGAAACGGAGGGCGAACATCCGCCCGAGGGCATCGCTCGGTCGCGACCAAGGGACCGGTTCAAATCCGGTCTCGTCCGGGTAGAGTGATCTCCATTGTTCCCCAGGAGTTGCCCGCGTGCCGTATTTCCTCTCCGCCGGCCCCGAGACGAGGGTCGACACGACGACCACCGCCGACCAGACCGCCCCGACCGTCACGGCGCTCGCCGACGGAGGCTGGGTGGTGGTGTGGACCTCCGCCGATCAGGACGGCTCGGGCACCGGCGTCTACCTGCAGCGCCTCGACGCGACGGGCACGCCGGTCGGCGGCGAGGTTCGGGTGACCACCACCACGGCCGAAGATCAGGCCGCACCGGTGATCGCGGCGCTACCCGATGGTGGTTGGGTGGTGGCTTGGCACTCCCATCAGCCGGACATTCGGTCTTGGGATATCCTCCAGCAACGTTTCGGCGCGGATGGCGTCCCGGTCGGTTCGGAGACCGTGGTCAACACCGTCCCGGCCTTCGCCCAGACGGAACCGACGATCGCGTCGCTCGGCGACGGTGGCTGGATCGTTTCTTGGCAGTCTTTGGATCAGGACGGTTCGAACTGGGGCATCTACCAGCAGCGCTTCGCGCCGGACGGCAGAGCCGCCGGCGGCGAGGTTCGGGTCAATACCGTGACCGACAGCGGCCAGGCGAGACCGGCGGTCACCGGGCTCGCGGATGGCGGCTGGGTGGTGACGTGGGCGGGAACCAAGAACGGGCCTGGCTGGGACATCTACCAACAGCGATACGACGCCGACGGGATCGCGATCGGCGATGAGGTGCGCGTCAACGATGTCTATGTCGAGTCGGCTCAAGATGCTCCCGCGGTGACCGCCCTCGCCGATGGCGGGTGGGTGGTGACGTGGCATTCGGATATCCGCGACGGCTTCAATCGAGGCTACGACATCCTCCAGCGCAGATATGGCGCCTCGGGCGATCCGCTCGGCCCGGAGACCTTCGTCAACACGCACGACGTGTCGATACAGGCCTACCCGTCCGTGGTCACGCTCGCCGACGGAGGTTGGGTGGTGAGTTGGCTGACGGCCTATGCGGTGGGGGGCGATGGCGACATCGCGCTCCAGCGCTACGCTGCCGACGGAACCCCGCTGGGTTCGGAGACCCGGGTCAATCAGACCACCGCCGACGATCAGCTCTATCCCGAATTGGCCGCTCTGGCGGATGGCGGTTGGGTCGTGACCTGGCAGTCGAGGAATCAGGACGGGTCCGGCTGGGGCATCTGGCAGCGCCGGTTCGACGCCGCCCTCACCGACACCGTCACTCTCACCACCGGCGCCGACACGGTCGCCGGGGGTGATGGGCCGACGTCGGTCCTCGCCGCGCCGACGACGCTCACCGCCGACGACGACCTCGACGGCGGCGCCGGCGTCGACACGATCGAGATGACGGCCTCGGGCACGCTCGATCTCACCCGACCGGTCGGGCTCGCCGGCTTCGAGCGACTGGTCGGCGCCGCGGGCGACGATACCTTCGTCTTCGACGCCGCCCGCCTCGCCGCCTTCGCCTCGATCGACGGCGGAGCGGGTGCCGACACGCTGCGCATCGACGGCGGTGGCACGGCCTCGCTCCTCGGCACGACCCTCGCCGGGATCGAGGAGATCGTCCTCACCGATGCGGCCGGGACGTCGCTCCACGTCGCCGACGCCGCCACCGCTCTTCTCGCCGATGCCGGCCTCGGGGCGGCCGACACGGCGATCGTCGAGGCCGAGCTCGATGTGGCGGCGCGGGCGGCGCTCGTGGCGCACGGCTTCGAGACCGTCCGATACGTCTCGGCCGGCAACACCATCGAGCTCGCGGTCGGTCCGGACGCGATCACCGAGACCATCGTCGACACCGCGAACACCCGCACCTGGGCGTCGCAGACCCTCACCTGGTCGACCGGCTTCGACCTCCTCCGCATCGATCGGACGACCGATGCCGGGTGGCACGCCACCCACGAATTCGCCGGCGGCCGGATGACGCGCGCCCATCTCGTCGACGCGGCCGATGCTCATGCGTCGATCGCCGAATACACCACCACCTTCGTCGACGGCGTTCCGACCTCGCGGATCGACCTCCTCGACGACGGTGACGTTCGTGAGACCACCTTCGCGGTGGGGCGGCGGGCGACGACCGTCCTGCGCGACGTCGACGACGACGCCGTCTGGGACTCCATCACCCTCGAATACGCCGCCGATGGAGTGACGCGAACCAGCCGCACCGTCGTCCGCGACGACGGCGACATCACGCGGCAGGACCACGTCGACGGTGTGCTCGCCGTCACGACCTTCCTCGACGGCTCGGACACGAGCGACGTCGCGAGCATCGTCACGCGATACGACGCCACCGGCGCCCGGGTCTCCGAGTTGCGCGTCTTGGACGGCGGCGACACGCGCGAGACGACCTTCGAGGCCGGCGTCCGGACGAAGCTCGAGGTGACCGACGTCGACGGCGACGCGAATTGGACGGTGCGCACCCGCCATTACGCCGACGACGGGACGACGCCGGTCCGGCTGGAGACGCTCCTCGACGACGGCACCGCCCGCATCACCGCGCTGCGGCCGGGCGAGATCCTCCGCACCACCGAGGCCGACGACATCCTCACCGGCGCGTCGGGTCGCGACACCTTCGTGATCACTCCCGGAGGTCATGACGTCGTCGCGAACTTCGAGGTGGACATCGACGCCCTCGATCTGACGGCGTTCCATTTCGCCGACGCCGAGGCGCTCGCCGCAGCGCTGCGACCGGCGTCGGCGACGGCGGTCGAGATCGCCTTCGGACCGGACGATTCGATCATCCTGCGCGGCCTGCCGCCCGGCCTCTTCGCGACGCTCGACGTGTCGATCTGAGGAACTCGACGCCCACGGGGCTCCCGCGGATCGGGGGAGGCGCGCCCACCGCGCCGAACTGGTGCCGGCAGAGGGGATCGAACCCCCGACCTTCGGTTTACAAAACCGCTGCACTACCGCTGTGCTATGCCGGCGTCGGCCACCCCTTAGCACGGGGGCGGGGAGGGGGCCAAGATGGCGGGGTGCGTGGTTCCGCTCTCGGGCGCGCCGCCGGCGGGGCCGCGTCGCTCCGCTTCGAGCGTGGGCGGTCGCGCGCGCCCTCGCCGCGGTCGAGGCGCGCGACCGCCGGCGCGCCGCCCGGCGATATCAGTGCCCGGCGTGTTTGCGCCCGACGACCCAGAGCGCCAGCACCGCGGCGTTCGAGACGTTGAGAGACTTGATCGGCCCCGGGACGTCGACCCGGGCGAGCACGTCGCAGGCCTCGCGGGTGACCGGCCGCAGCCCCTTGCCCTCGGCCCCCAGCACCAGCACGGTCCGCTCGCCGACCACGGTCGCCTCGAGCGGCGCCGGCCCGTCGCTGTCGAGCCCGACGACGGTGAACCGCTCCTTGCGCAGCGCCTCGAGGGCGCGCGCCAGGTTGGTCACCTCGATGTGGGTGAGGAGATCGAGCCCGCCCGAGGCGGACTTGGCCAGGACGCCGGTCTCCTGCGGCGAATGGCGGGTGGTGGTGATCAGGGCGTCCGCCCCGAGCGCCACGGCCGAGCGCATGATCGCCCCGACGTTGTGCGGATCGGTCACCTGGTCGAGCGCGAGCACCAGCTTCGCCCGGCCGAGATCGGTGAGCGCCACCGGTTCGAGCGGGCGCGTCTCGACCAGCACGCCCTGATGCACCGCGTCCTCGCCGA
Source organism: Siculibacillus sp. (assembly GCA_030247555.1). Classification (GTDB taxonomy): domain Bacteria; phylum Pseudomonadota; class Alphaproteobacteria; order Rhizobiales; family Ancalomicrobiaceae; genus CALBKH01. The sequence continues at coordinate 18,707 of JAOTSD010000061.1, read as the reverse complement.
CCCGCGCGTCGATCCAACGCACATCGACCACCTCCGGCGCGACGGGGAAGACGATGCCGCGTTCCTCCAGCCGGGCGAGCGCGTTGCGGGTGACGTAGATGGCGTGGATCACCCGTTTCGGGTTGGCGAGCGCCACTTCCGCGGTGTGCAGGCCATAGAGGAAGACGCGTCCGTCCGGCGCTCCGGCTCCGGGCCGACCGCGGCGACGCTGCACGACCGGCGGCCGGGTCGGATGGCGGCCGGCCTTGGCGATGCGCGGGGGGGTCTCGGACGACGTCATGGAGCCGGCTCCTCGGGGGAAAGGTGCGGCTTTATGGACCCGAAGCCGCAGCCGGCGCAATCGTCGCGTCCGCCGGTGGTCCGCGGTCCTTTTTCGCCGGTGCGGAAAAAGCGCGTGGGGATGGTCGGTTCGACGGTTGACAGGGACCGGTCGGGTCGCCATAACACCGCCCGCAACGGGAATCCTCGCCGATGAGGCGGGGCGTTTCGTTCGTCCGAACGTTCGGAAGCCGTGAGACGGTCGATGCGAACGGTCGAAGAGAGTTGCGGGGGAATGTCCCGAGCGGCAAAGGGGGCGGACTGTAAATCCGCTGGCTAAGCCTTCGTAGGTTCGAGTCCTACTTCCCCCACCATCTCTCTTCCGCCGTTGAGGTACGGTCGTTTCGCGGTCTGGCGTGCGGGTATAGCTCAATGGTAGAGCAGCAGCCTTCCAAGCTGAATACGCGGGTTCGATTCCCGCTACCCGCTCCACCATCCGGCCGAACCTCGTGACGGACGAAAGATCGGGTCCCGAGACGATATTCACGATGCCGAGACCGCCGAGCCCCGGGGTCCACGGACAACAGTAGGAAGCGACGTCGATGGCGAAGGAAAAGTTCGAACGCACGAAGCCGCACTGCAACATCGGCACGATCGGGCACGTCGACCATGGCAAGACGTCGCTGACCGCGGCGATCACCAAGGTTCTGGCCGAGACCGGCGGCGCCACCTTCAAGGCGTACGACCAGATCGACGCCGCTCCGGAGGAGAAGGCGCGCGGCATCACCATCAACACCGCCCACGTCGAGTATCAGACGACCAAGCGTCACTACGCCCACGTCGACTGCCCCGGCCACGCCGACTACGTCAAGAACATGATCACCGGCGCGGCCCAGATGGACGGCGCGATCCTGGTCGTGTCGGCGGCCGACGGCCCGATGCCGCAGACCCGCGAGCACATCCTGCTCGCCCGTCAGGTCGGCGTTCCGGCGCTGGTGGTCTACCTGAACAAGGTCGATCTGGTCGACGACGCCGAACTGCTGGAGCTGGTCGAGCTCGAGGTTCGCGAGCTGCTGTCGTCCTACGGCTTCCCCGGCGACGACATTCCGATCATCGCCGGCTCGGCCACCGAGGCGCTGAAGGACGGCGATCCGAAGCTCGGCCGTGACTCGGTGCTGAAGCTGATGGCGGCGGTGGACGAGTTCATCCCGCAGCCGGAGCGTCCGGTCGACCAGCCGTTCCTGATGCCGGTCGAAGACGTGTTCACCATCTCGGGCCGTGGCACGGTGGTGACCGGCCGCGTCGAGCGCGGCATCGTCAAGGTGGGCGAGGAAGTCGAGATCGTCGGCATCCGTCCGACCCGCAAGACGACCTGCACCGGCGTCGAGATGTTCCGCAAGCTGCTCGATCAGGGCCAAGCGGGCGACAACATCGGCGCGCTGCTGCGCGGCATCGAGCGCAAGGACGTCGAGCGCGGCCAGGTGCTGTGTAAGCCGGGTTCGGTGACGCCGCACACCAAGTTCGAGGCCGAGGCCTACATCCTGACCAAGGAAGAGGGCGGCCGTCACACGCCGTTCTTCTCGAACTATCGTCCGCAGTTCTACTTCCGCACCACCGACGTGACCGGCATGTGCCAGTTGCCCGAGGGCACCGAGATGGTGATGCCGGGCGACAACGTGAAGCTGGTCGTCGAGCTGATCGTTCCGATCGCGATGGAAGAGAAGCTCCGCTTCGCCATCCGTGAGGGCGGCCGCACCGTCGGCGCCGGCGTCGTCGCCAAGATCATCGCCTGATGATCCTCCGGGCGCCGTGAATCGGCGCCCGCCGACTCCGAGAGGGCGATTTCGGTCGCCCGATTCGGTCTCCGCCTCCGGGCGGGGGTCTCGTCTCGGAGGTCGGATCCGGGCGGAAGACGAATTTCGCCGCGCTCACCGATTCGTCATCGGCGCGCGGCGGAAAGCGGCGAGAGCCGAAATTCGACTGTGCCTCTAGGGGTATAGCTCAGTTGGTAGAGCATCGGTCTCCAAAACCGAGGGTCGGGGGTTCGAGTCCCTCTGCCCCTGCCAGTCGAATTGCTCTTGTCCTTTCCTCGTCGACGCATTAGTGAATTCGTCCCAGCGAGGCGCGCGAAGGGGGACACCCTTCCGCGCCTGCCTGTCGTGAGCGGCGAATGGCCAAGAGCAATCCTTTCTCCTTCGTGCAGCAGGTTCGTGACGAGGTCTCCAAGGTCACTTGGCCGACCCGCAACGAGACCGGCGTCACGACCCTGATGGTGGTCGCGATGGCCTTCCTCGCCGCCATATTCTTCCTTTTGGCCGACATGCTGATGGGTTGGGGCGTCTCCCTCATCCTCGGTATCGGCCGTTGACGGCGTCCGGCGGAGTTTCTTCATGAGCAAGCGCTGGTACATCGTCCACGCCTACTCGAATTTCGAGAACAAGGTCGCAGAAGCGATCCGCGAACGCGCCGCCCAGAACGGTCTCGGCGATCAGTTCGAGCAGATCCTGGTGCCGACCGAGAAGGTCGTCGAGGTGCGTCGCGGCCGCAAGGTCGACGCCGAGCGGAAGTTCTTCCCCGGCTACGTGCTGGTGAAGGCCGAGCTCACCGATCAGGTCTTCCACCTGATCAAGAACACCCCGAAGGTGACCGGCTTCCTCGGCTCCGACAACAAGCCGATGCCGATCCCGGAGAGCGAGGCGCTCCGCATCCTGCAGCAGGTGCAGGAAGGCGTGGAGCGGCCCAAGCCCTCCATCACTTTCGAGATCGGCGAAAACGTCCGCGTCGCGGATGGTCCCTTCGCTTCGTTCAACGGCGTCGTCGAGGAAGTCGACGAGGAGCGTTCGCGCCTCAAGGTCGCGGTGTCGATCTTCGGTCGCGCCACGCCGGTGGACCTGGAATACGGGCAGGTCGAGAAGATCTGACCCCGATGTGTTTCGGAGGTCGCCCACACCGTGAGAGCGGTGGGGTCGGCCTCTATCGGCCGTGATCGATCGTCGTCAGCGCCGATCGATCGCCGGCCCCCGGGGCGAGACGCCGAAGGCGTCGCCGCGCCGGATCCGAACGCCCGTGAACTCCGCGCCGAAGGGCGAGGGGAGCGGGTGGGCGGGAGGTTCCTTCGGGCTCTTCGTCAGGCCCCGGGCGACCCGACCGCCACCTCCGAGGATGCCGCGAAGGCTCACGCCGAGGCGGTCCGTTTGGGAGCCATGCAATGGCGAAGAAGGTACAGGGCTACATCAAGCTCCAGGTGCCGGCGGGTTCTGCCAATCCGTCGCCGCCGATCGGCCCCGCGCTCGGTCAGCGCGGTCTGAACATCATGCAGTTCTGCAAGGACTTCAATTCGAAGACCGCGGAAATGCCGAAGGGTCAGCCGACCCCGGTGGTCATCACCTACTACACCGACAAGTCTTTCACTTTCGAGTTCAAGACTCCGCCGGCGGCGTTCTTCCTGAAGCAGGCGGCCAAGCTCGAGACCAAGAAGAAGCCGGGTTCCGGGTCCAAGACCCCGGGCCGCTCCTTCGTGGGCCAGGTCACCCAGGCCCAGGTCAAGGAGATCGCCGAGAAGAAGATGAAGGACCTCAATGCCAACGACATCGACGCTGCGGCGAAGATGATCGAGGGCACTGCGCGGTCCATGGGCCTTCGTGTGGTGGAGTGAGACGATGCCGAAGATCGCCAAGCGCGTCGCCAAGTCCCGTGAGGGCATCGATCCGGTGAAGCTCTACGGCCTCGAAGAAGCCGTGAAGATGATTAAGGGTCGCGCTTCCGCCAAGTTCGACGAGACCGTCGAGATCGCCATGAATCTCGGCGTCGACCCGCGCCACGCCGACCAGATGGTCCGCGGCGTCTGCAACCTGCCGAACGGCACGGGCAAGACCGTCCGCGTCGCCGTCTTCGCCCGCGGCGCCAAGGCCGACGAGGCCAAGGCCGCCGGAGCCGACATCGTCGGCGCCGAGGACCTGCTCGCCACCATCCAGGGCGGCACGATCGACTTCGATCGCTGCATCGCCACCCCGGATCTGATGCCGCTGGTCGGCCGTCTCGGCAAGGTGCTGGGCCCCCGCGGCCTGATGCCGAACCCGAAGGTCGGCACCGTGACCATGGACGTCACCAAGGCGGTGAACGACGCCAAGGGCGGCGCCGTCGAGTTCCGCGCCGAGAAGGCCGGCATCGTCCACGCCGGCGTCGGCAAGGCCTCCTTCTCCGACGAGGCGCTGATCGAGAACATCCGCGCCTTCGCCGAGGCCGTCCAGAAGGCCAAGCCGTCGGGCGCCAAGGGCACCTACGTCCAGCGCGTCGCGGTGTCCTCGACCATGGGCCCGGGCGTCAAGATCGACCCGGCGTCGGTCCACGTCGCCCACTGAGGCGACGAAACGATTTCGATCGGACGCCGGTTCGCCGGTGTCCGATGGAGACTTCCGGTCCGGTCTTCCACCGCACCGGAAGAGGGCTCCCGAACCGCGACCCGCGAGGGCGAGGGGAGGGGGTACCTGTCCGAGACTGCAGGCGCAGGTCGAAGGGGTGACCCGCAGACCCGCTTAATCCGTCGAACTCGGGTGCGATCCGAGGGGCCTGCACGAGGCGGGAAAGAACGAGTTCCGTGGGACCGGGGATCGACCCGCCACCCCACGCGATCGGTTCGGACCGTTGCACCTCTGACCGGAGAGATCCGGGGCGAGGGGACAGGAAGAGAAGTGGCGCGGAGGGAGACCCCGACGCGCCCCCTGCAACCGGCCCCGTCGAGCTCGCTCCCGGGGTCACGAGGTGTAAGAGGCTATCGTGGATAGAGCGGAAAAGCGCGAACTCGTCGCGTCCCTCAACGTCCAGTTCAAGATGACTGGTTCCGTTGTGGTCGCGAAGTACGCGGGGCTCACCGTGGCGAACATGACCGCACTTCGCGGCAAGGTTCGCGCCGCGGGTGGCACCGTCAAGGTCGCGAAGAACCGTCTCGCCAAGCTGGCTCTCGTCGGCACCGAACTCGAGCACATGGCGCACCTGTTCAAGGGCCCGACCGTCATCCTTTCTGCGAAGGACCCGGTCGCCGCTCCCAAGGTCGCGTCGGAATTCGCCAAGGCGAACGACAAGTTCGTGATCCTTGGCGGCGGCCTCGGCAAGCAGGCCCTCGACGCCAATGGCGTCAAGGCGCTGGCCGATCTGCCGTCGCTCGAAGAACTGCGCGCCAAGATCGCGGGCGTCATCAACCAGCCGGCCTCCAAGCTGGCTTCGGTGCTGGCGGCTCCGGGTGGGGCGCTCGCGCGCGTCATCCAGGCGCGTGCCGACAAGGACCAGGCGGCGTGAGCCGTCTTCGTGGCATTCGAAGAACTGTTCGAACCGAACTTCAGAAGGTAGTGATAAAATGGCCGATCTCGCCAAGATCGTGGACGATCTGTCCGCGCTGACCATCCTGGAAGCCGCCGATCTCGTGAAGATGCTCGAAGAGAAGTGGGGCGTCTCCGCCGCCGCTCCGGTGGCCGTCGCCGCCGCCGCCGGCCCGGCCGCCGCCGCGGCTCCGGTCGAAGAGCAGACCGAGTTCAACGTCATCCTCGCCGAAGCGGGCGCCAACAAGATCAACGTGATCAAGGAAGTGCGCGCGATCACCGGCCTCGGCCTCAAGGAGGCCAAGGATCTGGTCGAGGCCGCTCCGAAGGCGGTCAAGGAAGGCGTCGGCAAGGACGAGGCCGAAAAGGTCAAGAAGCAGCTCGAGAGCGCCGGCGCCAAGGTCGAGCTCAAGTGATGCGACGCGGGCGTCCCGCCCGCGTCACGACGAACATCCCGGGTCGCGGTTCCGTGGCCCGGGATTTTCGGCGCTCTACGTGGTAGCGCGCCGAACCGAAGCGAATCGTGTCTACTGGAACGAGTGGAGCGTCGACTCTCACCTTTCCGGTAAGACGCGGTGGAAGACCTTATGGAAGTGGGAGACGGCGGTGCTCCCGAGCACCCGCCCCGGAGCACCGACGCTCCGGAGGTGAGGCGGGTTCTCCGGATTGCCGTCGGTTACCCGAGCGAGGACGACAATGGCCCAGACGTTCAACGGTCGTAGACGAGTCCGCAAGTTCTTCGGTTCGATCCGGGAAGTGGCGGAGATGCCCAATCTCATCGAAGTCCAGAAGGCGTCCTACGACCAGTTCCTGCAGGTGGCGGAGCCCAAGGGCGGACGGCCCGATGAAGGCCTGCAGTCCGTGTTCAAGTCGGTCTTCCCGATCTCCGACTTCCAGGGCAAGGCCCTGCTCGAATTCGTGCGCTACGAATTCGAGCCGCCGAAGTACGACGTCGACGAGTGCCGCCAGCGCGGCATGACCTTCGCCGCGCCGCTCAAGGTGACGCTGCGCCTCATCGTGTTCGATCTCGACGAGGACACCGGCGCCAAGTCCGTCAAGGACATCAAGGAGCAGGACGTCTTCATGGGCGACATGCCGCTCATGACCGACAACGGCACCTTCATCGTCAACGGCACCGAGCGCGTCATCGTCTCGCAGATGCACCGTTCGCCGGGCGTCTTCTTCGATCACGACAAGGGCAAGACCCATTCCTCGGGCAAGCTGCTCTTCGCCGCGCGCATCATCCCCTATCGCGGGTCGTGGCTCGACATCGAGTTCGACGCCAAGGACATCGTCTATGCGCGCATCGATCGCCGCCGCAAGATTCCGGTGTCGTCGCTGCTTTTCGCGCTCGGCATGGACGGTGAGGAGATCCTCTCCACCTTCTACAACAAGCTGAGCTACGAGCGCTCGGGTTCGTCCTGGCGCGTTCCCTACGATGCGGCGCGCATGCGCGGCTTCAAGGCCGCCTCCGACCTGATCGACGCCGACACCGGCGAAGTCGTGCTGGAGACCGGCAAGAAGCTCACCGCCCGTCAGGCTCGCATCCTCTCCGAGAAGGGCCTCAAGGCCCTGAAGGTTACGGACGAGGAGGTCGTCGGCCAGTATCTCGCCGAAGACATCGTCGACGCGAAGACCGGCCTCATCCATGCCGAAGCCGGTCAGGAACTGACCGAGAAGCTCGTCCGCCAGATCCTCGATCTCGGCTATCTCGAGATTCCGGTCCTCGACATCGACCACGTCAACACCGGCGCCTACATCCGCAACACGCTGGCCGTCGACAAGAACGAGACCCGCGAGGACGCGCTCTTCGACATCTACCGCGTCATGCGCCCGGGCGAGCCGCCGACCATCGAGACGGCGGAGGCGATGTTCCATTCGCTGTTCTTCGACTCGGAGCGCTACGACCTCTCGGCGGTCGGCCGCGTCAAGATGAACATGCGCCTCGACCTCGACGTCGAGGACACCGTGCGCACCATCCGCAAGGACGACATCCTGGCGGTGATCCGCACGCTGCTCGACCTGCGCGACGGCAAGGGCGAGATCGACGACATCGACAACCTCGGCAACCGCCGTGTCCGGTCGGTCGGCGAGTTGATGGAGAACCAGTACCGCGTCGGCCTGCTCCGCATGGAGCGCGCCATCAAGGAGCGCATGTCGTCGGTCGAGATCGACACCGTCATGCCGCAGGACCTGATCAACGCCAAGCCCGCGGCCGCCGCGGTGCGCGAGTTCTTCGGCTCCTCGCAGCTCTCGCAGTTCATGGACCAGACCAACCCGCTCAGCGAGATCACCCACAAGCGGCGCCTCTCGGCCCTCGGACCGGGCGGTCTGACCCGCGAGCGCGCCGGCTTCGAGGTGCGCGACGTGCACCCGACCCACTACGGCCGCATGTGCCCGATCGAGACGCCGGAAGGCCCGAACATCGGTCTCATCAATTCGCTGGCGACCTTCGCCCGCGTCAACAAGTACGGCTTCATCGAAGCCCCCTACCGCAAGGTCCGCGATGGTCGGGTGACCGACGAGGTCGTCTATCTGTCGGCGACCGAGGAGTACAAGCACTACGTCGCGCAGTCGAACGCCGTTCTCGACAAGGAGAACCGCCTCACCGAAGAGCTGATCGTCTGCCGTCACGCCGGCGAACCGCTGATGGTGCCGGTCGACCGCGTCGACTACATGGACGTGTCGCCGAAGCAGTTGGTCTCGGTCGCCGCGGCGCTGATCCCGTTCCTCGAGAACGACGACGCCAACCGCGCGCTGATGGGCTCCAACATGCAGCGTCAGGCCGTGCCGCTGGTGCGCGCCGAGGCGCCGTTCGTCGGCACCGGCATGGAGGCGATCGTCGCCCGTGACTCCGGCGCCGCCATCGGTGCCCGCCGCGGCGGCGTCGTCGACCAGGTCGACGCCACCCGTATCGTCATCCGCGCCACGGAAGATCTCGACCCGGCCAAGTCCGGCGTCGACATCTACCGACTGATGAAGTTCCAGCGCTCGAACCAGTCGACCTGCATCAACCAGCGTCCGCTGGTTCGCGTCGGCGACATCATCGAGAAGGGCGACATCATCGCCGACGGTCCCTCGACCGATCTCGGCGATCTGGCGCTCGGCCGCAACGTCCTCGTCGCCTTCATGCCGTGGAACGGCTACAACTTCGAGGACTCGATCCTTCTCTCCGAGAACATCGTCAAGGACGACGTCTTCACCTCGATCCATCTGGAAGAGTTCGAGGTGATGGCCCGCGACACCAAGCTCGGTCCGGAAGAGATCACCCGCGACATCCCGAACGTCTCGGAAGAGGCTCTGAAGAACCTCGACGAGGCGGGCATCGTCTACATCGGCGCGGAAGTCCGTCCGGGCGACATCCTGGTCGGCAAGATCACGCCGAAGGGTGAGAGCCCGATGACGCCGGAGGAGAAGCTCCTGCGCGCCATCTTCGGCGAGAAGGCCTCGGACGTGCGCGACACGTCGCTGCGCGTTCCGCCGGGCGTCCAGGGCACCATCGTCGAAGTGCGCGTGTTCAATCGGCACGGCGTCGAGAAGGACGAGCGCGCCATGGCGATCGAGCGCGAGGAGATCGAACGCCTCGCCAAGGACCGCGACGACGAACAGGCGATCCTCGACCGCAACGTCTACGGCCGCCTGACCGAGATGCTGATCGGCAAGACCGCCGTCTCCGGCCCCAAGGGCTTCAAGAAGGATCAGGTCCTCACCCAGGAGCTGATCGAGGAGTATCCGCGGTCGCAGTGGTGGATGTTCGGCATCGCCGACGACAAGCTCATGGGCGAGATCGAAGCCCTGCGCGGTCAGTACGACGAGAGCCGCAAGCGCCTCGAGCAGCGCTTCATCGACAAGGTGGAGAAGCTGCAGCGCGGCGACGAGCTGCCCCCGGGCGTCATGAAGATGGTCAAGGTCTTCGTCGCCATCAAGCGCAAGATCCAGCCCGGCGACAAGATGGCCGGCCGTCACGGCAACAAGGGCGTCGTCTCCCGGATCGTTCCGGTGGAGGACATGCCCTATCTCGAGGACGGGACCAACGTCGACATCGTGCTCAACCCGCTCGGCGTGCCGAGCCGCATGAACGTCGGCCAGATCCTCGAGACCCATCTCGGCTGGGCCTGTGCCGGCATGGGCAAGAAGATCGACGCCATGCTCGAGGCCTATCGCCGTTCCGGCGACCTGACCCCGCTGCGCACCGAGATGGTCGAGATCTACGGCGACAACATCAAGGGCGAGCAGCCGGCCGAATACGATGATTCCTCGATCATCCGTCTCGCCGAGACGGTGAAGAAGGGCGTGCCGATCGCCACGCCGGTGTTCGACGGCGCCAAGGAGCACGACATCGAGGCGGCCCTCGACAAGGCGGGTCTGGCCCATTCGGGTCAGGTCACGCTCTTCGACGGCCGCACCGGCGAGGCCTTCGATCGCAAGGTCACCGTCGGCTACATCTACATGTTGAAGCTGCACCATCTGGTCGACGACAAGATCCACGCCCGCTCGATCGGTCCCTACTCTCTGGTCACCCAGCAGCCGCTGGGCGGCAAGGCGCAGTTCGGCGGCCAGCGCTTCGGCGAAATGGAAGTCTGGGCGCTCGAAGCCTACGGCGCGGCCTACACGCTGCAGGAGATGCTCACGGTGAAGTCGGACGACGTGGCCGGCCGCACCAAGGTCTACGAGGCCATCGTCCGCGGCGACGACACCTTCGAGGCCGGCATCCCGGAGAGCTTCAACGTGCTCGTGAAGGAAATGAGGTCGCTCGGCCTCAACGTCGAACTGGTCGGCATCCCCGGCCGTTCGGGCGGCGAAGAGGGCGAAGCCCAGGCGGCGGAGTGATCCGCCGCCGAACGGCGGGTCCCACCCGGCAGGGCCGGGACGGGATCCGCGGCGCGTTCGCGTGAATTGCGTGTGGAAGGGACCGGCGGGCGACGGACGTCGCGGAGCCGGTCCAGCCGAGTGACAGGAAATCTCGGGTGACCGTGCTCCCCGTTGCGGCGACGGGAGCGGGCCGATCACCGAAGGAGACCGCCCGATGAATCATGACGTGATGAACATCTTCTCGCCCCAGACCCCGACGGCGCCGGTCTTCGACGCCATCCGGATCTCGATCGCTTCCCCCGAGAAGATCCTCTCCTGGTCCTACGGCGAGATCAAGAAGCCGGAGACGATCAACTACCGGACCTTCAAGCCGGAGCGCGACGGCCTGTTCTGCGCCCGGATCTTCGGACCGATCAAGGACTACGAGTGCTTGTGCGGCAAGTACAAGCGCATGAAGTACAAGGGCGTCATCTGCGAGAAGTGCGGCGTCGAGGTGACCCTCTCGCGCGTCCGTCGCGAGCGCATGGGCCACATCGAGCTCGCCGCCCCGGTCGCCCACATCTGGTTCCTGAAGTCGCTGCCGAGCCGCATCGGCATGCTGATGGACATGACGCTCAAGGACCTTGAGCGCATTCTCTACTTCGAGAACTACGTCGTCACCGAGCCGGGTCTGACGCCGCTGAAGCTGCACCAGCTTCTGTCGGAGGAGGAGTTCCTCAAGGCCCAGGACGACTACGGCGAGGACAGCTTCACCGCCATGATCGGCGCCGAGGCGATCCGCGACATGCTCTCGGCCATGGACCTGCCGAAGCTCGCCGATCAACTGCGCGTCGACATCGCCGAGGCGACCGGCGACCTGAAGCCGAAGAAGCTCGCCAAGCGCCTGAAGCTGGTCGAATCCTTCATCGAGTCGGGCAACCGTCCCGAGTGGATGATCCTCACCGTCGTGCCGGTCATCCCGCCGGATCTGCGCCCGCTCGTCCCCCTCGACGGCGGCCGCTTCGCCACGTCGGACCTGAACGACCTCTACCGCCGCGTCATCAACCGCAACAACCGTCTGAAGCGACTGATCGAGCTGCGCGCCCCGGACATCATCATCCGCAACGAGAAGCGCATGCTTCAGGAAGCGGTCGATGCCCTGTTCGACAACGGCCGCCGCGGCCGCGTCATCACCGGCGCCAACAAGCGTCCGCTGAAGTCGCTCGCCGACATGCTGAAGGGCAAGCAGGGCCGTTTCCGCCAGAACCTGCTCGGCAAGCGCGTCGACTACTCCGGCCGTTCGGTCATCGTCGTCGGACCGGAACTCAAGCTGCACCAGTGCGGCCTGCCGAAGAAGATGGCGCTCGAGCTGTTCAAGCCCTTCATCTATTCGCGCCTCGACGCCAAGGGCCTGTCTTCGACCGTCAAGCAGGCGAAGAAGCTGGTCGAGAAGGAGCGTCCCGAGGTCTGGGACATCCTCGACGAGGTCATCCGCGAGCATCCGGTCCTGCTCAACCGCGCCCCGACGCTCCATCGCCTCGGCATCCAAGCCTTCGAGCCGGTGCTGATCGAGGGCAAGGCGATCCAGCTGCACCCGCTCGTCTGCACGGCGTTCAACGCCGACTTCGACGGTGACCAGATGGCCGTGCACGTCCCGCTGTCGCTCGAAGCGCAGTTGGAAGCCCGCGTGCTGATGATGTCGACCAACAACATCCTGCACCCGGCGAACGGCGCGCCGATCATCGTGCCGTCGCAGGACATCGTTCTCGGCCTCTACTACCTGTCGCTGATGAACGCCAACGAGCCCGGCGAAGGTATGGCCTTCGGCAATCTCGGTGAGATGCAGCACGCCCTGGAAGCCAAGGCGATCACGCTCCACACCAAGATCCGCGGCCGCTGGACCGGCATCGACGCCGACGGCAAGGAATACACCAAGATCTACGAGACCACCCCGGGCCGCATGTTCATCGGCGAACTGTTGCCGCGCCATCCGGGCATCACCTTCGACGTCTGCAACCAGCAGATGACGAAGAAGAACATCTCCGGCATGATCGACGCCGTCTACCGCACCTGCGGTCAGAAGGAGACGGTGATCTTCTGCGACCGGATCATGTCGCTCGGCTTCCGCAACGCCTTCAAGGCCGGCATCTCCTTCGGCAAGGACGACATGGTCATCCCGGACACCAAGCCGAAGATGGTGGCCGAGACCCAGGCCGCGGCCAAGGAGTTCGAGCAGCAGTACCAGGACGGCCTGATCACCCAGGGCGAGAAGTACAACAAGGTCGTCGACGCCTGGGCGAAGTGCACCGACCGCATCGCCGAGGAGATGATGAAGCGCATCTCCGCGGTGCAGATCGATCAGGAGACCGGCCGCCAGAAGCCGATCAACTCGATCTACATGATGTCGCATTCCGGCGCCCGCGGTTCGCCGACCCAAATGCGCCAGCTCGCCGCCATGCGCGGCCTGATGGCCAAGCCGTCGGGTGAGATCATCGAGACGCCGATCATCTCGAACTTCAAGGAAGGCCTGACCGTGCTCGAGTACTTCAACTCGACCCACGGCGCGCGCAAGGGCCTCGCCGACACGGCGCTGAAGACGGCGAACTCGGGCTATCTCACCCGCCGTCTCGTCGACGTGGCGCAGGATTCGATCATCACCGAGCAGGACTGCGGCTCGGAGGGTGGCATCCACGTCCAGGCGATCGTCGACGCCGGCCAGATCGTCGCCTCGCTCGGCAGCCGCATCCTCGGCCGCGTCGCGGCGGAGGATCTGACCGATCCGTCGACCGGCGAACTGATCGTCCCGAAGGGCGAGCTGATCGAGGAAAGTCAGGTCAAGCGCATCGAGGCCGCCGGCATCCAGTCGGTCAAGATCCGCTCGGTGCTGACCTGCGGGACCAAGATCGGCGTCTGCGTCAAGTGTTACGGCCGCGATCTGGCCCGCGGCACCCCCGTCAACATGGGCGAAGCGGTGGGCGTCATCGCCGCCCAGTCGATCGGCGAGCCGGGCACCCAGCTCACCATGCGCACCTTCCACGTCGGCGGTACGGCGCAGGTGGTCGACTCCTCCTTCGTCGAGTCGAACTTCGAGGGCACCATCCAGATCAAGAACCGCAACGTGGTTCGCGACTCGGAAGGCCGTCTGATCGTCATGGGCCGCAACGTCACCGTCGCCGTCGTCGACGCCGACGGGTCGGAGCGCGCCACCCATCGTCTGATCTTCGGCGCCCGTCTCTTCGTCGACGAGGGCGACAAGGTGAAGCGCGGCCAGCGCATAGCCGAATGGGATCCCTACACCCGCCCGATCATCACCGAAGTCGACGGCACCATCGCCTACGAGGACCTGATCGACAGCCAGACCATCGTCGAGTCGACCGACGAGGCGACCGGCATCACCAAGCGCGTCGTCATCGATTGGCGCACCTCGACCCGCACCTCCGACCTCAAGCCGTCGTTGGTCATCAAGGGCGTCGACGGCAAGATCGCCCGTCTCAGCCGTGGCGGTGAGGCCCGCTATTCGCTGCCGGTGGACGCGATCCTCTCGGTCGATCCCAACGCCAAGGTCAACGCCGGCGACGTCATCGCCCGTATCCCGCTGGAGAGCGCCAAGACCCGCGACATCACCGGCGGTCTGCCGCGCGTCGCCGAGCTCTTCGAGGCGCGTCGTCCCAAGGACCACGCGATCATCGCCGAGACCGACGGCACCATCCGCTTCGGTCGCGACTACAAGAACAAGCGCCGCATCCTGATCGAACCGGCGGACGGCTCGGAGCCGATCGAGTACCTGATCCCGAAGGGCAAGCACGTCCATCTCCAGGACGGCGACACCATCGAGAAGGGCGAATACATCCTCGACGGCAACCCGGCGCCGCACGACATCCTGGCGATCAAGGGCGTGGAGGCTCTGGCGGCCTTCCTCGTCAACGAGATCCAGGAGGTCTACCGGCTCCAGGGCGTGGTGATCAACGACAAGCACATCGAGGTCATCGTCCGGCAGATGCTGCAGAAGGTGGAGATCACCGATCCCGGCGAGTCGGACACCATCTCCGGCGAGCAGATCGACCGGCTCGACCTCGACATGATGAACGAGGGTCTGATCTCGGAAGGCAAGAAGCCGGCCTCGGGCGTGCCCGTGCTGCTCGGTATCACCAAGGCCTCGCTGCAGACCCGCTCGTTCATCTCGGCCGCTTCGTTCCAGGAGACGACCCGCGTCCTCACGGAAGCCGCGGTCGCCGGCAAGATCGATGCGCTCGAGGGCCTCAAGGAGAACGTCATCGTCGGTCGCCTGATCCCGGCTGGAACCGGTTCCGTGATGAGCCGAGTCCGCCAGATCGCCGCCCACCGCGACGAACTCATCGTCGAGGAGCGAAAGGCCCAGACGGGCACGGTCGCGGTCGAAGCGCCGGCGTTGCCCGCCGCGGAGTGATCGGGGTCGCACCATCGGACGGGAGAGGCGCCGCGGGAAACCGCGGCGCCTCTCGCATTTCGGGGGGGGCTCGGACGGAGAGACGGGGAGTCGTCGTATCCGGGACTGCCGCCCGAACGATGTTTTCGTCGGACGTCGCGGTCTTCCCCGCCGATGATTCGCCGTGAGCCTCCGGTCGTCGAGCCCGATAGGCAGAATCACCGCGTCCGCCACCTTTCCGTCGACCCCGAAACTTGTTCGACATCCCCGGAAATTCACTTCACACGACGATTCGTCGCCGTGAAGCGGACCGGGGATTCTGGGTTTCTTGGTTATTCTTCAGGTCTCGAGGCGATGATTCCGCCGGCGCGGCCGAAGACTCGTCACCGGCGCCGGAAAGCCGGATTTTCCATGGAAATGTCACTTGACGGGGGGCGGCGACGCAGGTAGGTTCCGCCCACTTTCACGGCAGGCCCGTCGGCCGCCATGGTTCCGTTCGCGCCTCGCGGATGGAACAGGGCGCCGAGACGCTGCCGGGAACGCGATCTGGAAAGCCGAGGATCATGATCGGGTTCGCCCCGGTCCTCTGACTTTTCGCGCCGGGCGGGGAGGTTCTCCTCGGGCTCCGGTGCTTTTCGTTCGTTCCTCACGGATCGACGAGATCGTGAACCCGGACGGCGTCGAAGGGCGGTGTCGGGGTGCTGCGAGTTGTGCGGGTCGCCCCGCGAGAAGGAAATGGCCGAAAGGCCAGGTCATCAGAAGGCTGAAGACGAATGCCGACGATCAACCAGCTCATCCGCGCTCCGCGGCAGGCTCCCACCAAGCGGAACAAGGCTCCCGCGATGGAAGCGTGCCCGCAGAAGCGTGGTGTGTGCACTCGCGTCTACACCACGACCCCGAAGAAGCCGAACTCGGCGCTCCGCAAGGTCGCCAAGGTTCGTCTGACCAACGGCTTCGAGGTGATCGGCTACATCCCCGGCGAAGGTCACAACCTTCAGGAGCACTCCGTGGTGATGATCCGCGGTGGCCGCGTGAAGGACCTTCCGGGTGTCCGTTATCACATCCTGCGCGGTGTTCTCGACACCCAGGGTGTGAAGGACCGCAAGCAGCGCCGCTCGAAGTACGGCGCCAAGCGTCCGAAGTGATCCGGTATCCCTGAGTTTCGAACGACCGAGGAAGACAAATGTCCCGTCGTCATGCTGCCGAGAAGCGTGAGGTCAATCCGGATCCGAAGTTCGGTGACGTCGTCGTTTCCAAGTTCATGAACAACGTCATGGAAGACGGCAAGAAGTCGGTCGCGGAGTCGATCGTCTACGGTGCCTTCGACCTGATCGAGAAGAAGACCCGCCAGGATCCGCTGGGGATCTTCCATCAGGCGCTGGAGAACGTGGCGCCGCAGATCGAAGTTCGGTCGCGCCGCGTCGGTGGCGCCACCTACCAGGTTCCGGTCGAGGTGCGCACCGAGCGTCGTCAGGCGTTGGCCATCCGCTGGCTCCTCACGGCCACTCGTGGCCGCAACGAAAAGACGATGACCGAGCGTCTCTCCGCCGAGCTGCTCGACGCGTCGAACAACCGCGGCAACGCGGTGAAGAAGCGGGAGGACACCCACCGCATGGCGGAGGCGAACCGCGCCTTCTCCCACTACCGCTGGTGAGTTCCGCTCTTTTCGACGCTTGAGGCGAGACGATCATGCCCCGAATTCACGCCATCGAAGACTATCGCAACTTCGGCATCATGGCCCACATCGATGCCGGCAAGACGACCACCACCGAGCGTGTGCTCTATTACTCCGGTAAGAGCCACAAGATCGGTGAGGTCCACGACGGCGCTGCCACTATGGACTTCATGGAGCAGGAGCAGGAGCGTGGCATCACGATCACGTCGGCGGCCACGACCACCTTCTGGAACGGCAAGCGCCTGAACATCATCGACACCCCCGGGCACGTCGACTTCACCATCGAAGTCGAGCGCAGCCTGCGCGTGCTCGACGGTGCGGTGTGCGTGCTCGACTCCAACCAGGGTGTCGAGCCGCAGACCGAGACGGTGTGGCGCCAGGGCGACAAGTACAAGGTGCCGCGGATCGTCTTCGCCAACAAGATGGACAAGATCGGCGCCGACTTCGATCGCTGCCTGTCCGACATCAAGACCCGCCTCGGCGCCAAGCCGATCCCGATCCAGATCCCGATCGGCGCGGAGTCCAACTTCAAGGGTCTCGTGGACCTCGTCCGCATGAAGGCCGTGGTGTGGGAAGACGAGGCGCTCGGCGCCAAGTACCACGACGAGGAGATCCCCGAGGATCTCGTCGACCGCTGCGAGGCGGCG
This sequence comes from Siculibacillus sp., assembly GCA_030247555.1. Lineage (GTDB taxonomy): Bacteria > Pseudomonadota > Alphaproteobacteria > Rhizobiales > Ancalomicrobiaceae > CALBKH01. The sequence continues at coordinate 1,616 of JAOTSD010000061.1, read as the reverse complement.
CGTCTCGAGATGATCGAGGCCTGCGTCGAACTCGACGAGACCGCGATGGAGCAGTACCTCGACGGCATCATGCCCTCCGAGGAGACCATCAAGCGGCTCCTGCGCAAGGCGGTCATCGAGAGCGCCTTCTTCCCCGTCCTCTGCGGCTCGGCCTTCAAGAACAAGGGCGTGCAGCCGCTCCTCGACGCCGTCGTCGATTATCTGCCGTCGCCGCTCGATCGTCCGGCGATCAAGGGCATCGACCTGAAGACCGAGGCCGAGACCGAGCGCAAGTCCTCCGACGAGGATCCGTTGGCTCTGCTCGCCTTCAAGCTGATGGACGACCAGTACGGCGTACTCACCTTCTGCCGCATCTACTCGGGCAAGCTCGAGAAGGGCGTGTCGCTGCTGAATTCGGTGCGCGGCAAGACCGAGCGTGTCGGCCGCATGGTGCTCATGCACGCCGACAGCCGTGAGGAGATCTCCGAGGCCTACGCCGGCGACATCGTCGCTCTGGTCGGCCTCAAGGAGACCCGCACCGGTGACACGCTCTGCGACCCCAACAAGGGCGTCATCCTGGAGCGCATGGAGTTCCCCGAGCCGGTCATCGAGATGGCCGTCGAGCCGAAGGCCAAGGGTGACCAGGAGAAGATGGGCATCGCGCTGTCGAAGCTCGCGGCCGAGGATCCGTCCTTCCGCGTGTCGACCGATCCGGAGTCCGGCCAGACCATCATCAAGGGCATGGGCGAACTCCATCTCGACATCAAGGTCGACATCCTGAAGCGCACCCACAAGGTCGAGGTCAACGTCGGCGCCCCGCAGGTCGCCTATCGCGAGACCATCCGCCGCGCCACCGACATCGACTACACCCACAAGAAGCAGACCGGTGGTACCGGTCAGTTCGCCCGGGTGAAGTTCCACATCGAGCCGAACGAGTCCGGCAAGGGCTTCGAGTTCGAGTCGAAGATCATCGGCGGCTCGGTTCCGAGGGAATACTTCCCCGGCGTCGAGAAGGGCCTCAACTCGGTGCTCACCTCCGGTCCGGTCGCCGGCTTCCCGGTGGTGGACGTCAAGGTTCAGCTCATCGACGGCGCCTACCACGAGGTCGACTCCTCGGCCATCGCCTTCGAGATCGCGTCGCGTGCGGCGTTCCGTGAGGGCCTCGAGAAGGCCGGCGCGGTGCTGCTCGAGCCGATCATGAAGGTCGAGGTCGTGACCCCCGAGGAATATCTCGGTTCGGTCATCGGCGACCTGAACTCCCGTCGTGGCCAGATCGCCGGCACCGACACCCGCGGCAACGCGCAGATCGTCAATGCGATGGTGCCGCTCGCCAACATGTTCGGCTACGTGAACCAGCTGCGCTCCTTCTCGCAGGGCCGCGCCAGCTACACGATGATCTTCGACCACTACGAAGAAGTGCCGTCGAACGTCGCCGCCGAAGTCCAGAAGAAGTTCGCCTGATCCGCCGATCAGTCCAGTACGAGGAACACGGAGAAATCCGATGGCCAAAGAAAAGTTCGAACGCACGAAGCCGCACTGCAACATCGGCACGATCGGGCACGTCGACCATGGCAAGACGTCGCTGACCGCGGCGATCACCAAGGTTCTGGCCGAGACCGGCGGCGCCACCTTCAAGG
>JAOTSD010000060.1 GCA_030247555.1 Siculibacillus sp. | reverse complement strand
GCGGAAGGCGAGCCGCGCCTCGCCTCCCTCGGCGGTGCCGGCCGGCTGCAACCCGCCATGGCCTTCGCCGAGACGCGCGGCACCTTGCCGCTGCCCGTCGCCGGCGAGACGATCCGCCGGTGGGGCGAGGACGACGGCCTCGGCGGTTCCGCCCGCGGCCTCACCATCGCCACCCGCGAGGAGGCTCGCGTCACCAGCCCATGCGACGGCTGGGTGGTGTTCTTCGGGCCGTTTCGCTCCTACGGCAAACTCTTGATCATCAACGGTGGCGGCGGATATCATGTGGTGTTGGCCGGTATCGACCGGATCGACGTCGAACTCGGCCAGTTCGTTCTGGCGGGCGAGCCGGTCGGCGTGATGGGGACCCGCCGGGCCGCCGCGGTCGAGGCCGCAGCGGCGCGGGGAAGCGAGGCCGGACGCCCGCTCCTCTACGTCGAATTCCGCAAGGACAACGCCGCCATAGATTCCACCCCCTGGTGGGCACGAACACCTGACGAGAAGGTTCGCGGATGATGCGCAAGGTTTCGCTGTTGCTGGTGGGCGCGATGTTGGGGGCGGGTGCCGTCGTCGGCATCGGCCAAGGACGTTCGTTCATCGCCGGTAGCGCCGTCGCGGCCGCGGCCGACACCTATCGCCAGCTCAATCTCTTCGGCGACGTCTTCGAGCGCGTCCGCGCCGACTACGTCGAGAAACCGGACGATTCCAAGCTGGTCGAATCGGCGATCAACGGCATGCTGTCCTCGCTCGATCCCCATTCGAGCTACATGTCGCCGAAGAGCTTCAAGGACATGCAGGTGCAGACCCGCGGCGAATTCGGCGGGCTCGGCATCGAAGTGACGATGGAGGACAACCTGGTCAAGGTCGTCACCCCCATCGACGACACGCCCGCCGCCCGCGCCGGAGTGCGCGCCGGCGATTTCATCACCCACCTCGACGGCGACCCGGTGATGGGTCTCTCGCTCAACCAGGCCGTCGACAAGATGCGCGGTCCGGTCAATTCGCCGATCGTGCTGAAGATCAAGCGGGACGGCGTCTCCGATCCGCTCGAGATCAAGATCGTTCGCGACATCATCCGCATCCGCTCGGTGCGGTCGCGCGAGGAGGGCGGCGACGTCGGCTACGTCCGCGTCACCCAGTTCAACGAACAGACCTTCGACGGGCTGCGCGACGCGATCGACAAGATCGCCAAGGACGTCCCCGTCGACAAGCTGAAGGGCTGGGTGATCGACCTGCGCAACAATCCCGGCGGTCTGCTCGATCAGGCGATCTCGGTCTCCGACGCCTTCCTCGAGCGCGGCGAGATCGTTTCCACCCGCGGCCGCAACGCCGAGGAGAGCCAGCGCTACAACGCCCGTCCCGGCGATCTCACCAAGGGCAAGCCGGTCATCGTGCTGATCAACGGTGGTTCCGCCTCGGCCTCCGAGATCGTCGCCGGCGCGTTGCAGGACCACAAGCGGGCGACGCTGATCGGCACCCGCTCCTTCGGCAAGGGCTCGGTGCAGACGATCATCCCGCTCGGACAGAACGGCGCCATCCGCCTGACCACGGCGCGCTACTACACGCCGTCGGGCCGCTCCATCCAGGCCAAGGGCATCGAACCGGACATCGAGGTCCTGCAGGACACTCCCGAGGACCTGAAGGGCAAGGACGACACCAAGGGCGAGGCCTCGCTCAAGGGTCATCTGAAGAACCCGAACGACGCCAAGGACAGCGAAGAGAAGACCGGCTCACAGGCCTATGTGCCGCCCAACGCCAAGGACGACAAGGCGCTCAACCGTGCCTTCGACCTGCTGCGCGGCATCAAGGCGGACGCCCACTTCCCGCCCGACTCGAAGGCGGCCGTGCCGAACTGAGGCGATCGCCCACCCGGCGAAGGCGAAATCGCCCCGGCGACGTGAAACGGCGATTTCAAAACGGCCGGAAATGCGTCAGCATTCCGGGTGATCGGTGAGAATCGACGATGAGGCCGCCGGAGACGAACCGGCGGCCTTTCGGATTCCGGAAGTCACGGCGGGCGAGCGGCGGCCCGCGGCGACCGAAAGCGATCGGCTCGGGGCGCACGGCGGCGTCCCCCGGCACGGCAGGAGGCATCACATGGCCGACGATCTCGGTGCACCTCTGGGGCTGGCGACCGGCCGCCGCCGATGGTGGCGACAACTGCCGTTCGGCCTCGTCGGCGGCATCGCCATCGGTGTCGTCGCCACCGTGATGGGCGTCTGGGTGCTGTTCATCGACGATCCGAACGGCGGCGAGCCGACGGCCGTCGTCCGCATCGACCGCTCCAAGACCGGCATCCCCCCCGCCGAGGTCGCCGTCGCCGGCGCCCCCCGCCCCGCCAACGCGGACGGCTCCGATCTCGCCGCCGCGCCGCACGCCGGTCCGGGCCCGAAAGTGGCAACGTCCGGTGGCGATCGCGCGGTCGAACCGGCCCAGCCGGTCATGCGTGTGCCCGAAGCCATCGAGGGACAGCCGCTGTCGACGACCCCCGTCCAACGCGTCGCCGAAAAGACCCGCTTCGGCATCCTGCCACGTATCGCCTCCGACGGTTCGCGCCCGCTCGACGTCTACGCCCGGCCGGTGCCGCGCCGCGCCGCCGCCAACGCCCGTGTCGTGCTGATCGTCGGCGGCCTCGGCATCAGCCAGACCGGCACTCAGGAGGCTCTGCGCGTCCTCGGCCCCGAGGTCACGCTCGCCTTCGCGCCCTACGGCGCCAGCCTCGATCGCTGGACGGCGCGGGCCCGCGGCGACGGCCACGAGTTGCTTCTCCAGGTGCCGATGGAGCCTTTCGACTATCCCGACAACGACCCCGGCCCGCACACGCTCCTGACCGGCCTCGACGCCCAGACCAATGCCGAGCGATTGCAGTTCCTGCTCGGTCGCCTGACCAACTACGTCGGCGTCATCAACTACATGGGCGCCAAGTTCACCTCCAACGACGGTGCCTTCGGCGCGACTTTGAAGGAGATCGGCGGTCGCGGCCTGATGTACGTCGACGACGGCTCGTCGAGCCGTTCCCTCGCCGAATCGGGCGCCCGCGCCGCCCGCACGCCCTTCGCCCGCGCCGACGTGCTGGTCGACGCCGTTCCCGCCGACGACATGATCGAGGCCCGCCTCGCCCAACTCGAGCAGATGGCCCGCTCGAAGGGGCTGGCGATCGGCGTCGCCTCGGCCCTGCCGGTCACCCTGCGCCATCTCGAGCGTTGGACGAAGTCGCTCGAGGCCCGCGGCATCACTCTGGTACCGGTCAGCGCCGCCGCCCGCGCCAATCAGGGCTGAGGCCGGCCCGGCCCCACCTCACGCCGTCAGGCCGCGCCGCCTGAGTTCGCTCGACGACAGTGCGACGCGGGGCCCGTGCAGGAACACCCACGCCGGCGGAACCCTTCGGGCGAGGATCGGCGCATCGACCTCGGCGAGGCGGAAGTCTGCGAGGCTCTGCGCCGCCGGGGCATGGAGCGGCGCCAACGACGCCGCCGGCCGGTCGACCACCGCGATCGGCACCGTCTTGGCGATCCGCCGCCAGTATTGCCAGCGATGGAAACCGGCGAGATTGTCCGCCCCCATCACCCAGACGAAGCGCACGGCCGGCGCCCGCAGCGCCAGCCGCTCCACCGTCCGCCAGGTGTAGGGCGAGCCGAAGCCCGCCTCGAGCGCCGTCACCACGATGCGCGGATCCTCGAGCAGCCGCCGCGTCGCCGCCAGCCGCCGCCCCAGGGTCGCCAGATCGGCCGGGTCCTTCAGTGGATTGCCCGGCGTCACCAGCACCCACAGCCGATCGAGCCCGAGGCGAGCCAGCGCCGTGCGCGCGACATGGAGATGGCCGAGATGCGGCGGATTGAACGAGCCGCCGAGCAGGCCGATCCTGAGACCCGGCGCCGTCGGCGGGATCATGAGGTCGGCGCGCGTCACGCCTTCGCCCCATCTCGCCGCCAGATCGATTCGCTCGGGCTCGCTCACCTCAGGGCCTGACCTGTCCGGTGCCGCGCACCCTGTACTTGAAGGAGACGAGCTGATCGACGCCGACCGGACCGCGCGCATGCATCTTGCCGGTGGCGATGCCGATCTCCGCCCCCATGCCGAACTCGCCGCCGTCGGCGAACTGGGTCGAGGCGTTCCACAACAGGATCGCCGAGTCGATCTCGTTCATGAACCGCGCCGCGACCTCCGCGTCCTCGGTGACGATCGCCTCGGTGTGATGCGAACCGTGACGCTCGATGTGGTCGATCGCGCCGGCGACGCCATCGACGAGACCGACGGTGATGATCGCGTCGAGGTATTCGGTCGACCAGTCGGCCTCGCTCGCCGCCACGCAGCCGGGGACGAGCGCCATCACCTCCGCCGAGGCGCGGATCTCGCAACCCGAAGCCTTCAGGGCCGCGACCAGCGGCGCCAGATGCGTCGCGGCGCAAGCACGGTCGACCAGCAGCGTCTCGGCCGCGCCGCAGATGCCGGTGCGCCGCATCTTGGCGTTGACCACGATCTTCTCGGCCATGGCGAGATCGGCGGCGGCGTCGACGTAGACGTGGCAGATCCCCTCGAGATGGCTGAAAACCGGCACCCGCGCGTCCGCTTGAACGCGGGCCACCAGCGACTTGCCGCCACGCGGCACGATCACGTCGATGGCGCCGGAGAGCCCGGCGAGCATCAGCCCGACCGCCGCCCGGTCTGCGATCGGCACCAGTTGCACCGCGTCCTCGGGCAGCCCGGCGACCGCGAGCCCACGCCGCAGCGCCGCGACGATGGCGACCGACGAGCGCAGCGCGTCCGAGCCGCCGCGCAGGATCGCCGCGTTTCCGGCCTTCAGGCACAGCGCCCCGGCGTCTGCCGTGACGTTCGGACGGCTCTCGTAGATGATGCCGATGACGCCGAGCGGGGTGGCGACGCGCTCGATGTGGAGCCCGTTGGGCCGATCCCACGCGGCCAGCACCCGGCCGACCGGGTCGGCGAGCGCCGCGATGTCCTCGAGCCCCTTCGCCATCGCCTCGATGCGATCGGCGGTGAGCGTCAGCCGGTCGATGAAGCTCGCCGCCAGCCCCTTGGTGCGGCCATCGGCGACGTCACTCGCGTTGGCGGCGAGAATTTCCGCCGTGGCGGCGCGTATCTCGGCGGCCATGGCGGCGAGCGCCGCATTCTTGGCCTCGGTCGAGGCGATCGCCAAGGCTCGGGCGCTGGCGCTGGCACGCCGGCCGATGTCGTCCATGACGGCTTCGACGGAAGCGCCGTCGATCACACCGGGCTCGAACGTCATCACTCCCCCCTCAGCACCATGTGGTCGCGATGGATCAGTTCCTTGCGACCGATATAGCCGAGAATCTCCTCGATTTCATGGGTCTTGCGACCGAGGATGGCGGTCGCTTCGCCGGCGTCGTAGGCGATGAGGCCGCGTCCGATCTCCTCGCCCGCCGGCCCGACGATGCGCACCGTGTCGCCGCGGTGGAAGTCCCCCTCCACCGCCGTGCAGCCGGCCGGCAACAGGCTCTTGCCCGAGCGCAGCGCCCGGACCGCCCCGGCGTCGAGCCGGACGACACCGCGGTCGTCGAGCGACCCGGCGATCCACTTCTTGCGTGCCGCGACCGGGTCCGCCGCCGGCAGGAACCAGGTCGCCCGTTCGCCCGCCGAGATCGCCGACAGCGGCGACAACCGCTTGCCAAGCGTGATCACCATGGCGGTGCCGCCTTCCGTCGCGATCTTGGCGGCGTCGATCTTGGTCTTCATGCCGCCGCGCGACAGTTCCGATCCGGCGCCGCCGGCCATCGCCTCGATCTCCGGTGTGATCTTCTCGACCAGCGGGATCAGGGTCGCGGTCGGATCCTGGTTCGGCGGCGCGGTGTAGAGCCCGTCGATGTCGGAGAGCAGCACCAGACAGTCGGCGCCGACCATGGTGGCGACCCGCGCCGCCAGACGATCGTTGTCGCCGTAGCGGATCTCGGTGGTGGCCACCGTGTCGTTCTCGTTGATGATGGGGATGGCCCGCCGTTCGAGCAGCGTGCCGAGCGTCGCCCGAGCGTTGAGATAGCGCCGCCGGTCCTCGGTGTCGTCGAGGGTGAGAAGCACCTGCGCCGCGATGAAACCGTGGGAACCGAGGATTTCGGAATAGGCCCGCGCCAGCGCGATCTGACCGACCGAGGCCGCCGCCTGACTCTCCTCGAGCGCCAGAGCCCGTTTCGGCAGACCGAGCCGGCCGCGTCCCAGCGCGATGGCGCCGGAGGAGACCAGCAGGATCTCGCGTCCGCCCTTCGCCAGCGCCACCACGTCCCGGGCGAGGCTCTCCAGCCACCGCCAGTGGATGTCGCCGGTCGCCCGGTCGACGAGCAGGGCGGAGCCGATCTTGACGACGATGCGGCGGTGGTCTTCCAAGCGGCGGATCATGGGCGGTCTCGTCCGAAGGGGCGGTCACCGATCGCGGATCGGTTGACCCGGGGACGGCCGAAAGGGATCAGGGGTGATCCGACGGCCGATCGAGCGTCGCGATGCGCGCGACGCGGGGACGCTCCGAGAACGTCACGGTCGCCAGGGCTCGGCCGCGGAGACCGGGTGTTCGAGATCCTCGGCCGCATCCGCCGCGCCGATGGCGCGCATCAGCGCCCGAAGCGTCTTGTCGACGTTCTCGCCGGTCGGCGCCGAGAGCTCGATCGGCACGCGCCGGGCCGCCTTCTTCAACGCCGCCGCCTTCTCCGCCCGTTCTTCCGGAACGAGCGCGTCGACCTTGGTCAGCGCCACGATCTCCGGCTTCTGGGCGAGACCGCCGCCGTAGGCCTTCAGTTCCTTGCGGATCACCTTGTAGGCCCCGGCGACATCGTCCTGGGTGCCGTCGACGAGGTGGAGCAGCACCCGACAACGCTCGACGTGACCGAGGAAGCGGTCGCCGAGGCCGAGACCCTCGTGCGCGCCCTCGATGAGCCCGGGGATGTCGGCGAGCACGAACTCGCGCGCGTCGATCCTGACCACACCGAGTCCGGGATGGAGCGTGGTGAAGGGATAGTCGGCGATCTTCGGCTTGGCGGCGGTCACCGAGGCGAGAAAGGTCGACTTGCCGGCGTTGGGCAGGCCGACGAGCCCGGCGTCGGCGATCAGCTTCAGCCGCAGCCAGAGCGTCTTCTCTTCGCCCTCCTCGCCGGGATTGGCGCGGCGCGGCGCCCGGTTGGTCGACGACTTGAAGTGGTCGTTGCCGAAGCCGCCGTTGCCGCCGCGGGCGAGCAACACGCGGGCGCCCACCTCGGTCATGTCGGCGATCACCGCCTCGCCGTCCTCCTCGAGGATCTCGGTGCCCTTCGGCACCTTGAGCACGACGTCGTCGGCCTTGGCGCCGTGGCGGTTGCGGCCCATGCCGTGACCGCCGGTCTTCGCCTTGAAGTGTTGTTGGTAGCGATAGTCGATCAGCGTGTTGAGGCCGTCGACGCACTCCGCCCAGACGTCACCGCCGCGCCCGCCGTCGCCGCCGTCCGGCCCGCCGAACTCGATGAACTTCTCGCGGCGGAAGGAGACGCAGCCGGCGCCGCCGTCGCCGGAGCGGATGTGGACCTTGGCCTGATCGAGAAACTTCATGGTCTCATCCTCGTCGATGGCGGCGCGCGGCCGCCATCCTTCGTCTCAGGCGCTGCGCGCCGCGCCGCCGGGCTTCGCCGCCCAGTTCTTGAGCGACATCCAGATCGACCGTTCCAGCCGGAACCGGTCGATCGGCACCATGCCGCGGTGATGGAGCGACGGCCCCATGCCCGAGCCGGCGAACTGGAAGCCGCACTTCTCGAGCACCCGACGTGACGACCCGTTGGTCACCCGCGCCGTCGCCGCCACCGCCTCGACCCCGAGCCGCCCGAAGGCGAGGTCGACCACCGCCTGCACCGCCTCGGTGGCGTAACCCTTGCCCCAGAACGGCCGCCCGATCCAGTAGCCGACGACGAAGCGCTCGCCGTCGCGCGGCATCAGGCTCGCCGTGCCGATGAAACCGTCGGCCTCGCCGGCGAGATAGACCCCGAGGTTGATGCGCGCCGCACTGACCTCGGTGTTGTCGATGTAGGCGTGGGCGTCGTCGAGGCCGTAGGGGTGCGGCAGGATCGAGAGGTTCTCCGCGATCGCCACGTCGTTCGCCAGCTCCGCCATGCGCGGGGCGTCGGCCCGCGTCGGCCGGTGCAGCACCAGCCGGGGGGTCTCGAGGATCAGACCGGGATCGGGTATTTCGGGTGTCGTGCTCATCTCGAAGTCCTCCGGCATGTGCCACCGCATGGGCGCGGAAAGGGACGAAAAAACGAAAGGGGAGGATGGTGTCCCATCTCCCCCGCTCGTTCGCCCTCGGAGGGCTTCGGAGATCAGCGGCCTCGCGCCGCCGGGGTCTCTGGGACACCGGCGGAACGAAGCGTCATTCGCCGGGTTACTCCGCAGCCGCAGCCGTATTCGGCATGACGGAGATGTAGATGCGGCCGTTCGCTTTGGCGCGGAACTGTACTCGGCCGGCGATCGTGGCGAAGATCGTGTGATCGGTGCCCATGCCGACGCCGGTGCCCGGATGCCACTTGGTGCCGCGCTGGCGCGCGATGATGTTGCCCGGGATCACGGCCTGATCACCGAACTTCTTGATGCCGAGGCGCTTGGATTCGGAATCGCGTCCGTTGCGGGAAGAACCGCCGGCCTTCTTGTGAGCCATCGTGATGCTCCTTCTTTCTCTTCGCCCTTCGCGCGCCGGTCGGCGTCCTGCGTCGGGGATCTCGTCTCGTCCGACCGGCCCGCTGACCGGCTCGATCTCGGGGCGCCGGCGCGAAGCCGGCCGCGGATCAGGCGTTGATCGCGGTGATCTTCACCGTGGTCTGCTCCTGACGGTGACCTTCCTTCTTGCGCCAGCTCTTGCGGCGGCGCTTCTTGAAGATGATCACCTTCTTGGCGCGGCCCTGCTCGACCACGGTGCCGGTGACGGTGGCGCCCGCCACGGTGGGAGCGCCGACGACGGTGATCTCACCGCCGACGAGAAGGACCTGGTCGAACGTGACCGCATCGCCCGCATCGCCGGCGAGCTTCTCGATGGTGATCACGTCGTCGGCGGCGACCTTGTACTGCTTGCCGCCCGTCTTGATGACCGCGAACATGTTTCTCTCTTTCGTTCTTCCTCACGCGCCCTTCGGCGCCGTGCGGTCGCCGGCGGAGAACCACCGGTTCCGACGCCCCGCCCGTTCGGGCGGTCTTCCTCCACCGGCCGGAACCGCAGAGAATGCGTCGTCGCACGGGCTTGAAAACGAACCTAGCCGGCACCGTCCGCCGATCGCCTCTCACGAGGGGGTCGAGCACGGAGCCGGGGTCGTCGGAGCCTCGGGCAGCGCCTGAGCCGGAATTCCGGCCCGTCGCGAATGGGGGTTCGATACTCGAAGCCGAGCCGGCCGTCAACGCGTGCGTGTCGATCGGAGGCGTTCCGCGCACTTTTCTCGCGCCGTGGAAGGGTTCCGCCTCAGCTCTTCGCCGCCGCGATGGCGTCGAGCTTCTTCTGCATCTCCTCCATCTGCTGCTTCAGACGGTCGAGTTCGGTCGGCTGGGCCGGAGCGGCCTCGGGGGTCTTCTCCTCCGTCTTGGCCGCACCGAGGTCGGGCAGGATCGACCCGAAGGGCGAGAACATCCGCATCGCGCGTTCGAACATCTCGGTGTTGCGGCGGACCTGTTCTTCCATCGCCTCGAAGGCGTTGCCGGGGAACGCCTGGCTCATCTGCTCACGGAACTTGCCCTGTTCGCGGGTCAGGCTGTCGATGGAGAATTCCAGGTAGCTCGGCACCAGATTCTGCATGCTGTCGCCGTAGAAGCGGATCAATTGCCTGAGGAAAGTGATGGGCAGCAGATTCTGCCCCTTGTTCTCCTGCTCGAAGATGATCTGGGTCAGCACCGAACGCGTGATCTCGTCGCCGCTCTTGGCGTCGTAGACGACGAAGAGCTCTTCGTTCTTGACCATCTCGGCGAGGTCCTCGAGCGTGACGTAGGACGAGGTACCGGTGTTGTACAATCGCCGGTTGGCATACTTCTTGATGATCGTGGGCTCTTCGGTTTTGGCCATGATTCTTCTACCGATCCGTTCTTCGACGCGCCGCCGGTCTCCGAAACGACCGCGTTCGAGTGAGCGGCGTCCTCCCTGGCGCAGAGATTAGGTATTTTCCGACGGAGAGGCCACTGATTTCGTGCACTGCGGCGTCGCAGCGCGAAATGCCGACGAAAGTCTGATCCGAAATTCCCGAATCCGCCCCGAAATCAGACGGATTGCCGAGACCGGGAAGGGGTCCGTCTCATTGACATGGACGGGGTCGCCCGGCTCTATTCGGCGCGACGGTTCCGCATCCAGGACGGGGGCGGAACGAGATCGTGTGCCACATCTCGAATCGATTCGAACGTCGAAGCGGGAGACTGGCCGATCGTTGTGGGTCTCTCGCCCGAGACCCGATTTCGGAGGATAATCGGAATGGCCAACGTCGTCATCGTCGGCGCGGCGCGCACGCCCGTCGGCAGCTTCTCCGGCGCACTCGCCGGCCTCACGGCCCAGCAACTCGGTGCGATCGCCATCAAGTCGGCGCTCGAGCGCGCCGGCGTCGCCGCTGCGGACGTGGACGAAGTGATCATGGGTCAGATCCTGTCCGGCAACGGCGGCCAGAACCCGGCTCGTCAGGCCGCCATGTCGGCCGGCGTGCCGCAGGAGGCGACCGCTTGGGGTCTCAACCAACTCTGCGGCTCCGGCCTGCGCGCCGTCGCTCTCGGCCTGCAGCAGATCGCCAACGGCGATGCCAAGGTCATCGTCGCCGGCGGCATGGAGTCCATGTCGAACGCTCCGCACGTGGCGCATCTGCGCAACGGCGTGAAGATGGGGACGCTCGAAGTCATCGACACCATGATCAAGGACGGTCTCACCGACGCCTTCCACGGCTACCACATGGGTGTGACCGCCGAGAACATCGCCCAGAAATGGCAGATCTCCCGCGAGGAGCAGGACGCCTTCGCCGTCGCTTCGCAGAACAAGGCCGAGGCCGCCAAGAAGTCCGGTCGCTTCAAGGACGAGATCACCCCGGTGGTCATCAAGTCCAAGAAGGGCGACGTGGTCGTCGACACCGACGAGTACATCCGCGACGGCGCCACCCTGGATGGTATGGCCAAGTTGCGCCCGGCCTTCAACAAGGAAGGCACGGTGACCGCCGGCAACGCCTCGGGCATCAACGACGGCGCCGCCGCGCTGGTCCTGATGACCGCAGAGGAAGCCGCTGCACGCGGTCTGAAGCCGCTGGCCACCATCAGGTCCTGGGCGACCGCCGGCGTCGATCCGGCGATCATGGGCACCGGACCGATCCCCTCGTCGCGGAAGGCGCTCGAGAAGGCCGGCTGGACCGTCGACGATCTCGATCTGGTCGAGGCCAACGAAGCCTTCGCGGCGCAGGCGATCTCCGTCAACAAGGAGCTCGGCTGGGACACGTCGAAGGTGAACGTCAACGGCGGCGCCATCGCCATCGGCCATCCGATCGGCGCGTCGGGCGCCCGCGTGCTCGTCACCCTGCTCTACGAGATGCAGAAGCGCGACGCCAAGAAGGGCCTCGCCACGCTGTGCATCGGCGGCGGCATGGGCATCGCCCTCTGCGTCGAGCGCTGAGCGCGTCGGGAGCGGCCGCCGGGCCGCTCCCCTCGACCCCATTCGACCCGGCACGGCGTCGTTCGACCCCGTGATCGAGGTCACGTAAGGATCTCGCCGAACCGCGGGCGCCCGACACCGACACCGGGTCACGAGGGACGCCCACCGGTCGGCCCAAGAACGGAGGAAACGATGAGCAGAGTGGCACTCGTCACGGGCGGTTCCCGTGGTATCGGCGCGGCGATCTCGATCGCCCTGAAGGCCGCCGGCTACAAGGTCGCGGCCAACTACGGCGGCAACGACGAAGCGGCGGCGAAGTTCACCGCCGAGACCGGCATCCCGACCTACAAGTGGGACGTCTCCGACTTCGACGCCTGCGCCGCCGGCATCGCCGAGGTCGAGGCCGCCCTCGGCCCGATCGAGGTGCTGGTCAACAACGCCGGCATCACCCGCGACGGCATGTTCCACAAGATGACCAAGGACCAGTGGAACGCGGTCATCGGCACCAACCTGAACTCGCTGTTCAACATGACCCGTCCGGTCTGGGAAGGCATGCGCGCCCGCAAGTTCGGCCGCGTCGTGTGCATCTCCTCGATCAACGGCCAGAAGGGTCAGATGGGTCAGGTGAACTATTCCGCCGCCAAGGCCGGAGACCTCGGCTTCGTCAAGGCGCTCGCCCAGGAGGGCGCCCGCGCCGGCATCACCGTCAACGCCATCTGCCCCGGCTACATCGCCACCGAGATGGTCAAGGCGATCGATCCGGCCGTGGTCGAGAAGTCGATCCTGCCGCACATCCCGGTCGGCCGCCTCGGCGAGCCGGAGGAGATCGCCCGCGCGGTGGTCTTCCTCGCCTCCGACGACGCCGGCTTCGTCACCGGCTCGACCATGACGGTCAACGGCGGCCAGTACATGGTCTGATCGCCCCGCGATCGATCGACGTCGGAAGAGGGGCCGCGAGGCCCCTCTTCTCGTTCCGTGACGTCGTCGGCGACGCCCCTCTTCCGTTTTCGCCCCGCTTCGCCGAAAGTCGGCGTCGAGACGAGAACCCGAGGAGGCGACGACGATGATCCTGCCGCACGTGGCGCGTGGCCCGGAGGGCCGGCCGCCAATCGTCTTCCTGCACGGTTTCGGCGGCGATCGCGAGACCTGGATGGCGCAGTTGATCCCGCTTGAGACCCGCCACCGGGTGATCGCCTTCGATCTGCCCGGCCACGGCGCCGCCCTCGACTGGCCGAAGGTCGGCCACGCCGGCATCGCGGCCGAAGCGGTGATCACCTCGCTCGCCGAACTCGGCCATACCCGTTTCCACCTCGTCGGCCACTCGATGGGCGGCGCGGTGGCGACCATCATCGCCTTCAAGCTCGCCGCCACCGGCGAGGTGGCGAGCCTCACCCTGCTCGCCCCGGGCGGCTTCGGCTCCGAGATCGACGCCCGACTGCTGCGCCGCTTCGCGGTGGCGACCGACGTCGAGACCATCGAGGCGCTGCACGAGGAGTTCTTCGGCTTCGCCCGTCAGCCGCCGCCGGCCGCCGCCGCCCGCATGGCCGAGGCCCGCCGCGATCCGCGCGTCACCGAGACCCTCGCCCGCGTCGCCGAGGCGATCCTCGACGGTGAGGGCCAGAAGAGTTTCGATCTCTCCCGCCTCGTCGAACTGCCCCACCCGATCCGCTTGATCTGGGGGACGCAGGACGGGGTGCTGCCGATGCGCCAGAGCGACGCCGTCCCCGGCGTCGTCGCTGTCCATCGCTTCCCCGGCGTCGGCCACATGCCACACCTCGAAGTGCCGCGCGAGGTCACCCGTCTGATCGCGGAAAACGTCGCCTGCGGCTGAAGATCGCGGAAAACTCCACATTTTGGCCGGATTCTGCGCGGTCGCCCGGTTTTCCCGATCGTCGACCCGTGTTAACCATGTTCCTCTGTCGCACGCACCACGCATTTCTGGCGGAGGAAGCATGATCGTCTGGGCGATCACCGGGCTCGTCGTCGGCTGGTTTCTGTCCGGGCGTCTGCGCGTGGACAGCCTCGGCGTGTTCCTGGTTTTCTCGGTCGCCGTGCCGTTCGCCGTCTTCGCCGTCCTCCACAGTTTCGTCCCCGACGTGCTGTGGGGCTACGTCGCCTTCTGGGTCGCGGTGCAGAGCGCCTATCTCTTCTTCAATTTCTTCTCCGAACGGACCCGCCCGGCCGGCGAACCCGACGAAGGGCGCTCGCTGGAGAACGCCTGAGCCCCCGTCAGGGACAGGGGTTGGGTAGGCGCAGGTGGATCTCGTCGATGCGCGCCGCGATTTCCGGCGTGACGGCGAAATCGAAGGCGGCGAGATCCTCCTCGAGCTGGGCCATGGAGGTCGCGCCGATGATCACCGAGGCGACGAAGGGGCGCGAGGCGGCGAAGGCGATCGCCAGCGTCGCCGGGGAGATCCCGAGGTCGGCGGCGAGCCCGCAATAGGCCTCGACCGCCTCCGCCGCGTTCGGCCGCTCGTAACGCTGCAACCGGTCGAAGAGCTTCTTGCGCGAGCCCGCCGGCAGCGCCCCGCCGCGGTATTTACCGGTCAGGTAACCCTGGCCGAGCGGCGAATAGGCGAGGAGCGAGACGTCCTCGCGCCCGACCGCCTCGGCGAGGTTCAACTCGAAGCTGCGGTTGAGCAGGTTGTAGGCGTTCTGGATCGAAACGATCCGCGGCCCGCCGCTCATCTCCGCCGCCCTGAGCCAGCGCATCACCCCCCAGGTGGACTCGTTGGAAAGGCCGATGTGGCGGATCCGCCCCGCCTTCACGTGGGCGGCGAGCGCTTCGAAAGTCTCCTCGATCTCGACCTCGTCGTCGGCACGCGCCGGATTCGTCCAGATCGTCGAGTTCGAGCCGAAGCTCGGCACCCGCCGGTCCGGCCAGTGCACCTGATAGAGGTCGATGGTGTCGATGCCGAGCCGCTTCAGGCTCTTGAACACCGCCTCGTCGACCTGGGCGCGGGTGAGCCGGCAGGCCGAGCCGTCGTCGCGGAACCAGTCCATGTCGGAGCGGCCGCAGATCTTGGTGGCGATCGTCACCCGATCGCGGTTGCCGCGCGCTCGGATCCACGAGCCGATGATCTCCTCGGTCCGTCCCTGCGTCTCCGGCCGCGGTGGGATCGAGTAGAACTCGGCGGTGTCGAAGAAGTCGATGCCGTGGGCGAGCGCCCGGTCGAGCTGGGCGTGGCCCTCCGCCTCGGTGTTCTGCTCGCCGAAGGTCATGGTGCCGAGGCAGACGACTGGGATGGTGAGATCGGTGCGGCCGAGACGGGTGCGACGCATGGAGCCTCTCGATACGGTGGGGTCAGGGGCGGGCGGCTTCGACGCGCGCCAGAAGCTCGCGGACGCTGGGCAGGATGCGGGAGACGATCACCTCGACACCGGCGGCGGAGGGATGCAGACCATCGGGCAGTAGAAGCTTCGCCTCGAGCGCCACGCCGTCGAGGAAGAAGGGATAGAGCAAGGCGCCGTGACGCTCGGCCACCTCGGCGAAGATCGGATCGAAGGCGGCGACGTGGGCCTCGCCGAGATTGCGCGGCGCCAACATGCCGGCGATCAGCACCTTCTGTCCGCGCGCCGTCAGGCGACCGACGATCTCGTCGAGATTGCGCCGCGTCTCGGCCGGCGGCAGCCCGCGCAGCGCGTCGTTGGCGCCGAGTTCGACGATCACCGCACGCGCCTCCGCCGGCACCGACCAGTCGAGGCGGGCGAGGCCCATGTCGGTGGTGTCGCCGGAGACCCCGGCATCGATCACTTCCACGTGATGGCCCGCCGCCCGCAACGCCGCCTCCAGCCGCGGCGCGAAGCCGAGGCCCTTGGGCAGGCCGTAGCCGGCGGTGAGGCTGTCGCCGAGCGCCACGATGCGGATCGGCTTCGTCTCGGCCGCCGCGGGACCGGAACTCGACGCCGCCAGCGCGGCGAGGGCGCCCGCGAGGCCCGCCAGCGTACGGATCGCGGCGCGACGGGAGGGGAACATCGGCATCTGGTGTGGTTTTCCGAAATCGACGACGACGCACGGATCGAGGCTTTATCGATCGCATCCCGACACCATATGACGACGGAGCCGCAGATTTCGAGACCCTCCGCCGCACTCGACCCGCATGGCTCCCCCTCGCGGCCCCTCCGGAAGTGCCGACCTTGTCCGATCCCGCCATCCGCCTCGACGACGTCCGCCTCACCCTCGGCTCCGGCTCGGCCGCCGTCGAGGTGCTCCGAGGGCTCTCCCTGACCATCCGTACCGGCGAGAAGGTCGGCATCGTCGGCGCCTCCGGCTCCGGCAAGTCGACGGCACTGATGGTGACGACCGGCCTCGAGCGGGCCGACGGCGGCCGGGTCGAGGTCGCCGGCACCGACCTCGGGCGGCTCGACGAGGACGCACTCGCCCTCTTCCGCGGCCGCACCGTCGGAATCGTCTTCCAAGCCTTCCATCTCGTCTCCGACATGACGGCGATCGAGAACGTCGCCACGCCGCTCGAACTGCTCGGCATCCCCGACGCCTTCGAGCGCGCTCGCCTCGAGCTCGACGCGGTCGGCCTCGGCGCCCGCCTCGACCACTATCCCGTGCAACTCTCCGGCGGCGAACAGCAGCGGGTCGCCATCGCCCGCGCCCTCGTCCACCGTCCGGCGATCGTCGTCGCCGACGAACCCACCGGCAATCTCGACGAGGCGACCGGTGCGACCATCGCCGACCTGCTCTTCGACCGCGTCGCCGAGGTCGGCGCGACGTTGATGCTGGTCACCCACGATCCCGATCTCGCCGCCCGGTGCGACCGGGTGATCCACGTCCGCGCCGGCCGGACGGTCGACG
Organism: Siculibacillus sp.; assembly: GCA_030247555.1. Lineage (GTDB taxonomy): Bacteria > Pseudomonadota > Alphaproteobacteria > Rhizobiales > Ancalomicrobiaceae > CALBKH01. The sequence continues at coordinate 10,435 of JAOTSD010000060.1, read as the reverse complement.
AGGCCGCCGCATGACCGCCGCCTCGCCCCCGCATCTCGCCACCGCGGTGCGCTTCGCCGGTCGCTCGTTGCGCGGCACGGTCCGCCGCGCCTTTCGCGGTTTCGGCATCTTCGTCGCCTGCCTCGCCCTCGGCGTCGCGGCGATCGCCGGCGTCGCCGCCCTCGGCCGTTCCTTCGACGCCTCGCTCGCCGCCCAGGGCGACCTCGTCCTCGGCGGCGACGCCGCCTTCTCCGTCCACCATCGCCCGCTGGGCGGGGCCGAGCACGACTTCCTCGCCGCCCGCGGTCTCACCTCCGACGTCGCCACCCTGCGCGCCATGGCACGCCGCGACGACGGCACCGCCGTGTTGGTCGAGGCCAAGGCGGTCGACGACGCCTATCCGCTCGTCGGACGTCTCGCCGCCGTCACCACCGTCGACGCGGCGAAGAGCGAGGCCGTCGACGGCCGGCCGTTCCTCGCCGCCACCGGCGAGGGCGAAGCCCGCGTCTTCGGCGTGCTGGTCGAGGACACCCTGTTGCCCCGGCTCGGTCTGGCGATCGGCGACAGGCTCACCGTCGGTTCGGCCCGCGTCCGCGTCGCCGGCATCATCGTCGACGAACCCGACCGACTGTCGTCCGGTCTCGGCTTCGGTCCGCGGTTGATGATGTCGCGCGCCGCGCTCGAGGCCTCCGGCCTCCTCGCCCCCGGCAGTCTGGTGCGCTGGCACACCCGCCTGCTCCTCGCCGAGGGCGGCGATCCCGCCGCTACCGTGGCCGACGCCAAACGGACCTTCCCCGCCGCCGGCTGGGAGATCCGCTCCCGTCACGACGCCGCCCCGGGGCTCGCGGCGACGATCGACCGCTTCGTCCAGTTCCTCACCCTGGTCGGCCTCACCACCCTGGTGATCGGCGGCCTCGGCGTCGCCCATGCGGTGACCGGCCATCTCGAGCGTCGCCGTCAGGTGATCGCCGTGTGGAAGACCCTCGGCGCGACGCGCGGCTTCGTCTTCCTCGTCCACGCGCTGGAGATCGGCGCCATCGCCCTTCTCGGCATCGCCCTCGGCGTCGGCCTCGGCGCGGCCGTGCCCTTCCTCTTCGCCGGTCCGCTCGGCAGCGCGCTCGGTCTCGACCTCGTCCCGGTCCTCGCCCCCGGCCCGCTCGCCCTCGCCGCGCTGGAGGGCGCCGTCACCGCCGCCCTCTTCGTCGCTCTGCCGCTGGGGGTGGCGGTCGACGCCCGCCCGGCGGCACTGCTGCGCGGCGAGATCGAGGTCGCCGGCCGCCGGCCGCGCTTCGCCCGCCTCTGGCCCGCGCTCGTCCTCGCCGCCGCGCTCATCGCCCTCGTCGTCGGCCTGTCGCCGGAGCGGCGCATCACCCTGCCCTATCTCGCCACCCTGGTCGTCGCCTTCCTGGTGCTGCGGCTGGTCGCCGCCGGCCTCGTCGCCCTCGCTCGACGCCTGCCCCGCCCCCACGGTTTCGAGGCCCGCGCCGCCGTCGCCGCCATCGCCCGACCCGGCGCGCCGACCGCCTCGATCGTGATGTCGCTCGGCCTCGGCGCCACCCTCCTCGCCGCCCTCGCCCAGGTCCAGAGCGGCCTGACCGGCGCCCTGTCGTCGACGCTGCCGCAACGCGCCCCGAGCTTCTTCTTCCTCGACGTGCCCTCCCGCGACGCGGACGCCTTCCGCGTCTTCCTGAAGGAACACGCCGGTGACGGCGTCGTCGCCGACGTGCCGATGCTGCGTGGCCGCATCACCGCGTTGAAGGGCGTGCCGGTCGAGAAAGCCGCGGTCGCCGAGGAGAGCCGCTTCGTGCTCGAGGGCGATCGCGGCGTCACCTTCTCGGCGCTTCCCCCGGAGAACGCCGAGATCGTCGAGGGCGCCTGGTGGAAGCCGGACCACGCCGGCCCGCCTCAGGTCTCCTTCGACGCCGAGACGGCGAAGAATCTCGGTCTCGCCATCGGCGATCGGGTCACCGTCAACGTGCTCGGCCGCGACGTCGAGGCGACGCTCACCAGCCTGCGCCGCATCGAATGGGGCCGGCTCGCCATCAACTTCTTCATGGTCTTCTCCCCCGACGCCTTCCGCGGCGCCCCCGCCACCCGCCTCGTCACCGTCACCTTCCCCGACGGCGGCGAGGCGAAACGCGAACTGGCGCTCCTCGCTCGGGTGGTCGAGCGTTTCCCCGTCGTCTCGGCGATCCGGGTCAAGGACGCCCTCACCCGCATCGACGACGTCATGCGCCGCGTCTCCGCCGGCGTCGCCGCCGTCGCCGGTTTCACCGTGATCGCCGCCGTGCTGGTGCTGGCCGGGGCGCTCACCGCCCGTCAGGAGGCGCGCATCCGCGACACCGCCGTGCTGGCGGCGATCGGCGCGACGCGACGACGCCTCCTCACCGCCTTCGGCCTCGAATTCGCACTGACCGCGCTCGCCGGCGCCCTCTTCGCCGTCGCCGTCGGCACCACGGCGGCCTGGTGGGTGTTGACGCGGGTGATGAAGCTCGGATTCGTCGCCGATCCCGTCGCGGTCGTCGGCGTCGTCGCCCTCACCACCGGCCTGACCGTCGCCCTCGGTCTTCTGTCGACCCGCGCCGCGCTGCGCCGCCGTCCGGCCGACGTTCTGCGCTCGAGTTGAGGTCCGACCCCGTCGGGGACGTTACGGAAAATTCATGATACCGATCGCCGCCCGGCGTCGGGCGGCCTTGCGGGGCGCGCGAACTCCACCCATATTCGTTCCTCGAAGCCGGTCGGACGCCGTCCCCCGGCAATGCGAAAGGATTTGACTGATGTCGAACTTCGGCAACGATTACGCCCGGTTCGGTTCGGCCATGGCGCGCCCGGACGCCCAGGCGATCGACCGCGGTCTGCGCGCCTACATGATCTCGATCTACAACTACATGATGATCGGCGTCGCCATCACCGGCATCGCCGCCCTCATCGTCTACTCGATGTCGGTGACCGCCGTCGGCTCGCCCGACGCCGTGGCGCGCATCTCCAAGACGCTGGCCCTGACCCAGTTCGGCCACACGCTCTTCGTCAGCCCGCTGAAGTGGGTGGTGATGCTGGCGCCGCTCGGCCTCGTCTTCCTGCTCGGCTTCCGCGTCGACCGGATGCGGCCCTCGACCGCTCAGGGCGTGTTCTTCCTCTACGCGGCGCTGGTCGGCGTGTCGATCTCGACCATCCTGATGGTGTTCACCCACACCTCGGTGGCTCAGGTGTTCTTCATCTCGGCCGCGGCCTTCGGTGGCCTGTCGCTCTACGGCTACACCACCCAGCGCTCGCTCTCCGGCATGGGCTCGTTCCTGATGATGGGCCTGATCGGCATCCTCATCGCCGGTCTCGTCAACATCTTCCTCGCTTCCAGCGCCCTGCAGTTCGCCATCTCGGTGATCGGCGTGCTGGTGTTCGCCGGCCTCACCGCCTACGACACCCAGAAGCTCAAGGAACAGTACATCTACGGCCTCGACGGCGCGGACGAAGCGGTGGTGGGTCGCTCGGCGATCATGGGTGCGCTCACCCTCTACCTCGACTTCATCAACCTCTTCATGATGCTGATCCAGCTCTTCGGTCAGCGCGACGAGTGATCGACCGGTCGCAGGGCCGCCCCCCGGGGACGGCGCTGGCGCGGCGGATGAAGATCTGAAACGATGAGAGAGGCGCGGAACCACCGGTTCCGCGCCTCTTCGTCTTCCGGCCCTCACCTTCCGGTCCTCGCCACGCCCGCCACGGATCCGCCCCTTGTCGCAGCGATCGTTCCTCCTCGCCGTCGCGCCGCTGCTCTTCGTCCTGATCTGGTCGACGGGTTGGATCGTCGCCAAGTTCGCCTCCTTCGACGCCGACCCGCTGACCTTCCTCGTCGTCCGCTTCCTCTGCGCCATCCTCGCCCTCCTGCCGATCACCGTCCTCGGCGGCGGCGTCTGGCCGCGGGGGCGCGCCGAGATCGGCCACGCCATGATCTCGGGCGTCTTCCTGCACGGCCTCTACCTCGGCGGCGTGTGGTGGGCCGTGGCGCACGGCGTCCCCGCCGGCCTCTCCGCCGTGATCGCCGCCCTGCAGCCGTTGATGACCGCGGCCCTGGCGCCGCTCCTGTCGCACGAGCGCATCGGCGGGCGACGCATCGCCGGCTTCGCCGTCGGCTTCCTCGGCATCGTCGTGGTGGTCTGGCCCAAGCTCGCCGGCCTCTCGGGAGCCGCCTTCGCCGCCGCCGTCGGACCGCTCGCCATCAACGTCGCCGCCATGCTGGCGGTCACCATCGGAACCTTCTGGCAGAAGCGCTTCGTCGTCGCTGGCGGCCTGATGCAGGTCGCCACGCTGCAATATGTCGGCGCGGTGATCGTCACCGCCCCCGTGGCCCTGGCGATCGAGGACCTGCGTTTCGAGGTCACCACCTCGTCGCTCCTGACGCTCGCCTGGTCGGTGGTCGGCCTGTCGATCGGCGCGATCGCGCTGCTTCTCCACCTGCTGCGCTGCGGCGAGGTGTCGCGCGCCGCGTCCTTCATCTATCTGGTGCCGCCGGCGGCGGCGCTCGAGGCCTGGTTCTTCTTCGGTGAAACTCTGACGATCCTGCAAGTTTTCGGCATGATCGTCACCGCTTGCGGCGTCGCCCTCGCCAGCCGGCGATGAATCGAAAATACCGCCTTTAGAGGCATTGCATCGCCGACGCGGATTTCTATTCTTTCGCACCGCAACAACAACCGACCGCCGGCGGGAGACGCCGAGCCGGCAGGGGAGATGGGTCATGAGTGCCGCTCGAATCGATTTGGACCTGATCGCACTCGGTCGCGACGCCGTGGCCGCCCTCGACGGGCTCTACGCCGCGGCGCGCGACGCGGTGCGGTCGAAGGTGGTGAAGGACGGCAAGGTCTCCGCCGCCCTCGTCGACGAAGAGCAGCGCGCCGCCCATGGCCTCGCCTGGCTCGCCACCTACGTCGAGTCGCTGCGCGAGATGGTCGACTATTCGGAGCGCCTGACCGGCGAGGGCAAGTTCGGCGAGATCGAGCGCGACATCGTCTCCATCGCCTTCGGCGAATTCCTCGCCCAGATCTTCGGCGGCATCCCGATGAACCAGGGCGAGATGGTGCGCCTCGCCGACCTCGGCGTCGGAGCGGAAGCCGCCGCCGCGGCCCGCGTCCCGGCGATCGAGACGCTGATCGCCCACGGCAACACGCCCGCGGTCCGCGCCGCGCTGGTCGCCGCCATGACCCGCCTCGAGGGCGCCGGCTCCTTCGGCGAACTCGGCCTCGACGAGACGCTCAACCAGTTCCGCGACGAGATGCGCAAGCTCGCCGTCGACGCGGTGCTGCCGCACGCCCACGAGTGGCATCTGAAGAACGAGTACATCCCGATGGAGCTCATCGGCCAGATGGCCGAGATGGGCGTCTTCGGCCTCACCATCCCCGAGGAATACGGTGGCCTCGGCCTCGGCAAGGAGTCGATGTGCGTCGTCTCCGAGGAACTGTCGCGCGCCTACATCGGCGTCGGCTCGCTCGGCACCCGCTCGGAGATCGCCGCCGAGCTGATCCTGTGCGGCGGCACCGAGGAGCAGAAGCAGGAGTGGCTGCCGAAGATCGCCTCGGGCGAGGTGCTGCCCACCGCCGTCTTCACCGAACCCAATACCGGCTCCGACCTCGGATCCCTGCGCACCCGCGCGTCGAAGCAGGGAGACGTCTACGTCGTCAACGGCAACAAGACCTGGATCACCCACCCGGTTCGCGCCGACCTGATGACCCTGCTCGTCCGCACCAACCCGGAAGAGGCCGGCTGGAAGGGCCTCTCCATGCTGCTGGCGCCCAAGCCGCGCGGCGACGACGCGACCCCCTTCCCGGCCGAGGGCATGTCCGGCGGCGAGATCGAGGTGCTCGGCTATCGCGGCATGAAGGAGTACGAAATCGCCTTCGACGGCTTCACCGTACCGGCCGCCAACCTCCTCGGCGGCGTCGAGGGGCAGGGCTTCAAGCAGCTGATGCAGACCTTCGAGAGCGCCCGCATCCAGACGGCGGCGCGCGCCATCGGCGTCGCTCAGTCGGCGCTGGATCTCGGCCTGCGCTACGCTCAGGAGCGCGTCCAGTTCGGCAAGGCGCTGATCGCCTTCCCGCGCGTCGCCGACAAGCTCGCCATGATGGCGGTGGAGATCATGGTGGCGCGTCAGCTCACCTATTTCGCCGCTCGCCAGAAGGACCACGACCGGCGCTGCGACCTCGAGGCCGGCATGGCCAAGCTCCTCGGTGCCCGCGTCGCCTGGGCGGCGGCCGACAACGCCCTGCAGATCCACGGCGGCAACGGTTTCGCGCTCGAATACCCGATCAGCCGCGTGCTGTGCGACGCACGCATCCTCAACATCTTCGAGGGCGCCGGCGAGATCCAGGCTCAGGTCATCGCCCGGCGTCTGCTGGAGGGCGGCGCCGGCTGAAGATCATCGATGGGGGGACGGGGGCCGATGAGTGCCCCCGTTCTCGTCGGCGAGGGTGACGTCGCGATCGCTTGCGACGATCGTCGCACGGTATCGTTCACGAATGTTAATGCCCCACGACTTCGCGAATTAACCTTTCCATAGGTTTCGAATTGCTTTCTGCCGACGAAAATGAGATCAGTTCTTCACACGGTCATCGCAAGCTCATCGAAACCGGTCGACGGAAACGTCGGCCGGTTCTCGATTCTCGCACCCCGCTCTTGCTACCGATCCGAGCACGCCCGACAGTGGACGGCGATTCCGCGACGGGCGGAATGAAGGGGGAGGACCGATGACCGCACCGATCTCGGAACGATCGATCCTGGTGACCGGCGCCTCGACCGGCATCGGCCGCGCCGCCGCCGAGATCCTGGCGCGCCGCGGCTGGCGCGTCTTCGCCACGGCGCGAAAGCCCGAGGACCTCGCCATGCTCGACGCCATCGCCGGCGTCGAGGCGATCCACCTCGACTACCGCGATCCCGCCGCGATCGAGGCCTGCGCCGCCCGCGTGATCGCCGCGACCGACGGCCGTCTCTATGCGGTGTTCAACAACGGCGCCCACGGCCAGCCCGGCGCGGTCGAGGACCTGGCCCCGGACGTCCTGCGCGCCCAGTTCGAAGTCAACTTCTTCGGCTGGCACGACCTCGCCCGCCGCCTGATCCCGGCGATGCGGAGCGCGGGACGCGGCCGCATCGTCCAGTGCTCCTCGGTGCTCGGCATCGTCGCCATGAAATACCGCGGCGCCTACATCGCCTCGAAATTCGCCCTCGAGGGCCTCACCGACACGCTGCGCATGGAACTCGCCGGGACCGGCATCGACGTGATCTCCATCCGCCCCGGTCCGATCGCGACGAACTTCGTGCCCAACGCCATGGCGCATTTCCGCGCCAACATCGACATCGAAGGATCCGCCCACGCCGAGGTCTACCGCCGCCGCCTCGCCCGCATGGGGCGCGGCGGATCGACCCGATTCAAGTTGCCGCCCGAGGCGGTCGTCGACAGACTGATCCATGCGCTGGAATCGCCGCGGCCGCGCCCCACCTATCGGGTCACCACGCCGACGCTGATCTTCGACGTCGCCCGCCGCCTGCTCCCCGACCGATGGCTGTCGCGGTTGGCGGGTTGGGTTTCGGATCGGGAGTGACGGCGTCGACGGGCAGATGCCGAGGTCGGCGGAATCTCCCACGTCGATCGGCGCGGACGGAGGAACGGGAATGACCGGGATCGCCGACTGGACACTGGCCCTGGTGATGATCGCCGTGCTGGCGATCCTCGGCCTCGGCGTGCTCAACATGGCCCGCGGCGGCAGCCCGCAGCGATCGCAACGGCTGATGCGCTGGCGCGTCGGCCTCCAGGCCTTCGCCCTGCTGCTGGTGGTGGCGATCCTCTGGCTCGGACGCTGAGCCGCGACGCGAGACCCGCGCGGCGGAGAAGGACGAAGACGACATGGTCGTGCTCAACCGCATCTACACCCGCAAGGGCGACGACGGATCGACGGCGCTGGTCACCGGCGAACGCCTGCCCAAGTCGTCGCCGCGCGTCGCCGCCTACGGCACCGTCGACGAAACCAACGCCGTCGTCGGCCTCACCCGCCTCCACACCGGCGATCACTCTCGGCTCGACGCCATGCTCGCCCGTATCCAGAACGATCTCTTCGATCTCGGCGCCGACCTCGCCACACCGCCGGACGCCGAGACCAAGTGGGAGCCGTTGCGCGTCGTCCAGTCCCAGGTCGACCGGCTGGAGCGCGAGATCGACGAACTCAACGCCGAACTCGAGCCGCTGAAATCCTTCGTCCTGCCCGGTGGTTCCGCCGCCGCCGCCCATCTCCATCTCGCCCGTACGGTGTCGCGCCGCGCCGAGCGTCTGATGGTGGAGATGATCGTCGAAGCCCCCGGCGCCGTCTCGCCTCAGGCGATGGCCTACGTCAACCGGCTCTCCGACTTCTTCTTCGTCGCCGCCCGCTTCGTCAACGATCGCGGCCGCGCCGACGTCCTGTGGGTTCCCGGAGCCAATCGCTGACATGCCACCGGATCGAGGCGTCGGACCCGGCTCTCCCTTGGTCGTAGTCGGCTCCCACGGCGCGGACCCGGCGATCCGCGATCCGCGATTCGTGGCGGTTTTCCGCCGCCGCACCAAACGTCAATTTCTTGTCGGTTTCGTATACATCTCGAATTGACATCGCCGGTCGACGCCGGTAGCGTCCGGGCCGCATTTTCCCGTCGTTTTCGCGCCGGACGGGGACGGATTCCCCGCATTCGGCGCGGACGTGGATCGTAGCGCCGGCCCCGCCGGCCTGACCGGAGACCTTGCCCCATGAAGATCCTGGTGCCCGTGAAGCGGGTGGTCGACTACAACGTGAAGATCCGGGTGAAGCCGGACGGTTCGGGGGTCGACCTCGCCAACGTGAAGATGTCGATGAACCCCTTCGACGAGATCGCCGTCGAAGAAGCGATCCGGCTCAAGGAAAAGGGCGTCGCCACCGAGATCGTCGTCGTCTCCATCGGTCCGGCCCAGGCCTCGGAGACCCTGCGCACCGGCCTCGCCATGGGCGCCGACCGCGGCATCCTGGTCAAGGTCGACGGCCCGGTCGAGCCGCTGGCGGTGGCCAAGATCCTCGCCGGCATCGTCGCGACGGAAGCCCCGGGCCTGGTGGTCCTCGGCAAGCAGGCGATCGACGACGACGCCAATGCGACGGGTCAGATGCTGGCGGCGCTCACCGGTCTCGCCCAGGGCACCTTCGCCTCCAAGGTCGAGGTCTCCGGCGACACCGTGTCGGTGACCCGCGAGGTCGACGGCGGCCTGCAGACCGTGTCCTTGAAGATGCCGTCGATCGTCACCACCGATCTGCGCCTCAACGAGCCGCGCTACGCCTCGTTGCCCAACATCATGAAGGCCAAGAAGAAGCCGATCGACGAGAAGTCGCCGGCCGACTACGGCGTCGACGTCACCCCCCGTCTCGAGGTGCTCGAGACCCGTGAGCCGGCCGGCCGCAAGGCCGGCGTCAAGGTCGGTTCGGTCGCCGAACTGGTCGCGAAGCTCGCCGATGAAGCCGGCGTGATCTGAAGGAGGCCGCAAGAATGACCGTTCTTCTCATCGCCGAACACGACGGCGCCACCCTCAAGGACGCCACTGCCAAGGCGCTCACCGCCGCCTCCCGGATGGGCGGCGACGTCCACGTGCTGGTCGCCGGCTCCGGCGTCGCCGGCGCGGCGTCTCAGGCGGCCGAGCTCGCCGGCGTCGCCAAGGTGCTCACCGCCGACGACGCCTCGCTCGCCCACCAGCTCGCCGAGCCGATGGCCGCTCTCGTCGTCGGCCTCGCCGGCGGCTACGACGCGATCGTCGCGCCGGCGACCTCGTCGGCCAAGAACATCCTGCCGCGTGTCGCCGCTCTCCTCGACGTGATGCACATCTCCGAAATCACCAAGGTGGTCGCCGCCGACACCTTCGAGCGTCCGATCTACGCCGGCAACGCCATCCAGGTGGTGAAGTCGAAGGACGCCAAGAAGGTGGTCACGGTCCGCACCGCCTCCTTCCAAGCGGCCGCGAAGGGCGGCTCGGCCCCGATCGAGGCGGTCTCGGCCGCCGCCGACCCGGGCCTGTCGACCTTCGTCGGCGAGGAACTGTCGAAGTCGGACCGTCCGGAACTGACCTCGGCCAAGATCATCGTCTCGGGCGGCCGCGCCATCGCCAACCGCGAGAACTTCGCCACCTACATCGAGCCCGTCGCCGACCGGCTCGGGGCGGCGATCGGTGCCTCGCGCGCCGCGGTCGACGCCGGCTATGCGCCGAACGACTGGCAGGTCGGCCAGACCGGCAAGGTGGTCGCTCCGGAACTCTACGTCGCCTGCGGCATCTCCGGCGCCATCCAGCACCTCGCCGGCATGAAGGACAGCAAGGTGATCGTGGCGATCAACAAGGACGAGGAGGCGCCGATCTTCCAAGTCGCCGACTACGGCCTCGTCGCCGACATCTTCACCGCCCTGCCGGAACTCGCCGCGGGACTCGCCAAGCGCG
>JAOTSD010000059.1 GCA_030247555.1 Siculibacillus sp. | reverse complement strand
GGCGTCAACATCGACACGGTGGTCGATACCACCGTCGCCCTGACCCTCGACGGCATCGTCACCGCCAACGGTGACGTCACCGTCCGCGCCGAGGGCGAAGCCGAGGGCGACGCCACCGCCCGCGGCGTCGCGGAGGCGCTGATCGGCAGCGGCGGTGTCGTCCAGGCCGACCTCACCGTCGACGGCGAGGTCGTCCTGACGCTCCGGCCCGGCACCGAGATCTACGGCGACGACGTCACCATCGCGGCGATCGGCGGCAGCGCCCCGACCAACGCCGGCATCCCCGGCGCGACCGCTTATTCGATCGGCGACGGCCGCTCGAACCTCCCGGCCACCGGCTTCGCCGGCGCCGCCTTCGCCGGCAGCGACAACCGCGCCCTGGCCGAGGTCGACGAGACCGTCACCGTCTTCGTCGACGGCACCGGCGGCCAGCCGAGCCGCATCGAGGCGGAGGGCGCTCTGGCGATCACCGCCGACAACCACGCCGCGGTGGCGAGCTTCGCCGGCGGCGGCGGTGGTGGGGCGATCTCCGCGAGCTTCTCCAACACCCGCGCGATCCTGACCGCGACCACCGAGGTGATCGTCGGCGATCGCGACGACGAGGCCGGCGAGGACAACGTCGTCCTCGTCGCCGAAACCGCCGACATCGCCGCCCGGGCCTTCCTCGACGTCCGCGCCACGGCCGACACCGATGCCGGGTCCGTCCTCGGAAGCCATTCGGACGCCGACGCCCGCGCCTCGCTGTTCCACACCACCCGCGCCGGCCTCGGCCGCGCCGCCCGCGTCAACGCCCCCGAGACCTCGATCGTCGCCGAGACCAGCCACGACGTTATCACCGTGATGACCGCCGACTCGAGCGGCGGCGCGGTCGATGCGCTCGCCGGCCGCAACGGCGTCGACGGCTCGCCCGCCGGCTCCTACCTGGTCGGCGGCTCGCTCACCGAGGTCTTCGCCGACGCCGACAGCGAGATCGTCGCGCTCGACACGCTCGAGCTCCGCGCCGAGATCCTCGACGCCGACATCCGCTCGACCGCGCAAGCCGACTCCGACGCCGCCGGCGCCGTTTCCAAGGCCACCGCCGTCGCCGACGCCGACGAGGACGTCCGCGTCACCGTCGACGAAGACGCCGACCTCAAGGGGCGGACCGAGCTCACCCTCGCCGCGCTGGTCGCCGACGGCGCCTACGCGATCTCCACCGACAGCTACGCCCGCTTCGATGGTCTCCTCGGCGCCAACACCGCCGAGTCCTACACCACCGGCGAGGTGGCGACGCTGATCGACGCCCGCGACGCCGCCGTGTTGCGCACGCGCTCGCTGGTCGTCGACGCCACCAACGGCCTCGACGCCGGCCACGGCATGAGCGCCACCGCGACGCGCCACAACTTCGTCGAGGGCGACAAGCCCGGCAGCGAGTGGATCGTCACCGACCTGACCTCGGCCAACATCCTCTTCGACGCCGACGTCGAGCTGATCCGGCCGTTCTTCGCCAACGCCACGCTGGAGATCAACGCCTCCGGCACCATCGTCACGGCGAACAACGTCACCGTGAACGGCGGTCTCGACGAGGGCGACAACGTCGGCGCCGGCGCCATCGAGGTCGACGCCCTGCGCATCAACGCCACCGGCGACGCCGTCTTCCGCGCCGGCACCCGCGGCGTCATCCGCGGCGACGCCGGGGCCTGGTCGGTGCAGCAGGGCGCCGGCGACATCTCGATCGTCAGCGACAGCCAACGCGACCTGATCATCGGCGACATCGACGCCATCGGTCATCGCGTCCCGACCTCGGGCGAGGACGTCCTCATCGACGTCGGTGACGCCCGCGCCTTCACCTTCGACGTGGTCGGCATCTTCGACGTCGACGGGGCCGACGAGAGCGAGGCCGACACCCTGGTGTCGATCGTCAACAACGGCGGCGACGTGATCATCGCCGGCCTGATCGACAACCCGCTCGGCACCACCCACATCTTCGCCGACGGCGACATCCTCGACGGACACGTCGTGTACACCGAGGACGGCTACGTCGACTACGCCTTCGACGACGTCGACGATCCCGGCCTGATCCGCACCCTGCGGCTCGAGCTGGAGGCGACCGGCAGCATCGGCTCGAAGAACGACCTCAGGCCCTATTACGGCACCCTCGACGTCGAGCTGGTCCAGTCGGCCGATCACATTCCGACCGCCGACATCTACGCCCACGGCGCGAACGTCTACATGCAGATCTCGCAGGTGATCCGCTCGAACGCCTTGGCCGGCCTCGCCGTGATCGAACGCGCCTGGGCTTCCGACAGCGTCGAGATCCTGTTCTGGCCCGGCCGGGTCGAGACGGCGTTGCCCGGCGACCACGCCGGCGGCGTCGTCGTGCGTGCCCAGGACGGCACCCTCAACGACACCGCCATCGGCAACGACGGCCCGATCACCAACGCCGCCTTCTATCGCGAGTTCTACTTCCCCGATGGACCGGGGGCGGGCTCGCCCGACTACCTCGGCGCCTACGGCGAGGCGACCGGCGGCTATCGGCCGACCGTCTTCGACGTCACCACCCGCGAGCCGAGCGACGACTTCACCCTCGAACTCTTCGGCCCGAGCAGCAGCGAATATCCGCTGCTGTCGTCGATCACCGCCATCACCCGCCACTACACCCTCGCCGCCGTCGAAGGCCCGTCGGAGGTAGAGACGGACGCCCTCGCCTTCGCCGACCCGGCGTCGGCCGCGGACGCCGTCGTGCTCGACGCGATCCGTGCCCTCGGCCTCGATGGGTTCGGCCTCGCGCAGGAGGTGAGCGTCGCCGCGCTCGACGACGGCGAAGTGGAGGTCGGCTGGTTCGACGAAGACGCCTCGGCGGTGGCGTCGGATGCGGTCGCGCCGCCGGAAGTCGCGCCGGTGAGCGCCGAATGGATCGCGATCGACCCGGTGTCGACCCTGCCCAGGCGCATCGACTGGTCCGCCCGCAGGCTCGCCTGATGCCCGGGCGATCGAGGAAGGCGTCGCGATGACGGCCGAAACACCCGCCACCGCCGGCCCTTCCGGTGCGGCGGCGGACGCTTGGCAGAGGCTGCGCGGCGCCGTCGGCGCCGAGGAGCATGCGCGTGCCTGGCTCGCCCTGCTCGCCGAGTTCCTGGGCGGTTTCCGTGTCGGGGTCGTCGTCGTGCGCACCCCCGGCGCCGATGCGTTCGAATCCCTCGCCGTCCATCCGCCGGACGCGGAGATCGGCGCCGATCTCTCCATCGTCTGCGAGGCGGCATTGGCCGAGGGGCGCGGCGTCACCCGCCGCCGCGCCGCCGGCGAGGCCGGCCCCGGCTTCCTCGCCCTCGCCTACCCGATCGTCGTCGACGATGCGGTGCAAGCGGTGGTCGCCTGCGATTGCGCCGCCCGCGAACCGGCGGAGATCCCCGATCTCGCCCGCCGTCTGCAATGGGGTGCCGCCTGGATCGAAGCTCTGGTGCGGCGCCGCAGTCTTCTGCCATCGCGCCGGCTGATCGAGGTCATGGACCTCACCGCCCGTCTGCTCGAGGCGGCCGACACCCGCCTCGGCCTCAATGCGCTCGCCCTCGAACTGCGCCGCCTGCTCGAAGCCGACTGGGTCGGTCTCGCCGTCGCCGAGGGCGACCGGATCGACGAGGTCGCGGCTCTTTCGCACGGTTTCGTCGCGGCGCAGGGGGCGCCGCTGCTCACGGCGCTGCGCACCGCCATGCAGGAGTGCCTCGATCAGGGCGAGGACATCCTCGTCCCGCCGCCGCCCGCCGCCGTACCGCTCGTCCGTCGCGCCCATCTCGCCGTGCTCGAGGCGGTCGAGGCGCGCCAAGTCGTCTCCGTGCCGGTCGCCGTCGACGGCGCCGTCGCCGCCGTGATCTCGGTGGGCGGTCGCGGCGCGCTCTCGGCCGAGCAGATCGAGTTCCTGCGCCTCTTCGCCACGCTCGTCGGACCGGCGTTGCGGTTGAAGCGGCGCGACGACCGTTCGCTCCTCGCCCATGCCGGCGAGGTCGCCCGCACCGGCCTCGCCCGCGTCTTCGGATCCGGTCACGTCGGCACCAAGCTGGGACTCCTCGCCGGTCTGGCGGTCGTGGGGGTGCTCGTTTCGGCGTCGGCGCCGTTGCGCGTCGCCGGTCCGGCGACGCTCGAGGGGTCCGTCCACCGGGTCGTCACCGCGCCGATCGCCGGTTTCGTCGCCCGCGCCGAAGTGCGCGCCGGCGACACGGTGAAGGCCGGGGACCTGCTCGCCCGCCTCGACGACCGGGAACTCCAGATCGAGAAGGCCCGTTGGCGGGCGGAGCGCGACAAATACCAGCGCGAGCACCAGCGCGCTCTGGCCGAATCCGAGCGTACCCGCACCCAGGTGCTGCGCGCCCAGATCGATCAGGCCCAGGCCCGCCTCGACCTGATCGAGGAGCAACTCGCGCGGATCGAGGTGCGCGCCCCCTTCGACGGGCTGGTGGTCAAGGGCGATCTCTCCCGCGCTCTCGGAGCCCCGGTGCAGCGCGGCGACGTCCTCTTCGAAGTCGCTCCTCTCGACGACTATCGCATCGCCGCCCGGATCGACGAACGCGACGTCGCCCTGATCGAGCCGGGCCAGACCGGTACGCTGGTGCTCTCGTCGTTTCCCGATCGGCCGTTGGCGTTGCGTGTCGCACGCGTCAGCCCGGTGGCCCAGAACGAGGACGGGCGCAATCTCTTCCGCGTCGAGGGCGACCTCGCCGCGTCGATCCCGGGTCTGCGCCCGGGCATGCAGGGCATCGTCAAGATCGAGACCGGCGACCGCCCGGTCTCCGACGTGCTGCTCCATCGTGTCCGGCCCTGGCTGCGGACGACCCTGTGGCGCTGGAGCCCGTGACATGCACCGGGTCCTCTTCAGCCCCCATTGGCATCGCGTCGCCGACCTCCGCCCGGCCCTGCGCCGCGACGTCGCCTTCGCCCGCCACGTCTACCGCGGCAGGGTGTGGTGGCTCGCCCACGATCGGGCAGGCGATCGGCGCCACCGCTTCTCGCCCGCCGCGCATTTCCTCATCGGTCAGTTCGACGGGAAGGCGCGCGTCGAGGACATCTGGCGCTCGGCGGCGGCGCGCCTCGGAGACGACGCGCCGACCCAGGACGAGGTCATCGCCCTCCTCCACCAGCTCCACCGCGCCGACCTCCTCGACGGGGCGAGCGGCGCCGATCCCGAGGAACTGATGGAGCGCGAGAGGCTCGACACGCTTCTCGCCCGCCGCCGCTGGATGTCGGCGCCACTGATGATGAAGGTGAAGCTCCTCGATCCGGGGCCGCTGCTCGCCTGGGTCGCGCCCTTCGCCCGAATCCTGTGGTCGGTGCCCGGACTGATCCTGTGGCTCGCTCTCTTCGTCGCCGGTCTCGCCTCGGTCACGCTCCACTGGGAGGAGATGAGCGAGAGCCTGGCCGACCGCGTACTGGCACCGACCTCGCTCCTCGGGCTCGCCGTCGCCTATCTCCTTCTCAAGGCCCTGCACGAAACGGCGCACGCCCTCGCGGTGACGGCCTTCGGCGGTCGGGTCCACGACGTCGGCGTCGTCTTCCTTCTCTTCGTTCCGATGCCCTATGTCGACGCATCCGGGTCGATCGACCTCCCCGAACGTCGCCGCCGCATCGCGGTCGCCGCCGCCGGCATGATGTCGGATCTCGCCGTCGCCGCCGCCGCCGCGCTGCTCTGGCCGCTCGTCGAGGCGGGCGGGGCCCGCAGCTTCCTGCGCGCCCTGATGCTCGTCGGCGGCGTCGGGACGGTGCTCTTCAACGGCAATCCGCTGCTGCGCTTCGACGGCTACTTCATCCTCTGCGACCTGCTCGGCATTCCCAATCTCGCCCAGCGCGCCCAGCGCCGCCTCGCCCATCTGGGATCACGCTGGCTTCTCGGCGACGAGACCTCGCGGTCTCCGGCCGCCGAGCCGGGAGAGACCTTCTGGCTCACGATCTACGGGCCCGCCGCGGCCGCCTATCGTCTCCTCGTCGCCTTCGCCATCGCCCTCCACCTCTCCACCGAGTATCTTCTCCCCGGCGTCCTTCTGGCGCTGTGGACCCTCGCGCTTCTCGTCCTCCTGCCGGCGGCGAAGGCGCTCTCCGGCCTCGGCCGCGGGCGCATGATCCGCGACCGCCCGGGACGCGTCGTCGCCGGCCTCGGCGCGGCGTTCTCGGTGGTCGCCGCCCTCCTCTTCCTCCTGCCGATCCCGCGCACCACCCTCGCCGATGGGATCGTCTCCGCCCCGGAGGCGACCCACGTCCGGGTCGAGGCCGACGGCATCCTGTTGCGCCTGCTCGCCGTGCCGGGCGATCGGGTCGAGCGCGGAACGCCGCTCGCCGAACTGGAGGACCCGACCGTCGATGCGCAGTTGCGTTCGCTCGAGGCCGAACTCGAGGCGCTGCGCGTGCGCCTGCGCGCCGCCGCCTTCACCGATCCGGTCCAGGCGGCGCTCCTGAGGGAAGAGATCGAGGCGGTCGAGGCCTCGCGCCGCCGCACCGCCGAGCGCAAGGGGGCGCAGACGATCGTCGCCCCCGGTGCCGGCATCTTCACTCCTCTGCCGGCCGGCGACCGGCTCGGCGTCTTCCTGCCGCGCGGTTCCGTATTCGGCTACGTCTACGAACCCGACCGGCTTCCCGTCACCGCCGTCGTCGGCCAGGACGCCTTCGGAGCGATCCAACACGGGATCGAGCGCATCGAAGTTCTCGGAGCCGATGGTGCCGGTGCGGGCGAGGGGGGTCTCGTCCGCATCGTTCCGGGCGGCCAGACCCGTCTCCCTCACCGCGCCTTCGCCCTCGATGGCGGTGGCAGCTTCGCCCTCGACCCTCGTTTTCCGGCGGAACTCCGTACCCTCGAGAACGTCTACGAGCTCGAACTCGCCCCCGTCGGCCGGCTCGCCGGCGATCGCATCGGGCGGCGCGTCCACCTGAGGTTCGAGCATGCGCCGGAGCCGGTCGCCACCCAGATGTGGCGCGCGGCGCGACGGCTCTTCCTCGGTCGGCTGGAGGTGTGAGGTGGCGGGCGGTGCGCCGACACTCGGAGCCTACCCGTCGCGACCCGCCGGCATCTCCGTGGGGCCGACGCCGGCCTTCACCCTGCCGCGCCGGGCCTGGCGGCTGTCGCTCGAGGGGCTCGCCGCCGCCGTTCGCGCTCGTGCGGGCGAGGAGATCCGCGCCGTCGACCTCGCCGCCCGGCTGCGTGCCCGCGACGTCGGCCGCGACGACCTCCTCGTCGCCTTCGCCCGGCTGAGGTATCTGGGCGAAGAGCGGCTCGGCCTGTGCGCCCACGACGTGCAACTGTTCGCCGCATGGTCGATGTTGCAGGGAGGAGCGGTCGAGATGGAGACCGGCGAGGGCAAGACCCTGGTCGCCGCCTTCGTCGCCGCGATCCACGCCCTTGCTGGCCGGGCCGTCCACGTGGTCACCGCCAACGACTACCTCGCCGCCCGCGACGCGGCGACGATGCGGCCGTTGTTCGACGCACTCGGCCTCTCCTCCACCGCGGTCGTCGGCGGTCTCGACGAGGATGTCCGCCGCGCCGCCTACGGCCGCTCGATCGTCTACGTGACGCCGAGGCAGGTGATGTACGACCATCTCACCGATCGCCTGCGCCTGGGGCGCCGCGCCGACAGCGCCCTGCTCACCGAACTCGCCGCGCGACGGGCCGAGGGGCCGGGGCGCGGCCTCATCCTGCGCGGTCTTCAGGTCGCGGTCGTCGACGAGGCCGACAGCGTGCTGGTCGATCAGGCCGCGACGCCGTTGATCATCTCCGAGCCCGAACCGGCCTCCGAGCTCGCCGCGGCCGCCGTGACGGCGGTGCGCCTCGCCCAACGCCTCGTCGCCGGGGTCGACTTCGTCGTCGCCGCCGATGCCCGCGCCACGCGGCTGACGCCGACCGGCCGCACACGGTTGCGCGATCTCGGCCTCGCCGTCGGGGGCGTCTTCGCCAATGCCCCCTGGCGCGAGCAACTGGCGCAGCAGGCGCTGATGGCGCTCCACCTGTTGCACCGCGATCGCGACTACGTCCTGAACGATGGTGCCGTCGCGATCGTCGATCTCGGCACCGGCCGCGCCGCTTCCGATCGCACCTGGGAACGCGGCCTCCATCAGATGGTCCAGGCCAAGGAGGGACTCTCGGTGACGGCGCCGAGCCGCGTCGCCGCCCGGCTCACCCACGAGGCCTTCTTCCGCCGCTATCTCCATCTCTCGGGCATGTCCGGCACGCTCGCCGAAGCCCGCGACGAACTCGCCCGCGGTTACGGGCTGCGTTTCGCCCGCGTTCCCACCCATCGACCGATCGATCGTCGCTCCGTGGGGCGCCGGGTCTGCGACACCCGGGCCGAGAAGCTCGCCCTCGCCGCTCGCCACGCCGCGTTGATCCGGGCCACCGGTCGACCGGTGTTGGTCGGCGTCCGATCGGTGCTCGACAGCCGGGAGGTCTCTCGCCTGCTCGACGCCGCCGGCGAACCGCACCGCCTCCTCAACGCGTTGAGCGAGGCGGACGAAGCGGCGATCATCGCCGAGGCCGGCATCGCCGGATCGATCTCGGTCGCCACCAACATGGCCGGGCGCGGCACCGACATTCGTCTCGGACCCGGGGTGGCCGATCGGGGCGGCCTGCACGTCGTCTCCACCGAACGCTACGAATCGCGGCGCATCGACCGTCAGCTCTTCGGACGCTGCGGCCGACAGGGCGATCCCGGAAGCTGGGAGGAGATCCTCAGCCTCGAGGACGACGTGTTGCGGAGCCTGCCCGCTTGGACGATCACGCTGGCCCGTCCGTTCGGCGATCCCTTGCGATCCCTTCTGTTGCGCTTCGCCCAGTTCCGAGCGCGTCGGCGCGGCGAGTGGCTGCGTCGCGAGTTGCAGCGCGCCGAGGGCGCCGCCCGCCGCATGCTCGCCTTCGCCGGCGCGGAGAGCCGCGAGGAAGCCTGAACGCTCTCCGCGGGCGACCGTTCGCCATGGCGGCGGGCACCCGAGGGTCCGCCACACGGAAACGGGGCGACGCCGGTCGGACGTCGCCCCGATTTCGGACCTTTCGTCGTCGCCGCCTCAACGCAGCTTGGTCGACTGGTTCTTCAGGCTGGAATCGTGGGTCTCCGAGCCGCTCCCGGATCCGGGTTGCGGCTTCTTCTTCACCGGCACGGTCGCGCCGCCGGCCACCGACGCCAGTTCGGCTTCGGACAACTCGTTCTCGTGTTCGGTCGCGGCGACGTCGGTGGTGGATGGGGTAACGGAGTTGCCGGTCATGGTCTCGCCCTCCTCGTGGCGTCACCCGCCGTGTGGCGGGGCTCGAAGCGACCCGGCGGGAACCGCCCTCCGGCAGGGTGTCGTCGATCCGCGCGACGAGCACCGGCACGGGCCGGGACGATCGCCGCCGATCGCGCTTCAATCGATTCATGAGGCCGGCCCGACCACCCGTTGTCAAGCGCCGTCCGCCCGTGTCGCCGTTCACCGCGGCGTGTGACGCGACGTCGACCGCGGGGTTGCGAAGAAAACGCCCGCCGGATGCGGATCTCGGCATCCATCGCCTCTGCGGTCACGTCGCGTCTCTCTGCCGCGAAGCGATGGGCGCTCCGGCGCACGTGGTCCTCGAAGCCGTCGGGGAGAGCGCCACCGGCGCGGGTTCGCCTTCAGCCCGCCTTGGGCATGGTCGCGGCGTCGAGTTGTTGCTTGCGGCGGATCGCGCCTTCCGCGCCTGTCGTCTCGGTGAAGAGGCCCAACTCCTCGAATTCCTCCGCGTTCGGCGGGGTGAGGGCGATGTCGGTGTAGGACTTGCGGTTCGGATCGGCGTGGACGCGACGATGGATGAGCCGGGCGCGGCCGTAGTACCAGGCGAACTTCGCCATCTTCACCAAGGTCTCGACGGCGTGGGCCGGATAGAAGAGAAGGGGGTTGACCAGCGGCAGCCCCGGACGCCGGTCGCGGCGATGTTTCCTGCGCAGGATGCCACCCTCGAGCGGGTGGAGGTTCTCCACCGCGTACATCGAGTAGAACTCGATGATCTCGTCGATGTTCATCCCCTTCTTCTGCGAAGCCGCGCCGCGTCGGCTCATCGTCTCGATGTGGTCCCAGGAATAGAAGGCGCGCCAAGCGGCGTGATATGCCTCCTCCCACTCGCGATCCGACATCGTCGGGTGATGGACGACGCGGTGGAAGAGATCGAGCTTGTTGAGATCCGGGTCCATCCAGTGGCCGCCCTCGACGTGCGCCTTGTGGTCGGCGGAGCCCGGCAACGGCGAAAGGAAGAAGAACTCCAGCACGTTGATCGGCAGCTCACGCTTGATGATCTCGATGTCGCGGAGGATCTTCTCCTTGGTGTCGGCCGGGAAGCCGATGATGTAGCCGGCGTAGATCGCCACCCCGTGCTTCCACCACTGCTGCAGCATGTGGCGGTAGTCGGTGATCTTGTTCTGCCGTTTCTGCACGTGCAGGAGGTTGTCAGGGTTGATGTTCTCCAGCCCGATGAACACTCGGCTCACGCCCGCCGCCACCGCCTTGTCGATGAAACCGGGGATGCGGTGGCAGCCGGTGTCGACCTGGACGAAGATCTCGAGGCGGATCTTCAACTCGGCTCGCAGCTCGATCATCCGGTCGAAGAAGGCCTCCCAGTTCTTGTTTCGGGCGAGGTCGTCGTCGGTGATGAAGAACTTGCGGATGCCCTGCGCCCAGTTCGAGCGGATGATCCGCTCGAGGTCGTCGGCGGTGCGGAAGCGGCTCTTGCGGCCCTGGACGTTGATGATGGTGCAGAACGAGCATTGGTAGGGGCAGCCGCGCCCGAGGTCGAAACTCGAGAATTCGTTGCGCGTCCCCCTCAGCGTGTCGACGGGCAGGAACGGCGTCGGTGCGCCGGCGAGCGACGGCAGGTCGGCCATGTAGTCGTAGACCGGTTGCAGGGTCCCCGCCCAGGCGTCGCGCAGCACCCGGTCGAGGCGTCCCTCCTCGGCCTCGCCGGCGAACAGGGTGATGCCCATCGCCTCGGCCGCCACCAGTTCGGCCGGGCGCTCCTTCAGCATCGCCAGACAGCCGGAGACGTGGAAACCGCCGATCACCACCGGATAGCCGGCGGCGAGGAAGGGGCGCGAGAGGTCGACCGCACGCGGGAACTGGTTCGACTGCACCCCGACGAAGGCGATCAACGCCTTGCCGCCGGTCGCCCGCAACCCGGCGATCAGCGCCGGCGGATCGATGCGGGTGTTGGGCTCGTCGATGGTGAGGCCGCGGATGTCGACGTCGGGCCCGAGGATCCGGCGGTCGGCGGCGTCGAGCAGCAGTCCGTTCATCGCCGCGAGCGAGTTCGACGGGATGAGCGAGCGCCACCACAGGATCGGATAGCCGTCGTCGTCGTAATGGGTCGGCTTGATCATCACGCAGGTGAAGATCTCACGCGAACTGGTCATCGTGTCT
This sequence comes from Siculibacillus sp., assembly GCA_030247555.1. Taxonomy (GTDB): domain Bacteria; phylum Pseudomonadota; class Alphaproteobacteria; order Rhizobiales; family Ancalomicrobiaceae; genus CALBKH01. Next base: position 15,806 of record JAOTSD010000059.1, on the reverse strand, counting down.
CGACCCTCGGTTCGGCTTCGGTCGGCAACTCTATGCCGGAAAGGTCGGCGGGGAAATCCCCCGCGACCGCGTCAACCGGCGCCGGCCCGGTCGAGCGCCCGGAAGAGATCGTCGCGGATGTCGTCGTGGTCCTCGAGCCCGACCGACAGGCGGACGAGCCCGTCGGTGAAACCGTGCTTCGCCCGCTCCTCCGGCGCGTAGGTCGAGTGGGTCATGCTGGCCGGGTGCTGGACCAATGTCTCGGCGTCGCCGAGACTGACGGCGCGGGTGGCGAGTTCGACCGCGTCCATGAAGACGCGCCCGGCTTCGAGCCCGCCCTTCAGTTCGAGCGCGATCATGCCGCCCATGGCGCGCATCTGTCGCGCCGCCAGCGCCTTCTGCGGATGGCTGTCGAGGCCGGGGTAGTGGACTCGCGCCACGGCCGGATGGGCCTCGAGTTCGGCGGCGAGCCGGCTCGCGGTGGCGCAGTGGCGATCCATGCGCAGGGCGAGGGTCTTCAGCCCGCGCAACACCAGGAAGGCGTCGAAGGCGGAGATGCAGGCGCCGTTCAACTCCTTGACGCCGACGAAACGGAAGCGGTCGACGAGCTCCTTCGAGGCGATCACCGCGCCGGCGAGAAGGTCGCCGTGGCCACCGAGATACTTCGTCGCCGAATGGACGACGATGTCGGCGCCGAGCTCGAGCGGGCGCTGCAGATAGGGGGTGCAATAGGTGTTGTCGACCACCAGCATGACGCCGGCGGCGCGGCACACCTCGGCCACCGCGGCGATGTCCACCACCCGCATGTTGGGATTCGACGGCGTCTCGGTGATCACCAGCCGCGTCTTCGGGCCGATCGCGGCGCGCAGCGTCTCGATCTCGGTGAGGTCGGCGAAACGCGTCGTCACCCCGAATTTCGGCATGTGGTGTTCGAGCAGGCCGAAGGTGCAGCCGTAGAGCGTCCGGTCGGCGACGACTTCGTCGCCGGCGCCGAGCAGCGTCCACAACACCGCCGTGATCGCGCCCATCCCCGAGGAGGTGGCGAGCCCCGCTTCGCCACCCTCGAGGTCGGCGAGGCGCTTCTCCAGCACCGTGACGGTGGGGTTGCCCACCCGGCCGTAGATGTAGCCCTCCTCGGTGCCGGCGAAACGCGCCGCACCGGTGGCGACGCTGTCGAAGACGAAGGTCGAGGTGAGATGGACCGGCGGGTTGAGCGCGCCGTGATGGGCGAGCGGATCGTAGCCGTGATGAATGGCGCGCGTGGAAAATCCGCGGAAGTGCGACCTGTCGGACATGGCGTTCTCCTTCGACGACGAGAATACGCCGCTTGCCGCCGCCGATCATGGCGAATATGCCACGTCCGTGGGGTCCATATTGGCAGGATCATCGCCATCGGGAGGATGAATTGAGTGAACGTGCCGAATTGCGTCTCGACGAGATCGACCTGCGGATCCTCCGCGAGCTCCAGGCCGACGCCCGAATTCCCAACGTCGTCCTGGCCGAACGCGTCGGCCTGTCGCCGTCACCGTGCTCGCGGCGGGTGAAGCTGCTCGAACGGGCCGGCGTGATCACCGCCTGTCGCGCCCTGCTCGACCGCGCCGCCATCGGTCTCGGCCTGACGGTCTTCGCCGGCATCCGCGTCGCCCGCCATTCCCACGAGAACGCCGACGCCTTCGTCGCCGCCGTCCTCGACATGCCCGAGGTCGTCGCCTGTCACCTGACCTCCGGCGATACCGACTATCTGCTCGAGGTGGTGGTTCCCGACATGGCGACCTACGAATCGACGGTGCTGCGGCGGCTCCTGTCCCTGCCGGCGATCGCCGACATCCGCACCAGCTTCGCCATGCGCTCGCACAAGACCGACGGTCCGCTGCCGTTGCCCGGCCTCAGCCGGTGAGGTCGGCCGGCGTCCCGCTCGAGCCGCGCACCAGAAGCCGTCCGGCGAGGACGATCTTGCGCGGCGCCATCTCAGGCAGTTCGAGGCGCTCGAAGAGCAGCGCCATCGCCGTCCGGCCGATCTCGGCGACCGGTTGTTCGATCACCGTCAGGCCGGGGCCGACGATCTCGGTCCACACGTCGGCGTCGAACCCGGCGAGCGCCAGATCGCCGGGAACGTCGAGACCGAGGGAGCGGGCGGTCCTGTAGAGGCCGAGCAGGATCAGGCCGTTCGAGGCGATCAGCGCCTCCGGCCGGTCCGGACCGGCGAGCCAACGCGCCGCTTCCTCCGCCGCGGCCTCCACCGTCGGGGCGACGAAGCGCGCTTCGGGCACCAAGCCGAGCGCGGTCATGGCGGCGACGTAGCCGCGGTGGCGCTCCACCGCCGTCGACGAGGTGTTGCCGAAGAGCCCGCCGATGCGCCGCCGGCCGCCGGCGAAGAGATGGTCGACGAGGGTTCGGCTCGCCTCGGGATTGTCGATCACCACCGAGTCGTGGAGGCTCGGCGGTCCCGACCGGTCGACCAGTACGACGGGAAAGTCGAAGCTCAGCCCCTCGAGCGCGTCGGAGCCGGCGCGGGTCGGGGCGTAGATCAGCCCGGTGATCCGCTCCTCCTGCATGAGGCGCAGATACATCGCCTCGCGCGCCGGGTTCTCGTCGGTGTTGCACAGGATCACCCGCATCTCGGCCTTGTAGGCGGCGTCCTCGACCGCTCGGGAGAGGGCGGTGAAGAACGGGTTGCGGATGTCGGAGACGACGAGCCCGATGGTGCGGGTGTGTTGCGAGCGCAGGCGGCGCGCCGAGAGATTCGGCCGGTAGCCGGTGGCGCGGATCGCCGCTTCCACCTTCTCGCGCAGATCGGCCGAAACGGGCCCGTTGCCCAGCACCCGCGACACGGTGGCGGGGGAGACCCCGGCCGCCCTGGCCACGTCCTTGATCCCGATGGTCATATCAGAAAACGTTCTCAGTTGGAACCGCGTTCGACGCCCTCACATTGTGCGCCGCAGCACGCAGTCTGCCAAAAAAATATCGATTCCGCAATGTACCACCCGTTGACAGATGGCGTGAAAACGTTTTCATTCCATATCACCCAAGGCAACGAAAAGAGTGTGGTCCTCAGATGCCCGCCGCGCCGCTTCTGTCAACCGGTCTCGTTCGCCTCGCCGCCCGCCCCGCCACCAAGGAGGCGGCGATCCGCGAGGCCTGTCAGATGCTGATCGCCGCCGGCCACATCGAGCCGGGCTATGCCGAGAGCATGCTGCGCCGGGAGGGCGTGGCGAACACCTTCCTCGGTCACGGCGTCTCCATTCCCCACGGCATGATCGAGGACCGCGGCCTGATCCGTTCCAACGGCCTCGCCATTCTTCAGGTCCCCGCCGGAGTCGAGTGGAATCCGGGCCAGACGACCCGCTTCGTCGTCGCCATCGCCGCCCAGTCCGATGCCCACATCGACGTGCTGCGCCGCCTCACCCGCCTGCTCCAGGACGAGCCGGCGCTCGAACGGCTGATCGCCACGTCGGACGCCGCCGAGATCGTCGCCGCCCTCGACGGGAGCGCCACCGCCCCGGCCGCCCCCGCCGCGCCGGCGGTCGATCTCGGCGAGCGCTTCGACTGGGTCGTCGACTACCCCAACGGCCTGCACGCCCGTCCCGCCGCCCATTGGGTCGACACCGCGCGCCGCTGCGTCGCCCGTCTCCAGGTGCGCGCCGGCGATCTCGTCGCCGATCCCAAGAATCTCGTCTCGCTTCTCCAGCTCGGCCTGAAGGCCGGCGACCGCGTCGTGGTCTCGGCCGAGGGGCCGGACGCCGCCGCCGGGCTCGCCGCGCTCAGGGCCGCGATCGTCGGTCTCACGCCCCAGGAAAAGGCCGACGCCGCCAAGGCCGCCGAACGCGCCGCCGCGCCGGTCGCCGGTTGGACGCCGCCGAAGCCGCTGCCGGTGGTGGTCGGTCTCGCCGCCGCGCCCGGCCTCGTCGTCGGTCGCATCCACGTGTTGCGCCCGGGTGCCGTCGAGGTTCCGGACGTACCGGTGTCCCTCGCCGAGGGCGGAGTGATCCTCGAGGACGCCATCACCGCCACCCGCCAACAGCTCGCCGTCCTCGCCGACGACACCGGCCGCCGCCTCGGCGCCTCGGAGGCCGGCATCTTCAAGGCCCAGGCCGAATTTCTCTCCGACACAGATCTGGTGACGCTGGCCTGCCAGTTGATGGTCGAGGGTCACGGCCCGGCGTGGTCGTGGGATCGGGCGGTCGATCGCATGGCGTCGAGCCTCGCCGCGCTCGGCAATCCGCTGCTCGCCGCCCGCGCCGCCGATCTTCGCGACGTCGGCCGGCGCGTCTTGACTCGGCTGGAGCCGTCGCTCACCGGCACCACCCTCGCCGATCTCCCCGACGAGCCGGTGATCCTCGTCGCCGCCGACCTGTCGCCCTCCGACACCGCCGGCCTCGACACGACTCGCGTCCTCGGTCTCGCCACGGCGCAGGGCGGTCCCACCTCCCACACCGCCATCCTCGCCCGCACCCTCGGCCTGCCGGCCATGGTCGCCGGCGGCGAGGCGCTGCTCGATCTCGTGAACGGCACCCGCGTCGTCCTCGACGGCCGCGCCGGCCGGTTGTGGCTCGAGCCCGACGACGCGGCGATCGCCTCGGCCGAGGCCCATCTCGCCGAGGAGCGGCGCAAGCGCGAGCGCAGCGAAGCCGAACGCGCGCTCCCCGCCGAGACCCGCGACGGCCACCGCATCGAGATCGCCGCCAACGTCAACAGTCCCGACCAGGTCGCCATGGCCGTCGGGCAGGGCGCCGAGGGCGTCGGCCTGATGCGCACCGAATTCCTCTTCCTCGAGCGCGGCGCCACGCCGAGCGAGGATGAGCAGTTCGAGGTCTATTCCGCCATGCTCGAAGCGCTCGACGGCCGGCCGCTGATCGTCCGCGCCCTCGACATCGGCGGTGACAAGCAGGTCGCTCATCTCGCCCTGCCACGTGAGGAGAACCCGTTCCTCGGCGTCCGCGGCGCCCGTCTGCTGCTGCGCCGCCCGGATCTGATGGAGCCGCAACTGCGCGCCCTCTACCGCGCCGCGAAGTCCGGACGGCCGCTGTCGATCATGTTCCCGATGATCTCCTCGTTGCAGGAGGTTCTGGCGCTGAAAGCGGTCTGCGACCGGGTCCGCGCCGAGGTCGACGGCCCCGTCGTGCGGCTCGGAATCATGGTCGAGGTGCCTTCGGCGGCGATCCTCGCCGACGTTCTGGCGCCCCATGTCGACTTCTTCTCGATCGGCACCAACGACCTCACCCAGTACGCGCTGGCGATCGATCGCCAGCATCCCGACCTCGCCGCCGAGGCCGACAGCCTGCACCCGGCGGTGCTCAGGTTGATCCGTGCCACGGTCGAGGGCGCGCGGAAGCACGACCGTTGGGTCGGGGTGTGCGGCGGCATCGCCGGTGATCCCTTCGGCGCCGCCCTGCTCGCCGGCCTCGGAGTCGACGAACTGTCGATGACCCCGCGCGACATCCCGGCGGTCAAGGCGCGGCTTCGCGACGCCGACTTCGCCGCGCTCGAAGCCTTGGCGCTCGAAGCCCTGACCCTCGACACCGCCGATCGCGTCCGTCGTCTGGAGAAGGACCGGTCATGACCTGCGAGATCGTCACCGTCACCCTCAATCCGGCGATCGACCGCACCGTCGCCGTCGACCGGTTGACGCTCGGCGCCGTCCATCGCGCCCGCTCGAGCCTGTCGAACGCCGGCGGCAAGGGTGTCAACGTCGCCGGCTGCCTCGCCGACTGGGGTCTGCGTCCGATCGTCACCGGCATCCTCGGCCGCGACAACGCCGCTCCCTTCGAAGCCTTCTTCGCGGCCAAGGGCATCGACGACCGCTTCGTCCGCGCCGCCGGCGAGACCCGCACCAACATCAAGATCGCCGATCTTGCGACCGGCGAGACCACCGATCTCAATCTTCCCGGCCTCCACGTCTCCACCGCCACCTACGATGCGGTGTGGGAGACGTTGCGGGCGGTGGTGCGGCCGACGACTCTGGTGGTGGTCGCCGGCTCGCTGCCGGAGAACCTGCCGGTGGTGACGCTCGCCGCGCTCGTCTCGGATCTGACGCGGCTCGGTGCTCGGGTGGTGCTCGACACCTCCGGCGAACCGCTCGCCCGGGCGCTCGCGCCGGAGGTTCGCCACCTTCCCTTCGCGGTCAAGCCGAACCGCGCCGAACTCGAGGATTTCGCCGGGCGACCGCTCGCCGGCGAGGCCGAGATCGCCGCCGCGGCGCGCGCCCTCGTCGAACGCGGCCTCGGCCTCGTCGTCGTGTCGCGCGGCGCCGACGGCGCGATCTTCGTCACCGCCGAGGCGGCGCTCACCGCGCGGCTGCCGCCGGTCACGGCGCTGAGCACGGTCGGCGCCGGTGACGCCATGGTCGCCGGCATGGTCGCCGGCCTCGCCGAAGCGGCGCCGCTCGAACGCATCGCCCGATTGGGGGTGGCCTTCGCCGCCGCCAAGCTCGCCGACGTCGGACCCAACCTGCCCTCGGTGGCGGCGGTCCGGGAACTCGCGGCCGCGGTCACTCTGCGGCCGGTGGACTGAAGGAAGACCCGGCGCGATCGCCGGTGGGCCACGAAGAGGGAGCGGGAAAGACCCGCCAGGAGGAGAAGATGACGAAGATCGCGGCGGTGGTCGGGTCCAAGGACCGCCCCACCCAGGTGATGTTGGCGGCGGAAGCGCTGCGGAAAGCGGCCGCGGCCGCGGGAGTCGAGATCGCGCTCGAGACCCGCATCGGCGGCGCCGCGCAGGGGCCGCTCACCGCCGAGACCATCGCGGCGGCCGGCCGCGTCCTCGCCGTCGGCGACGTCGACGCCGCCGATCCGCGTTTCGCCGGCAAGACGGTGACCTCGATCGGTCTCGACGCCGCGCTCGCCGACGCCGCCGGCGCCGTCGCCGGCGCGGGGGCCGCCGCTTCCGCCGGCGCGCCGGTGGCGAAGAAGATCGTCGCCATCACCTCCTGTCCGACCGGCATCGCCCACACCTTCATGGCAGCCGAGGGCATCGAACGCGGCGCCGAGGCGCTCGGCCACTCCGCCCGGGTCGAGACGCAGGGGTCGGTCGGTTCGCAGAACGCCCTGACGGCGGAGGAGATCGCCGCCGCCGACGTGGTGATCATCGCCGCCGACACCAACGTCGATCTCTCTCGCTTCGCCGGCAAGCGGCTGTTCATGAGCGGCACCAAGCCGGCGATCGGCGACGGCAAGGGTCTCGTCGCCCGCGCGCTCGCCGAGGCGACCGTCCACGCCGCGCCCGGTGGTGCCGGTCGTGATCTCGCCGCGGAGGTCGCCGCGGTCAAGGCCGCCGCCGCCGCCCAGCGTTCCGGCCCCTACAAGCACCTGATGACCGGCGTCTCCTACATGCTGCCCTTCGTGGTGGCCGGCGGCCTGCTGATCGCCATCGCCTTCGCCCTCGGCGGCATCTACGTCTACGACGATGCCCACAAGGGCACCTTCGCCCAGGCGCTGTTCACCATCGGCGCCAAGAACGGCTTCGCCCTGATGGTGCCGATCCTCGCCGGCTTCATCGCCTATTCGATCGCCGACCGCCCGGGCATCGCGCCCGGCGCCATCGGCGGCATGATCTCGGGCGCCATCGGCGCCGGCTTCCTCGGCGGCATCGTCGCCGGCTTCATCGCCGGTTACGTCGTCAAGTTCCTCAACGACAACATCAAACTCGGCCGCAATCTCGACGGTCTGAAGCCCGTCCTGATCCTGCCCCTGCTCGGTTCGACCATCGTCGGCCTGTTGATGATCTACGTCATCGGCGCGCCGGTCGCCTCGGCGCTGGCGGCGCTGACCGCCTTCCTCAAGGGCATGCAGGGCGCCAATGCCATCGCGCTGGGTGCGATCATCGGCCTGATGATGGCCTTCGACATGGGCGGCCCGGTCAACAAGGCGGCCTACACCTTCGCCACCGGCCTGATCGCCACCGCCGACAACGCCGTCTATGGCCCGATGGCCGCCGCCATGGCCGCCGGCATGACCCCGCCGCTCGGCGTGGCGCTCGCCACCAAGCTCTTCCGCGACCGCTTCACCGCGGACGAGCACGAAGCCGGCAATGCCGCCGCGGTGCTGGGCATCTCCTTCATCACCGAAGGCGCCATCCCCTTCGCCGCCAAGGATCCGCTGCGGGTCATCCCGTCGCTGATGGCCGGTTCCGCCGTCGCCGGCATGATCACCATGGCGCTCGGCGTCGAACAGAAGGTCCCGCACGGTGGCATCTTCGTCCTGCCGATCCCCAACGCCGTCACCAACCTCGGCGCCTACGTGATCGCGCTCGTCGTCGGAACCGTGATCACCGCCGTCCTGCTCGGCCTGCTGAAGAAGCCGATCGAAACCTGAGCCGGCCTCCCGCGAAGACCTCCGCCGCCCCGGGGCCTCCCGCGGGCGGCGGCGCCGTTCGAACGGTGCCGGCCGGGGGAATGCGGTTCGGCCCCGCGTCGTCGCGGCGGCGTTCGGATCACACCTCGATCTCCATCAGGTCTCGGGCGAGGACGATGCGGCCGGAGAAGTCGCGCCCGACGTCCTCGGCGATCTCGGCGAGCAGGGCTTCGTCGGCCGCCTCCGGGCGCGGCCGGTGATGGGTGAGGACGAGGGTCTTCACCCCGGCCCGTTCCGCGATCTTCCCCACCGTGTCGGCGCAGGCGAGGGTGTGTTCGGCGAGCCGTTCGAAATGGCGGCCGCGGATCTCGGAGCGGGCGAGGAAACACACTTGGACCAGGACGTCGGCCCCTTTCGCCAGCCGGTCGAGACCGTCGCAGGCGACCGTGTCGCCGGAGATCGCCACGACCTTGCCCTCCGCCTCGAAACGGTAGCCGAGGCAGGTCCATCGCGCCAGGAACGCCGGCGGCAGGCCGAGCCCTTCGCCGTGGCGGACGACCTCGGCCGAGACCTTCCAGCGCCCGGTGTCGACCACCGGCCCGGCGACCACGTCGTGGACCTCGATCGGCCGCCAGCCGCCGAAGGTCGGTTCGCCGAGTGAACGCCAGGCGATGTCCTTGTCGTAGACCCGGGTGGTGAGCGCCTCGACGATGCGGCCGGTCTCCGGCGGTCCGTAGATGGTCAGCGGCGTCTTCCGCCCGGCGATCCAGGTGTTCAGCATCACGTCGAAGAGATCGCCGATGTGGTCGAAATGGTGATGGGTGACGAAGACCGGGCCGATGCGGTCGAGCGGAATCCCGGCGCGCACCATCTGCACCATGACGCCGCGGCCGGCGTCGAAGAGCACGTGTTCGTCGCCGAGGCTGATCAGGGTCGCCGCCGCCATGCGTCGCGGGTCCGGACGCGGGCCGCCGGTGCCGAGGAGTGTGATCTTCATCCGTTCGCCTTCTCCGATCCGTGGTGTTCCCTACGGGTCTTCCCGCCGCCTTGCCCCGATTCACGGTCTTCCGCCGCGAGAGCGCCTCTCCCGGAGGGCCGGCGACCGGGAGGAACACGTTGCGTCCGGGCCGGACTCCGAGTAACGATTCCCCGGTCTCCCGTTCCCGATCGCACGAGGAACACCGCGGCTCATGTCCGGTCCGGCGCACCGCAGGATATACGACACCTCGACCGGTCCGTCGCGCGGACGGTCGCGGCGTCGCGTCGTGTCGGCGCTCGGCCTTCTGGTGATCCTCTTCAATCTCGTCGCCGGAACTCTCTTGGCCACGACTTCTCGGAGTGCGGCCGCACCGTTCCTCGACGAAGTCTTCGGCGATCGCATCGTCGTGTGCACCGGGGCGGGCATGATCGTGCTCGACGCCCAGGGCAACCCGATCCACGACGAAGGGTCGGTCGACCCGATGTGCGTGTTCTGCCTGCCGCTGATGCAGGGGACCGCCGACGCGCCGACCGTGATCGCCCTTCTCGAGGCTCCCCTCGCCGGCGAGCTCGTCGTCCGCACCGTCGAAGCCGCGCCCGCGCCGAAACTCGCGCCGGCCGTCTCCTCGTCCTCACCACGCGGCCCACCACGCGTCTGACGAACCTCTCGCCGCGCCGGTCCCTCGCCGGGCCGGCTCCGGGTTCGCTGCGCCCCGTTTCAACGGGGCCGAAAGACACGTGAGAAACTTCATGTCCGAGAACATCGTCGATCGGGTGCCGCTCGCCGCACTCCGCCGATCCGTCTTCGGGTTCCTGATCGGAACCGGGGTCGGCTCCGCCTTCGTCCTCCTCGTCCACGTCTTCGACATCGGCTCCCTCGCCGCGCTGTCGGCCCGTTCGGGAGGGATCTCCCTCGCCGATCTCGGCCTCCTGCCGGCGGTCTTCGGTTCGTTCGGCCTGGTCGTCGCTCCGGCGATCGGTGCCGGCCCCGGCGGCGACGCCGCCTGACCGAACGAGCGGGCGCGCCCCGTCCGCTCCCGAGCCGGCGAACGCCTTTTCGTCGGTTCGCCCTGAAACTCGGGGCATCGCGGCGCTCGCCGCCCGATGCCCCGCTTTTTCGTTCCCGGTCGAAGGACGCCAGACATGGACGCCGGATTCCTGCTCCTGCCCGAATTCACTCCCGCACCGTTGCGGACCGACATCTCCCGCCGTCGCCGTCCGGCGACGCGGATGCCGCGCCCGGCGGTGAAGGTCCACCATCTCGCCCCGCGCGAATACCTGTTCGTCGAGGGTGATCCCTCGAACGACGTCCACGAGGTGGCGAGCGGCGCCGTCCTGGTGGTCCGTACCCTGCCCGACGGACGCCGCCAGATCGTCGACGTGGTCGGTCCCGGCCGCCTCTTCGGCCTGACCGCCTCGGATCGACATCGCTGCAGCGCCGTCGCCTCCACCGATGCCGTCGTCTGCCGCCTCGATCGCGATGTCGCGGCGCGCCATCCGCTCATCGCCGATCGCCTCGGCCGCGCCGCGCTCGTCGAGATCGACCGCCTGCGCGACCTCGCCCTGGCGCTCGGCCGCAAGTCGGCGCTGGAGCGGGTCGCCGGCTTCCTGCTCTCCCTCGTCGGCGAGCCGACCTCGACCTCCGCCGAGATCCACCTGCCGGTCACCCGCGCCGAATTGGCCGACCACCTCGGCCTGACGCTCGAGACCGTCAGCCGGACGACCTCGCGGCTGAAACGGGACGGGCTCGTCGTCGAGGATCGCGGCGACCGCTTCGTCATCGCCGATTGCCGTCGGCTCGCCGAGATCGCCGCCGGCCGGGGCGCGGCGGCCGCGTGATCCGCGGTCGTCGGCGCCCCCACTTCGAAACCCGCTCCCCGAGCGGGGCGCGGCGGCCGCGTGATCCGCGGTCATCGGCGTCAGGACTCCTGCGAACGTCCGCATCGGCGCTTTGCGCTATGGTGGACGGGCGCGGGAGCGCCGCGACTTTCGCCGACGGGACGGACGACATGGACACGATGCGCCGGCTGTACGACATCGTGGCGGGCAACGAAGATCGGCTCACCGCGAGGATCATCGACTATGCCAAGGAACGTGGCTACACGCCCTTCACTTCGACGCTGGAGCAGGCTTGGCGCGCCTCGATCCGCGGCCTCTCGGCGCCGCTGCTGACGGCCCTGGCCGAGGGGCGCGCCGTCACCGCCGTCGCCGCCGAAGCCGATTACGGACGTGACCCCATCGCCTACTACGGCATCGAGGCGGCGCGCCGCCACCGCACCCGCGGCATCACCCTCGGCCTCTTCCTCGGTCTGATGAAGAGTTACCGCCGCACCTACCTCGACCTGGTCGAGGACGAGGCGGCCGATGCGGACGAGCGCGAAACCTGGGCGGCGGTGATCGGGAATTTCTTCGACCGCATGGAGGTCGGCTTCTGCGACGAGTGGGCCGGCCGTTCGGCCGACGAGGACGCGGAGCAACTGCGGTCGCAGAACCGATTGATCACCAATGAGAAGAACCGCTATCTCACCATCTTCGAGAGCCTCAACGACCCGGTCTTCCTGGTCGGCGAGACCGGCGTCGTGGAGAACATGAACCACGCCGCGGCGACGCTCTTCGCCGTTACGCCGACGCCCGGCGCCGGCTACTACGGCGGCGAGCAGGTCGATCTCGCCGCGGTGCTCGGCTTCGACGTCGCCGCCGTCCCCGACACCGTGTGCGAACGCGAACTCGACACGCGGCTCGGCCGCCGCTGGTTCGACATCCGCACCCAGAGCATGCTCGACGTCTCGGAGAAGTATCTCGGCACCGTCGTCATCCTGGTCGACGTCACCGAATACCGGAAGGCCAAGGAGGAGGCGGAAGCCGCCAATCGCGCCAAGTCGACCTTCCTGGCCACCATGAGCCACGAGATCCGCACCCCGATCCACGGCATCCGCGGCCTCGCCGAACTGCTGCAGGAGAGCCCCCTCGACGCCGAGGCCCACGAGCGGGTCGAGGCCGTCGCCCGCTCCGCCGAGATCCTGTCTTCGGTGGTCGCAGACATCCTCGACTATTCCAAGATCGAGGCCGGCGTCCTCGACGTCGAAAGGGTGGAATTCTCGGTCGCCTCGGTGGTCGACGACGTGGTCGGGTTGATGCGCCCGCTGGTGCGTCGCAAGCCCGGCCTCGATCTCGCCGTCGACCTGCCGGAATTGCCGTCGGTGGTCGGCGATCCCGGAAAGCTGCGCCAGATCCTGCTCAATCTGGTCGGCAACGCCATCAAGTTCACGCCTTCGGGCACCATCTCGCTGGCGGTCGAGGACCTCGCCGACGGTTCCGGCGAGCCCGTCCTGCGCTTCGTCGTCGCCGACACCGGCATCGGCATCGCCCCGGATCGCCGCAACGCCATCTTCGAGCCGTTCACCCAGTCCGACGGCTCGGTCGCCCGCCGCTACGGCGGCACCGGGCTGGGGCTCGCCATCTGCCGGCGTCTCGTCGATCGGCTCGGCGGGCGGATGGGGGTGGAGAGCCGTCTCGGCGCCGGCAGCCGCTTCTGCTTCACCGTGCCCTTCGGCCGCGGCGCCGGCCGCTCCGACCCCGCCCGCGACGCGCCCGGCGACGACGACGCGCCCCGCCGCTCCCTCGAGGTGCTGGTGGTGGAGGACAACGAGGTCAACGCGCTGGTGGCGCGCGGCCTGCTCGAGCGGGCCGGCCACCGACCGACCGTCGCGGCCACCGGCGAGGCGGCGATCGCCGCGGCGGCGGCCCGCGACTTCGATCTCGTCCTGATGGACATCCGCCTGCCCGACCTCGACGGCATCGAGACGACGCGGCGCATCCGGGCGCTGGCCGATCGCCGTCGCGCCGCGGTGCCCGTCGTCGCGCTCTCCGCCCAGGTGCTGCGCGACGACATCCGCGCCTGCCTCGATGTCGGCATGAGCGACTTCCTCGGCAAGCCCTTCCGCGCCGAGCGTCTGGAGGCGCTGTTGCGGCGGTTGCTCGGCGTCGCCTCGCCGAGGGCTCCGGCCGGCCGCGAGGAAGCGGGTGCCGCCCGCGCCGCCGCGACCGACGCGGCGGTGGTCGACGAGAGCGTGCTGATGGGGCACGTCGAGGCGTTGGGGAGCGGCCACGCCGCCCGCATCGTCGCCACCTGGCGCGACAGCGTCGCGGCGATTCCGGAGGCGCTCGCCGCCGCCGCCGCCCGCGGCGCGCGCGGCGAGGTCGCGGAGATCGCCCACCGCCTCAAGGGGTCCTCGATGCACGTCGGCCTGCGCCGGCTCTCGGTGCGTGCCGCCGAGACCGAGCTCGAGGCGCGCACCGGCGAGGGTGACGTCGCCGTCGAGGATCTCTGCGCCGCCCTCGTCGAGGCGACCGGCGCGCTCGATGCCGCCTGGAGGCGGATCGCCGGGGCTCAGCCGGCGAAGACGTAGCCGATGCCGTGGACGGTGATGATCAACCGCGGGTTCTTCGGATCGGCCTCGAGTTTGCGCCGGAGCCGGCCGATCAGCACGTCGACGGTGCGATCGAGCGGGTCGCGGTCGCGCCGGCTGACGTGGTCGATCAGGGCGTCCCGGGTCAGGATGCGGCCGCGGTGCGACACGAGGGTCGCCAGCAGTTCGAATTCGGCGCGGGTCAACCGTACTTCCTCGCCATCGGCCGACTTCAGGCTCCAGTGCGGAATGTCGATCGTGTATCCGGCGAAGTATTTCCTCGGCTCGTCGGCGGTGACCAGACGCGCCGCCGCGACGCGGCGAGCGAGGTTCTTGGTGCGCGGCAGCAGCTCACGCATGTTGTAGGGCTTGGTGACGTAGTCGTCGGCCCCGAGCTCGAGGGCGACGATGCGGTCGACCTCGTCGTCGCGCCCGGTCACCATGATCACCCCGACCTCGGACTGGCGGCGCAACTCGCGCAGCAGCGTCAGCCCGTCCTCGCCCGGCAGGTTGATGTCGAGCATCACCACCGCCACGTCGCCGGCGGCGAAGACACGGCGCATCTGCTCGCCGTTCTCCGCTTCGGAGACCCGATGGTTCTCCTTGCGCAGGTAGGCGGCGAGCGTCTGCCGCCCGACCGGGTCGTCCTCGACGATCAGGATGTGGTGAGTACGGTCCATGACGAGGTTGAACGACGCGACGGAGGCGTCGTCAAGCGTCGTGTCCGTGTCGTTCACATCGGTTCACGATTTTCTACGTCGCCTTCACGAGTGGCGCGAAAGTCGTTCACCCCGCCGGTTCATGGTCCCCGCGATCGAAATCGGTCGAGGGAAACGACACCGTGTGGAAGAAGACGATCGATCTCCTGAAGCGGCCCACCGCCCTCGGCCTCGCCGGCACGGCGGGCATCGTCGTCGGCGTCATCGGCTGGGGTGGCTTCAACACCGTGATGGAGGCGACCAACAGCCTCGAGTTCTGCATCTCGTGCCACGAGATGCGCGACACGGTCTACGAAGAGTACAAGAAGACCATCCACTGGTCGAACCCGGCCGGCGTCCGCGCCATCTGCTCCGACTGCCACGTGCCCAAGGACTGGACGCACAAGATCGTGCGCAAGGTCCAAGCCTCGGGCGAGATCTGGGGCAAGATCACCGGTTCGATCTCGACGCCCGAGAAGTTCGAGGCCAAGCGCCTCGAGCTCGCGAAGCACGAATGGGCGCGGATGAAGAGTTCCGACAGTCGCGAGTGCCGCAACTGTCATTCCTACGAGGCGATGGACTTCGCCCACCAGAAGAAGAAGGAAGCCTCCGACCAGATGCAGAAGGCCTGGAAGGACGGCGGGACCTGCATCGACTGCCACAAGGGCATCGCCCACAAGCTCCCCGATATGACCGCCGGCTACAAGGCGATCTTCGACGAACTGGTCGCCGCCGCGTCCGCCGCCCCGGCCGCGCCGGGAAGCCGACCGACGACATTGGCGACCAAGGGCTTCTGGCTGGCGCGTCCGTCCTCCACCTCCGCCGCCGCCGACGGCCGCGTCCTGGCTCCCACCCCGGTCGAGGTGCTGGAGAAGGACGGCGGCCATCTGCGGGTGCGCATCGCCGGCTGGCAGCAGGAGGGCGCCGAGCGCCTGATCTACGCCGCGCAGGGCAAACGCATCTTCGTCGCCGCCCTCGGCGCCGACGCGGTGGAGAAGGTCGCCCGCGGCCGGACCGTCACCGACCCCGACACCGACCAGAAGTGGACCGAGGCGACGCTCACCGCTTGGGTGACGCCGGACCTGCTCGTCTCCGATGCCGCCAAGGTCGAGTCCTACGGCGCCGAAATGTTCAACGCCTCCTGCGGTCTCTGCCACGCCGCGCCGCAGACCGGACACTACCTCGCCAACCAGTGGATCGGTGTCCTCAACGCCATGAAGCGTTTCGTCGCCCTCGACGACGAACACTACCGCTTCCTCCAGAAGTGGGTGCAGCTCCGGGCGCAGGACACGGGAGGAAAGCATTGACCGCCCCCGCCCGTTCCTGCGATCTCCGCCCGGCGGATGATCATCCCGAGCCGTCGAATGTGCTCGAGGCACTCGCCTGGGGTTGGCTCTCGGCTCTCTTCGCCCGCCCGCCGGGCGCCGCCGAGATCGTCGCCCACCACACCGGGT
>JAOTSD010000058.1 GCA_030247555.1 Siculibacillus sp. | reverse complement strand
GGGACGGCGTCGCTCGCCTCCGCGCCGCCGTCCTCGTCGGGCGGGGAGGGGGTCGAGGCGGTCGAGCCCTCCGTCGGGACGACGGCGTCGATCGTCTCCGTCGCCGCGCCGCCGCCTCCCCCGACGAGCACCGCGGCGCGAGTCGAGGACGATGCGGTCGGCGCGCTGGTACGAGCGGTGGTGAGTGGGCTGGGACTGGCCGGCAGTCTCACGGCGGCGCGGTCGAGCGAGGCGATGGAAGCCGCGGCGGCACTGGCGACGATCGGTCCCGAGCGCGAACTCAAGCCGCCGCCGCCGCGCCGGGGGCAGGCGCCGCGCGGGCAGGCGGCCCTGCCGGTCGACGGCATCGGACCCGGCGGCGTCGAGGAATTGGCCAGACGAGCGCTGGAGCGCACCGAAGGGGCGCTGGCGCGGATAAGGCTCGAACAGTTCGCCGCGCTCGACCGGCGCGGCGACGACCCGGTGCGGGCGGTCGACGGCGGGGTGCAGCGGCAGTGGACGGCGGAGATGCCGATCGCCGCGCCTCAGGGTACCGGCGTGGTGCAAATGACGGTGGAGCGCGACGGCGGCCGGGCGCGCGCCGAGGGTGGCAAGGCGCCGACGGCCTGGCGGGTGCGCTTCTCGCTCGACGTCGAGCCGCTCGGTCCGATCCACGCCCGCATCGGGCTGTCCGGCGAGCGCTTGTCGATCGGTCTGTGGGCGGAGCGGCCGGACGCGGCGGCGCGCCTCGGCGGCGACGTCGGACGGCTGCAGGGGGCGCTCGAGGCGGCGGCGATCCCGGTCGAGAGCATCCATCTGGCCACCGGGCGACCGGCGTCGGACGCGGCGCCGGCGGGCGCCGGGCGCTTCGTCGACGTCAAACTGTGAGGGGGCGAGGGTGAGCGGCGACGATCGGGACGAGGAGGCGCGCCGCCTCGCCGTGGCGCTGAAGTGGGACCATGAAGGCGCTCCCGTCGTGGTCGCCAAGGGGCGTGGCGCGACCGCCGAGGCGATCGTCGCCGCGGCCGAGACGCACGGCGTGGCGGTGGAGGAGAATCCGATCCTCGCGGCGGCGTTGGCCCAGGTCGAGCTCGACGCCGAGATCCCCGAACAGCTCTACAAGGCGGTGGCCGAGGTCATCGCCTTCGTTCTGCGCTCTGCGGCGAGCCGTTGAGCCGTCAGGTCCGGCAGTGGTCGATCAATCGATCGAGAAAGACGCCGCACTTCTCCAATTCCGACTTCTCGATGAACTCGTTCGGCACGTGCGCCTGACCGATCGAGCCGGGGCCGACGACGACGGTCGGGATGCGGCCCATGGCGACGAAGAGGCCGGCCTCGGTGCCGTAGGCGACCTTGGTGTGGTCGTTGCGGCCGGCGAGCCGTTTGGCGAGCACGGTGGCGTCGGCCTCCGGCGGGGTGTCGAAGCCGGGGAAGCCGTTGGTGAGTTCAATCTCGACACCGGTCGAGGGATCGCGCGCCTTCATCCAAGGCTCGACCTCAGCCGCCACGAAGGCGCGCAACTCGTCCTCGAAGGGCTGGTGGTCGATGCCGGCGAGCATGCGGAACTCGAACTCGAAGGAGCAGCTCTGCGGCACGATGTTGAGCGCGGTGCCGCCATGGATGGTGCCGACGTGGGTGGTGGAGAAGGGGATGTCGTAGAGCGGGTCGCGCGGACCCTCGGTTTCGAAACGGCGGCCGATCTCGCGGATCTTGCCGATCACCTCGCAGGCCGCCTCGATGGCGTTGACCCCCTGCGGGGCGAGCGAGGAGTGGCAGGAGCGGCCGTGGACGGTGACGCGGTAGCTCCACTTCGCCTTGTGGGCGACGACCACGGCCATGTTGGTGGGCTCGCCGACGAAGGCGGCCAGCGGCGACGCCGGGGCGAGCTCGTCGATGCGGGCGAGCGCGTTGCGCACGCCGACGCAGCCGATCTCCTCGTCGTGGGAGAGGCAGAGATGGATCGGCCGCTTCAGTGGTGCCTCCAGCATGCGGTCGAGCCTCGACAGGCAGACGGCGGCGAAACCCTTCATGTCGGAGGTGCCGCGGCCATGGAGGCGGGAGCCGATCTCGACGAGTTCGAACGGGTCGGTCGACCAGTCCTGATCCTCCACCGGCACCGTGTCGGTGTGGCCGGAGAGGACGTAGCCCGGGACGTCGCGCGGCCCGACGGTCGCCCACAGGCAGGCCTTGGTCCCGGTCGGATCGAGGACGCGTTCGAAGGGGACGCCGTGGCGGCCGAGAAGCTCTTCGACCCACCCGATCAGCGGCAGGTTGGAATTGCGGCTGGTGGTGTCGAAGGCGATGAGGCGGGCGAGGATCTCGGTGGCGCGGTCGGTCATCTGGGCTCGCGGTCGGTGGAATCGAATGCCCCCGCGATCGGCGGGAAGGGGCAGTCTAGCGGCAATCTCCCGACGGGCGCCAGAGCGGCGGCGGCGGCCGAGAGGATCGGCGCGGAGCGCCGGAAACATCGGGAAACAAAAAAACGGATGCGGAATCGTGGGAATGTGGCATTCCCGATCCATGTCCACGTCACCGAACATCCTGATCGTCGAAGACGACCGCGAGATCGCCGAACTCGTCGCCCGTTATCTTCGGAGCAACGACTTCCGGGTCGCGCGGGCGGCCAACGGACGCGAGATGGACGCCCGCCTCGCCGAGAGCCGCTTCGACCTGATCGTCCTCGACCTGATGCTGCCCGGCGAGGACGGGCTGGCGATCTGCCGTCGGCTCCGGCGCACCGGCCGCACGCCGATCATCATGCTGACCGCCAAGGGCGATCCACTCGACCGCATCATCGGGCTCGAGATGGGAGCGGACGACTATCTCGGAAAGCCCTTCGACCCGCGCGAACTCCTGGCGCGGATCCGCGCGGTGTTGCGGCGGGTCGGCGACCGGGAGGACGGAATCGGCGAAAAGCCGGTCGCTCGCCATGCCTTCCTCGGTTTCGTCGTCGACCTCGCGGCGCGGCGGCTGACCGATCCGCGCGGCGCCGAGATCACCCTCACCGGCGCCGAATTCGATCTCCTGCTGGCGATGGTGGAACGGCCGGGGCGGGTCCTGTCGCGCGACCGCCTGCTCGATCTCACCCAAGGGCGGGCGGCCGGCCCGTTCGAGCGCTCCGTCGACATTCTCGTCAGCCGTATCCGGCGCAAGATGGAACGCGATCCCCATCATCCGGAGATGATCAAGACCGTACGGTCGGGGGGCTACATGTTCGCGGTGGACGTGGAGAGTTCATGACCGAGTCGCTCGCGCGTCTGCTGCCTCGGCGCATCGCGGCGCAGACCGCCGCGGTGGTGATCCTCTCGTTGGTGCTGATCCACGTGGCGCTCACGGCTTTCGTGCTGCTGCGCGACGAGGGCGAGGCGCGGCGCAACGCCGATTTCGTCCACATCGCCACGCTCGTGCGCATCGTCGCGGCGACCCCGGCGGGCGACCGGCGCGAACGGCTGGTGGCGACGATGGCGGCGACCTTTCCCGGAATGGAGGCGTCGCTGTCCGGTGCCCCGCCGTCGGAGGGTGAAATCGGACCCGGCGGGGGCGGACCTCGGCCGCCGCCCCATTTCGCCGAACTCGGCCCGGGCATCCGGGTCGTCGATCTCGACCCGGCGGGCGGGCGCATCGCATCGCAGTCGGTCGCCTTCGGCGCCTCCCGGCCGCGGCGCTTCGCCATCGGCTTGCCGGACGGTGACTGGATCCGCCTCGTCGATCGTCCGCCGCCGCCGCCGCCGTTCTTCTTCGGGCCATGGGGGATGAGCCTCGCCATCATCGTGGTGTCGACGATTCTGCTCGGGCTGTGGGCGGCACGGGGACTGGTCGGGCCGCTCAGGGCGCTCGCCGCCGCGGCGCGCGACTTCGACATCGAGGGCGAGATCGAACCGCTGCCGGCGCGCGGTCCGGAGGAGGTGCGGGTCGCGGCGTCGGCCTTCGAGGCGATGCGGCGACGGATCCGGGCGCTGGTCGAGGACCGGACCCACATGCTGGCGGCGATGGGTCACGATCTGAGGACCCCGCTCACCCGCCTGCGGCTTCGCAGCGAGTTCGTCGCCGACGCGGCGTTGCGGGAGGAGATCCAGCGCGATCTGTCCGGGATGAACGCGATGATCGACGGAGCGCTCACCTATCTGGCCGAGGGACGTCATCGCGAGACGTGCGGGCTCGTCGACGTCGCCGTGATGGTCCAGACGATCTCGGACGGTCATGCCGACCTCGGTCGCGACATCACCTTTCACGGGCCGGATCATCTCGTCGCCCGCATACGCCCTTCGGCCTTCGAACGGGCGGTGATCAACCTCGTCGACAACGCGCTCAAGTTCGGGACGCGCTGCGAGGTCCGGCTCACCGTCGCCGGCCGTGACCTGGTGATCGAGGTCGAGGACGACGGACCGGGGATCGCCGAGACGGAACGTGCGGCGATGTTGCGCCCCTTCGTGCGGGGCGATGCGGCCCGGAACATGGACGAGGCGCGCGGCTTCGGCCTCGGTCTCGCCATCGTCGCCGCGGTGGTCGACGGGCACGCCGGCGAACTGACCTTCGACGCCGTCGCGCCGCACGGTCTGGTGGCGCGGATCCGTTTGCCCGGATGTGTCCAGCCGGCCGAAGGCTGACGCATCCTCCCGGAGCACGTCGCCGCCGAGGCCGATCACGGCGGCCCGTTCACCGACCAGAATCCCCGGCCGGCGCGCCGGGCTTCGGCGAAGGCGGCGGTGAGCGCCGGGCCGGCGGGACCGTCGGCGTCCGGTTCGGCCCAGCCCTCGGCGACCATGCGTTCGGAGAGTGTCCGTTCGTCGAGACGGCAATCGACCACGGGATCGGTCGCCGCCGGGTCGCCGATGAAGACGCAGCGCAGTGCGCGGCCGGTGACGAGGGCGGAGAGTGCGGCATGGGCGCGGCGTCCGCAGGCCCAGCGGGTGCCGTCGGCGGCGGTGCAGAGGCGACGCGGGTCGGCCGCGGCGAGGCCGGCGAGGCGGTGGCGACGCCCGTCGATCATCAGGGTCACGGCGTCGGCGGCGCGCACGCCGGTGACGCGGACGGCGGGATCCGGGATGGCGCTCGCCGCCGGCGCGATGCGCTCGCGCGTCTCCTTGGCGGGGTCGACGCGGGTCGGCACGGTGGTCCAGATCGACGGCGTCGGTGCGGGTGGGCGCGGCGCTTCGGGTTCCGCGGCGAAGGCGGTGGCGGCGAAGAGGACGGGCGCGGCGACGACGCCGAAGAGGCCGGGTCGGCGGGGTCGGAGAAGCGGGCGGTCGGGGAGGGGCGTCATCCGGGGCGTCTCGTCGGATCTCTCCCCGAAGTCGGAAAGCCTCACATGCGGGGCATCTCGAACCCTTCGCGGGCCTCGTTGCGAGCGGTGGTCGTCTCGTTCGGGGTTTCGGCGAGGTGCATCGCCCCGATCACCATCGAAACGAAATATCCGACCTGCAGCGCCACCGTCACCGACACGGCGAAGAGGGCGGCGTCGCCGACCGCCGCGAAGCCGCCGAGAGCCGCGCCGATGCCGCCGACCATCACGACGAGGCAGAGCGCGAAGACCGAGCGGACGTTGAAGCGCAAGCCGAGAACGATGCCGGAGAGGAGCGACAGGCTGACGACGATCGACACGTGGGCGACTCCTTGCGGGCGAATCTTTCCCCCGAGTGTGGCGGGGAACCTTTGAGAGGGGGTTAACGACCGGGTAACCTTCGGTCGCGTCCCACCGGCCTCATCGCGTCTCGACGAGGGCGATCGGGGAGGGGCCGCCGGCCGGTGCCGGGCAGAGTGCCGGAGCGAAGGGCATCGCCGCCGGCTGCATCGCGCCGAAGACGGCGTTGATCCCGGCATGGGCGGGAAGGCTCGCCGCCATGACGGCGGCGGCGATCGCGAGGGCGATGGTCTTCGGCATCGAGGGAACTCCCGTCCGGTATCGTGGGTCCACCATGACTCCGCGACCGTGAAGGGAACGGAAAACGTCACCGCGATCGGTGCGAAACCGGTGGCGAAGGTGAACGAAGGCTTGGACCGATCGGCGAAATTCGCACCCGTCGCCGCCGCGGAGCCCGCCTCCCGAACTCATCGGCCGGCCGATGGGTTCGGCTGCGGCCGCGCCGGGGCGGTCAGTGGGCGGCGCGGCGGGCCTCGACGTCCTCCCACAGGCCGGCGAACGGGTGGAAGGTGAAGGAGACGTGGTGGCGCCCGGGTTCGAGGCGGACGGCGCGGAAGAGCACGTCGGCGCGTTCGAGCTTCGCCGGCAGGCCGTCGACCTCGACCCGCCACCAGCGGTGCCAGACGTCGTTCAGCACCAGCCAGCCGGCACGGGTCGCCTCGACGTCGACGTCGACACGGGTGTTGCGCCACAGGGTGATGGCGGCATTCCCGGCGGGGCCCGTCTCACCGGCGACTGCGCCGCCGGGGAGTGCCGCAGCCGGCAACAGAACCTCGCGGCGCGGGTCGAAACCTTCCGGCCAGGCACCGGAGGCGATGATCGCGTCGAAGTCGGCGGAACGGGCGGCGTCGACGAAGAGCACGCGCGGCAGGGCGCGCGGGTTCTCGTAGACGAAGGTCTCCGGCCGCCCGGGCGCCGGCGGGATGCCGGGGATGGCGGGGAAGCGGGCGATCTCGGTCAGCCGGCCGGGCGCGAGTTTCCGGTCCATCGTTTCGACCGGTGCGCCGGTGACGATGAAGCGCAGGCCGAGCATGTCGGCGAGCAGGCTGTCGTAGGACGGCTCGAGCAGCGAGAATTCCTTCTGCTCCGGCAGACCGACATGGTCGATGGCGCCGGTCGCCGCGGCGTAGAAGTCGAAACGCAGCGGGTTGTAGCCCAGCGTGTTCTCGAGGCGATGGATCATCCCGGCGTTGGGCCAGTGGAAGCCGACCCCGGCCAGTTCGACCCGGTCGCGACGGTCGGGCGTGGCGGTCTCGGCTAGCTTCTTCTTCAGGAAGGGGATCACCGGATCGCGGGTGTCGGTGGCGAGCGCGTCATAGGTGGCGGCGGGGTAGGCGGTCGACTCGTTGGGCGCGTTGTTCCAGGCCAGATCGGCGGTCGAGAAGGCGCCGAGGAGGAAGATCGCGCCGAGCGAGGCGAAGGTGCCGCCGCGACGCGCCAGATCGCCGGCCACCGCCAGCACGACCAGTGCCGCGGCGGAGAACACGGCCGCGGTGGTGAGCGGCTTCCACACCAGCGCGAGGCGGTCGGCGTGCAGGCCGAAGGCGATCGGCAGCACGGCGAAGACGACGAGGAGCATCGCCGTCTGGAAGGCGCGGACCGGCCGTCCGGCGGGGGGAAGCTCCTCGGTGACGCGCTGGTGGACGAGGAAGCCGCCGAGGACGGCGAGGGAGAAGCCGATCAGGAAGGTGGCGTCGGCCGGGCGGCGGAAGAGCGCCACACCGGGCAGGTGATCGTAGAAGACGCGGAAGGCGGGCGTGTACCAACCCAGCGCGTAGAGCACGAAGAAGAGCGCCGCGAGGGTCTGGAAACGGATCCCCGGCCGCAACAGCAGGCCGCGACCGATGCCGAAGACGAGGATCGCGACGGCCGGCAGGGCGCCGGCATAGACGGCGGTCATGTTCTGGGCGAGGTAGATGTCGGTCACGCCGAAGGCGGGGCTCGGCGGTCCCCAGAAGTCGACGTCCTGGGCGCCCTGGCCGAAGAGATCGGCGATCGCCGCGCCGATCAGCGACGCCGGATGGAGCGAGCCGCGGCCGGCGCCGACGAAGTCGATGGCCGGACGGTTGGAATGTTCGGCGAGCAGCAGCGTCATCATCACCGGGACGGTGACGACGAGGAGGCCGCCGACGATGCCGGCGACGCCGGGCACGAGGGTGCGGCCGAGGCGCGACCAGCGATCCGGCGCGGCGAGAATCTCGACCACGGCGTAGGCGACGAGAAAATGGAGGCCGAGCAGGGCGATCTGGTCGCGGCCGAGGGCCATGAAGCCGGCGGCCACGCCGGCGAGGAAACCCCAGCCGGCCGAACGGCGATCGAGCATGCGGCCGAGCAGGAACAGGACGATCGGGATCCAGCCGAAGCTCAGCACCTGCCCGGTGTGCTGGATGCGCCAGGCGGCCGAGCCGCCGAAGGCGAAGGCGAGCGCCGCCACGGTGCCGCCGGCGGCATGCCAGCCGCGGTCGCGGAACCACAACAGCAGGGCGAGGGCGCCGACGCCGAGTTGGGCGAAGACGGTGGCGTCGAGCGCCACGGCACCGGGATCGGGGACGAAGAGAGCGAGGACGAGGAAGGCCGGGGCGAAGATCAACGACTGCGGATCGGCGATCTGCGACCAGCCGGCGAAGACGTAGGGGTTCCAGGCGATGCCCTCGCCGGCGTGGAGCGAATGGGCGAGGAAGGCCATCTGCGGGCGGAAATGCGCCTCCGCGTCCCATGGAACGGCGAAGGTGCCGGAGAGCCAGGGGCGGGTCAGCACCACCCAGGCGGCGGCGACGACCGCGATCGCGCCGAGGAGGCGCAGATCGAAGCGGGGACGTCCGGTTCGCTCAGAGGCCGTCACTGCAGGTGTCCTCGACGGTGATGCCCGGGGTATGGGAGGTCGTCGCCGGCGGAACGTCGAAGCCGATCGCCTCGCGGACGAAATAGAGCGGCCGTCGCTTCACCTCGGAGAACACGTGGCCGAGATATTCGCCGATGATGCCGAGCCCGATGAGCTGGACGCCGGAGAAGAACATGATCGCCACCATCAGCGACGGATAGCCGGGGACGTCGGCGCCGAAGAGCAGGGTCTTGGCCGACACGTAGGCGCCGTAGATCAGCGCGCTCGCCGAGACGACCGAGCCAATGATCGCCCAGATCTTGAGCGGCAGGGTGCCGAAGGAGGTGATGGCGTTCGCCGCCAGACGCATCAGCTTGAGGAAGCCCCACTGAGACGTCCCGACTTGGCGCTCCTCCATCACCACGTCGACGGTGGTGGTGCGGAAGCCGGCCCAGGCGAAGAGGCCGCGGTTGAAGCGGTTGCGTTCCGGCATGGCGAGGAAAGCGTCGACCACCTTGCGATCGATGGCGGTGAAATCGCCCGTCTCGCGGTCGACGCGGATCTCGCTCATGAAGTCGAAGGCGGCGTAGAAGCCCTTCGAGAAGGCGTTGCGCAGGAAGCCGCCGCGATCGAGGTTCTTGCGGCGGGCGTAGACGAGGTCGAAATCCTCGTCGCGCCACGGCGCCACCAGCGAGGCGATCGATTCCGGCGGGTGCTGCAGGTCGCTGTCCATCACCACGACGACGTCGCCGGTGGTGCGGGCGAGACCGGCGGTCACCGCGATCTCCTTGCCGAAGTTGCGCGACAGCGACACGACCTTGAGATGGGCGACTTCGTCGCGGAAGCTCTTCAGCCGCGCCAGCGTGTCGTCGGTGGAACCGTCGTCGACGGTGACGATCTCGTAGGGCATGGCGAGGGCTCGCAGGGCGGGGACGAGCCGGGCGAAGAGCCCGTCGAGGCCGCGCGACTCGTTGCGCATCGGCAGGACGACGCTCACCATCGGTCCGGGAGAGCCGTTCGCCTTCGGCGGGACCGGAGCGCGGGTCATGTCATTTTCCTTTCCACGGGAAGGCGGCATGATGTATCCGCCGAAATGGGGCGCCGACAGGTGTCGCCGGGAAGCCGGTGTCCGTCAATGGTGGCGTCTGGTCTCGGTGAAGTTCGAAGGACGGGAACGGGCATCGTGGACGCGGGAGCGGGAGCGGGATCGAAGGCGGGGGGGTCGGGGGCGGTCGGGCGCGGACTCGTCCTGTGCGCCGACGACTTCGGCCTCGGCGAGGAGATCGACGAGGCCATCCTGACGCTGATCGCCGCCGGGCGGCTCACCGCCACCGGCTGCATGGTCGCCGGCCCGCGCTTCGCCGTCGACGCCCCGCGCCTCGCCCCGCTCGCCGAGCGAGCCGACATCGGCCTGCACCTGACCCTCACCGAACTCGCTCCTCTCGGCGAGATGCCGTGCTTCGCACCCGACGGCCGGCCGCAGCGGCTCGGTCCGGTGCTGGCGCGAGCGCTGACCGGGCGCCTCGTCTATGCGGAGATCAAGGCGGAGATCGGGCGTCAGGTCGGCCGTTTCCGGGAGGTCTTCGGGCGTTCTCCGGACTTCGTCGACGGCCACCAGCACGTCCACGTGCTGCCGGTGGTGCGGCGGGCGCTGTTCGCCGCCTTCGACGACGGCACGCTCGATGCGGCGGCGACCTGGGTGCGCGACTGTCACGAGCCGGTGTCGGCGATCCTGCGGCGCGGCATCGAAGTGCCTAAGACGCTGCTGGTGTCGACGCTGTCGGCGGGCATGGCGCGGGAGGCGGCGGAACGCGGCATCCGCACCAACGACGGCTTTCGGGGCGTCACCGCCTTCGCCACCGACCAGAGCTATCGGGCGAACTTCCGCCGCTTCCTCGAAGGCGCGGGGAGGATGCCGCTCGCCATGTGCCACCCGGCCAGACCCGGCGGCGGCGAGGCCGTCGGCGACGCCATCGCCGGCGCCCGCCACGACGAATGGGCCTATTTCTCCGGCGAGGCATTTCCCGCCGACCTCGCGGCGGCGGGGGTCCGGTTGACGCGGCTGGGGCGCGGCTGAACCGTCGCGGCGAGCGTCGGTCAGGCTTCGGGCGCGGCGAAGGCGCGAGCGCAGAGCCCGTCGGGATCGTCGTGGGGTTCGCATTCGGCGATGCCGACGGCGATCGAGGCGTAGACCGGGCCGCTGGCGCCGGGCAGGCTGAAGGCGGTGGTCTCGATCACCCCGGCGATGCGGTGGGCGACCCGGGCGGCGTCCTCGCCATCGGTGGCCGGCAGGACGACGGCGAAGCGGTCGCCGCCGGCGCGAGCCGCCAGATCCTCGCCGCGCACCAGCCGGCCGACGAGCCCGCCGATCTGGCGGAGAAGGTGATCGCCGCCGGCCCAGCCCCATTCGGCGTTGACCTCGGCGAGATCGATGATGCGCAGGCCGACGAGGGTCAGCCGTTCGCCGCAATCCCGGGCGTCGCCGATCAGGAGCCCGAGATGGTCCATCAGAAAGCCGCGGGTGTAGAGGCCGGTCAGCGCGTCGTTGGTGGCCGGGTTGCGGGTGCGGGAGTAGGCGGCCTTCAGCGTCTCGCGCAGGCGGTGCTCGCTCATCGCCGCCTCGACCCGTTCGGCGAAGATCTTCTCGCTCTCGTCGGCGAAGACCACGTCGCTCGCCCCCGCCTCGTGGACCGCTTCGATCATGCGCGGTTCGGTGTCGCCGGTGAGTACGACGACCGGCAGGGTGAAATGATCGGGATCGCGGCGCAGCACTTCGACGAAGTCGATGGCGTCGTCGAGCGGCAGGTTGAGCACCACCGCGTCGAAGGGGCGGCGCTCCAGATAGTCGAGGGCCGTCTCGATGGTGAAGGCGCCGATCAGGGTGGCGCGCTTCGACAGGGCCCGCTCGATGGTGAAGTAGCGGATGCCGGCGCCGACGACGAGGACGTGGGCGTCGGTGAGGCTCGCGGAGAGGTCGAGGTCGGGCTGGGAGAGGCCGAAGCGTTGCGCGGTGTCGAGGCGGCGCCAGATCTCGGTCCGCATGGTGGCGAGGCGGGTCAACGAGCCGATGCGGGCGGCGACGTGGCCGACCGACCAGGGGGCGCGGATGACGTCGGCGACGCCGATCGGCCGCTCCTCGCCGGAGAGCTCTCCGTCGTCGACGGCGATCACCGGGGTGCGGCGGGAGGCGCGGACCAGAGACATGCGCGCGGCGGCGTCGAGATAGCGGGTGCGGGTGACGTCCCCGTCGGCGCCGGCGAGGTTCAGCACGACGAGGTCGGGGTGCCCGGCGAAATGGCGGTCGGCCGTGCGGCCGAGCGGCACGGCGTGGACGTCCCAGCCCTCGGCGCGGATGCCCTCCCAGAGGAGGCGGGTCTCCGGACGAGGGGATTCTTCGATGACGAGGATGCGCCCGCGGTAGGACATGTCGAGACGGACTCCGGATCGACCGAGAGTGCGCCGATCATGGTTAACGAGCCGTTGACGGTTCACCCACGCGTCGGTTCAGGAGGCGGAGGAGAAGAAGGACCACATCGCCCAGATCTGCAACGCCGCCCCGACGACGACGAGGCCGGCGAAGCTCCACCACAGGGTCGAGCGCAGCGACGGCAGGAAGAAGGCCGACCCGCCGGCGATCCCGGCCAGCGCGACCAGAGCCTCGCCGGCGAACAACACGACCAGCAACAGGAAATGGCGATCCGGGTCGACCCGGCCGGCGTCGTTGGCCATGGCGCCGCCCATCAGCGAGGCGATCGCCCAGGCCCCCGCTCCGGCGAGCCAGACGGCGATGAAGGCGATGCCGGCGAGAACGGAGAGCATGGGCACCTCGAAGACGGCCGCATCGGAGGGGCGGGGACTGCGGGCGGCGGGTTCCGCCGCCGATCTGCCGGTCATGCTACCTTCCCGGCGAGGTTCGGCAAGCGGTGGCGATGCGGATCGTTCGAATTCGGTGCGGCGCCTTCAGACTTTCTCGAGGATCGGCCGGCATGATCGCCCGAGACCATACCGATCCCGCGAGGAGGATTCCCATGCTGCCTCTGGTTCTGCGCCGTCTGGAAGCCCTCGAGGCCGATCTCGCCGCCATCGATCCGTCCGCCGAGGCCGATGCCGCCGACCGCATCGCCTCGATGGCGGTGGTGCTGCGCGACGTTCTCGCCGATTTCGGCCTCACCGAAGCGGTGGGCGACGGCGCCGCGACGGGCCTCGCCGTCCGCCTCTGACGCGAGGTTCGCCTCCGGCGTTCGCGAAGACGACGAGACCGCCGACGCCCCGGGGCGTCGGCGGTCTTCGTTCATGATGGAAAGGCGTCGGCGCCGATCAGGGCCGGGCCATCAGGTGTTGGGTCATGCCGCCGCGCAGCACCCGGCCGGAGGGGCCGCGTGCGATCGCCGGCACGGTGAACACCCGGCGCGGCAGGCGGGCGAGGCCGATGCGGGTCGCCTCGACCGCGGCGAGCCACGCTTCGGCGTCGAAACGGGTGCCGGACTTCGGCACCACCGCGGCGGCGATACCCGGTCCGTCGACGTCGTCGACGACCACCAGCGCGGCGGCATCCGCGACACCGTCGACCGAACGGTAGACGAGATCGAGCGCCTCGAGATCGATGGTGGTCTGGCCGATGCGCACGGCGGCGTCGACACGGCCGCCGACCTCGAAGGTGGGTGGTTGGGCCGAGACGATGCGGGCGCCGATGCCGCTCGCCATCCAGCCCTCGGGGTCGCGCGGGCGGTGGCGGCGTTCCTGGGCGGTGGTCGGCCAATTGAAATGCGGCACCATGGCGCCGCGTACCTGGATCTCGCCGCCGAGGGTGCGGTTCGGCGGCATCTGCGCGGCACGCTGCGCCATCGCGCGGATGCGCAATTCGATCAGGGGAGGGGCGAGGTCGGCGTCGGCCGGGGCTCCGAGGATGCCGATCGGCAGTGGCCTCGGGACGAGCGCGTCGACACGGCGGCGGGCGACGAGGCCGAAGGCGCCGACGAGGGTGACGTCGATGGTGGTGCGGCCCAGCGGCATCGGCCAATCGCCCGGCTCCTCCTCGCCGATGGCGAGGATCGTCGCGTCGTTGCGGTTGAGGGTGAGGCGTTCGGCGATCCGGCGGGCGAAGCGAATCGGGGCGAGCACATGGGTGGCGCCGCGCGAGGCGGCTTCCTCGGCGAGGCGGTCGGTGGTCAGCGGCAGGCCGGTGACCAGGGTGGCGCCGGCGAGGAGCCAGGGAATCAGCGCGACGCCGATGCCCGCCGTGCCCGACGGGGCGAAGGGCGAGACGACGACGCTGTCGGCGTCGATGCGGGCCTCGAGCAGGGTCATGAGGCCGGTGGCGATCCAGTGGTTGTGCGAACGCGGCAGCGGCACCCGGCGCGTCTCGCCCGGCTGGTCGGTCGCCTCCTCGCCGGGCAGCGCGGCGATCTCGACGGTCAGCGCGTGATCGGCGGGATTGCCGCGACGGGCCGGTTCGGCCGGGGCGCCGAGGCTGTCGGCCTCGGCGAAGACCATCGCCAGATCGATGAGCCCGTCGGGCACGTCGCCGCCGGCGGCGAAGACGAAACGGATCTGGAAGAGTTCGGCGGCGACGGTGCGCAGCCGCTCGCCATGGGCCTCGCCCTCGGTCTCGGCGACGGTGACGATCGCCTTGGCGCCGGTCGCCCGGCACAGGTCGATGGCGTCGGCTTCGCGGGCGCCGAGGGGCAGGGGGGCGACGACCAGACCGGCGCGCGAGGCGGCGAGGAAGGCGACCACCGCATCGATCGTCGGCGGCATCTGGAAGACGGTCACCGTATCGGGCGCGAGTCCGACGGCGAGGAAGAAGGCGGCGAGAGCGTCGACGCGGGTGCGCAGGTCGCGCCAGGTGAGGATCTCCGGCGCGCCATGGGTCCACACGGCGCGGTCGGCGAAGTCGATCAGCGCCGGATGGTCGGGTCGGCTCTCGGCGTTCTTGGCGACGATCTGGTCGAGGGTGACGCGTCCCCAGACGCCGGAGGCGGTGTGGACCCGCGATTCGTCTTCGCGCGCGACGATCATTGCTTTCCCCCGTTCACCACCCACCACGCCGGAAGGGTCCAGCCCCATTTCGGCATGGTGGAGGGATGTGCGATTCGTGTCCAATGCGCCACCCACTGCGCCGGTGCATGGAACAGCGGCACGACGTGGAATCCCGAGACGAGCAACCGGTCGAGGGCGCGGGATGTGGCGACCAGATCCTCGCGCGAACGCGCGGCGAGCATGGCGTCGATCACCGCGTCGACGGCGGGGTTCGTCACGCCCGGCAGGTTGAGCGAGCCCTCGGTCGCCGCCGCCCGGCTGGTCCAGCGGTTGAGCTGCTCGTTGCCGGGCGAGGCGGAGGCCCCCCACGACCACAACGTCATGTCGAAGTCGAAAGTCTTGCGCCGCATCTCGAACTGCGCCGCGTCGACGGTGCGGATGCGCGCCTCGATGCCGAGAGCGGCGAGGGTGCGCTGGTAGCCGATGGCGAGCCGCTCGTGCTCGCGGGTGGCGGCGAGGATCTCGAAGGCGAGGGGTTCTCCGGTCTTCGTGTTCACCAGCCGGCCGGCGTCAGTTCGCCAGCCGGCGGCGGCGAGGAGGTCGAAGGCGGACTTGAGCACCGCCCGGTCGCGGCCCGAGGCGTCGGTGACCGGCGGGCGCCAGACGCCGGCGAGGACGTCGTCGCGCACCGCGTCGGGGAAGGGGGCGAGGAGGGCCTTCTCGCGGTCGTCGGCGGGAGCGGCGGCGAAGGACAGTTCGGAGCCGTCGAACCAGCCGCGCTGGCGGCGGTAGAGGCCGAAATAGAGGTTCTTGTTGGCCCACTCGAAATCGTAGAGGCGGACCAACGCCTCGCGCACCCGCACGTCGGAAAAGACCGGCCGGCGGGCGTTGAGGACGAAGCCGGTCATGCCCTTGGGCAGATCGGTGACGAAGGCCTCCTTGACCACTCGTCCCTCGGCGACGGCGGGAAAGTCGTATTTCTGCGACCAGCGCGCCGGATCGCTCTCGGCGAGGATGTCGATCAGGCCCTTCTTGAAGGCCTCGAACAGGGAATTGTGGTCGCGGTAGTATTCGTAGCGCAGGACGTCGGCGTTGTAGAGGCCGCGGCGCACCGGCAGGTCGCGGCCCCAGTAGTCGGGATCGCGGGTGAGTTCGAGCAGGCTGCCGGGTTCGGCCCGGGTGACGACGTAGGGGCCCGAGCCGATCGGTGGCTCGAGCGTCGTCTTCTCGAACTCGCGTCCCTTCCAGGCGTGCGCCGGCAGGATCGGCATCAGGCCGAGGATCAGCGGCAGTTCGCGGTTCTCGGCGTCGGCGAAACGGAAACGCACCGAGCGCTCGCCGGTCTTCTCCGCGGCGACGACGTCGCGGTAGTTGGAGCGCATGAAGGGCAGGCCCTTGTCGCGCAGCGTCTCCAGCGAGAAGACGACGTCCTCCGGGGTCACCGGGGTGCGATCGGAGAACCGGGCGGCGGGATGGAGGCGGAACTCGACCGAGCGCCGGTCGTCGGCCACGTCGATGGTCTCGGCGAGGAGGCCGTAGAGCGTGAAGGGTTCGTCGTAGGAGCGCTCCATCAGGCTCTCGTAGACGTTGGAGCCGCCAGAGCCCTCGCGCATGCCGACGGCGGGATTGCCCTTCACCACGAAGGGGTTGAGCTGGTCGAAGGTGCCCTGTAGTCCCATGGTGATGCGCCCGCCCTTGGGCGCCTTCGGGTCGGCGTAGGCGAAATGGGCGAAATCGGCGGCGAGGAGCGGCGTGCCGTGCATGGCGATCGACGGCCGCGGCTCGGCGGCGGCCGGGCCGCACAGGAGCGCGGCGACCACGGCCGCGGCGGCCGAAGGGCCTCCGCGAAGGATGTGGCGAGGCGCCCGCAACGGCGTCCCGCGGATCGATGGCACGGCGGACACGGGTCCTCGTCTCTCCTGATTCTGCCCCGGATGCTATCACGGCCGGGGCGTGGTTCCGGGGCGGGCGGGGGAGCTTCGGCCGAGGACGTCGAAAGAGGCGTCGCGAACGGCTGGAAATCCGCTGGGCGAGAGGCTATGGATCGAGCGGCGTCGCGGGAGGCGACACGGTTTCGCCGTGTTCTGCGGTCATCTCGGCGCCGGGTCCCCGCGCGATGCGCCGCGACGGCGTCGGACGTCTCCCGACGGCCGGCCGGACGGCATGCGTCGGGGCGGGACGGAGAGCGGATCTACGTCGACCTTCGGGGATCGACCGGGCGGGAGGCCGCGCGGGAATCCGGAGGCGGCCCTGTTCGAGGATCGGGATTCCATGGTTGTCAGGTTCATTCGCGCGACGGTTCCGACGTTCGAGGCCGGCCTCGCCCGCGCGGCCGTCGTCGCCGGCGCTCTCTCCTCCGTCCTCATCCTCGCCCCGGCTCCGGTTGTGGCACAGGACGCGGGCAAGCCGGTCCAGCTCGCGCCCAAGCCGGCGCCTCAGGCCGCGCCGAAACCGGCGACGCCGACGGCTCCGGCGGCGCAGAAGCCGACTCCCGCCGCCCCGAAGGCCGCCGCCGCGGCGCCGCCGGTGCCCGAGGACGCCTACCCGTGGGTGAAGATCTGCCAGAAGGACGCCGAGGGGAAGTCGGTCTGCCTGATCGCCAAGGAACTTCGCGGCGGCAACGGCGAACTCATCGCTTCGGTGGCGATGCGTGATACCGAGGGTGAGCCGAAGAAGACCCTGCTCATCGCCGTGCCGCCGGGCGTGTTGATCCAGCCCGGCATGCGGGTGATGATCGACAAGGGCAAGCCGGTCGAGGTCAAGTACCGGATCTGCTTCCCCAACGCATGCTATGCCGATCTCGATCTCACCGACCAGATGTCGGGCGATCTGAAGAAGGGCAACCTGCTGATCGTCACGGCTCTCACTCTGCAGCAGAAGCCGACGGGCTATCCCTTCCGCCTCGACACGTTCAAGGCGGCGCTGGAGAGCCAGGGCGTCGATCCGACCTCGGGCCAGCAGAGCCAGGAGCAGTTGCAGCAGGAATTGCAGAAGCGCGCCGAAGAGGCGGCCAAGAAGCTCCAGAGCGGCGCCGCGCCCAAGCCCTGAGGCGAGGCGATCCACCTGCGACGACAGGACGCGCGGCCGGCCTCCGACCGCGCGTTTTTCATGGTCGATTCGACGGTTTCCGGGGGGGCACCGACGCCACCTTACCGCGAGTTCATTCGACTTCCCTGCGGCGCGGGTCCATCGAGGGACCGTCTTCCGGCGGCGTTGCGCGCCGTCCGCCGGCCTCGGTTCCCGATCGGGAGGGCCCCATGTTCCGCGAATACGTCAACCGCTACGCCACCCCCTTCACCACCGGTCTCTTCGTGGTGTCGCTGGTCTCCGGCATCTTCCTGTTCTTCCACGTCGGTACGGCCGCCTTCCGCGGCATGCACGAGTGGCTCAGCATGGTGCTGATCGTTCCCTTCGTGCTGCACGTGTGGAAGAACTGGCCGCCGTTCCTGAGTTACCTCAAGCGGGGCTGGCTGATGTGGCCGCTCGGGGTGTCGCTGGTCGCGGCTCTCGGCTTCGCCGCGACCGGGATCTTCGAACTCGGTGGCGTCGGCGGCAATCCGCAGATGGCGATGTTCCAGGCGATCGGCAACGCCCGGATCGCCGATCTGGCACCGGTGTTGAAGATCACCCCGGCGGAGATCGACGCGCGGCTCGCCCGGGTCGGCGTCACCGGGGCTTCGCCCGACACGTCGTTGACGCAGGCGGCCAAGGTGGCGGGCAAGGAGCCGCGCCACGTCATCTTCTCGGTGATCCTGCCGCACTGAACGGCCCGGGTCGAAACGGATAAGGGGCGATCGTCGCGAGGCGATCGCCCCGTCGTCGTTCTCGGGGATGGGGGGCTGGCCGAGCCGCGCCGTCACACCGCGATGCGGCGGCGTACCTCTTCCGGGTCGACCTCGGCCTTGGTGCCGGCGATCACCACCTCACCGCGATCGAGCACGGCATAGCGATCGGCCAGTTCGCGGGCGAAGTCGAAGTACTGCTCGACCAAGAGGATCGCCATGGTGCCCTTGGCGCGCAGGTATTCGAGCGCCCGGCCGATGTCCTTGATGATCGAGGGCTGGATGCCCTCGGTCGGCTCGTCGAGGACGAGGAGGCGGGGGCGGGTGACGAGCGCCCGGCCGATGGCGAGCTGCTGCTGCTGGCCGCCGGAGAGATCGCCGCCGCGCCGGCGCAGCATGTCCTTCAGCACGGGGAAGAGGTCGTAGACCTCGTCGGGAACGAAGCGTTGCGAGCGCGGAAGCGCCGCGAAGCCGGTCTGGAGGTTCTCCTCCACCGTCAGCAGCGGGAAGATCTCGCGTCCCTGGGGGACGAAGGCGATGCCGTGGCGGGCGCGGTCGTAGGGCGGCGTGCGGCCGAGGTCGCGGCCCTCCCATTCGATCGTGCCGGCGGTGATCGGCTGATGGCCGGTGATGGCGCGCAGGAGCGAGGTCTTGCCGACGCCGTTGCGGCCGAGCACGCAGGAGATCTCGCCGACATGGGCCCCGGCCGAGACGCCGCGCAACGCCTGGGCGGCGCCGTAGTGGAGATCGATGTTCGTGACCTTCAGCATGATCTCACCGCCCCAGGTAGACTTCGATGACCCGCGGGTCGTTGGCGACGTGGTCGATCGAGCCTTCCGACAACACCCCACCCTCGTGCAGCACCGTCACCTTGACGCCGAGTTCGCGGACGAAGGCCATGTCGTGCTCGACCACCACCACCGACTTGCCGGAGGCGTTGATCTCGCGCAGCAGGGCCGCCGTCTCCATCGTTTCGGCGTCGGTCATGCCGGCGACCGGTTCGTCGACGAGGAGCAGCTTCGGTTCCTGCGCCAGCAACATGCCGATCTCCAGCCACTGCTTCTGGCCGTGGCTGAGGTTCTTGGCGAGGTCGCCGCGCCGCCCGGTCAGCTTGATGGTGGCCAGCAGTTCGTCGATGCGGGCGGCCTCGGCGCCGGAGAGGCGATGGAAGAGAGTTGCGAGGGGGCCGCGATCTGACTTCAGCGCCAGATAGAGATTGTCCTCCACCGTGTGGCTCTCGAACACCGTCGGCTTCTGGAACTTCCGTCCTATGCCGAGCTCGGCGATCGTCGCCTCGTCGAGCTTGGTCAGGTCGATCGTGCCACCTTCGAAGGAGACTTCGCCCTCGTCGGGGCGGGTCTTGCCGGTGATGCAGTCCATCATGGTGGTCTTGCCGGCGCCGTTGGGGCCGATGATGGCGCGCATCTCACCCGGCTCGATGGTCAGCGAAAGGCCCTTCAGCGCCTTGAAGCCATCGAAGGAGACTTTGACGTCGTCGAGATAGAGCAGCGAATTGGCGGCGAGCGCTTCGGTCATGACGATCTCCTCACTCCGCCGGCGCCGGAGAAGCATCGGCCGGCGTCGCCGTCTTGCGCTTCGCCCGCCATTCGCTCCAGGTTCCGACGATGCCCTTGGGCAGGAACAGGGTGACGAGGACGAAGAGGCCGCCCAGCGCGAAGAGCCAGAAGGACGGCAGCACGCCGGTGAACCAGGTCTTGCCCCAGTTGACCGTGACCGCGCCGACGACGGCGCCCACGAGGGTCCCGCGTCCTCCGACGGCGACCCAGATCACCGCCTCGATCGAGTTGGCGGGCGAGAATTCCGACGGGTTGATGATGCCGACCTGCGGCACGTAGAGGGCGCCCGCCAATCCCGCCAGCATCGCCGACACGGTGAAGACGAAGGCCTTGTAGGTGGCGACCCGGTAACCGATGAAGCGGGTGCGGCTCTCGGCGTCGCGGATGGCGACGAGTACCTTGCCGAGCTTGGAATTGACGATGGCGGCGGAGAGGAGGAGCCCTCCGGCGACCAGCAGGCAGGAGAGGAAGAACAGCGCGGCGCGCGTTCCCCGGGCCTGGACGTTGAAGCCGACGATGTCCTTGAAGTCGGTGAGGCCGTTGTTGCCACCGAAGCCCATGTCGTTGCGGAAGAAGGCGAGCAGCAGGGCGTAGGTCAGCGCCTGGGTGATGATCGACAGATAGACGCCGGTGACGCGGGAGCGGAAGGCGAACCAACCGAAGACGAAGGCCACGAGGCCGGGGACGAGCACGACCATCAGCATGGCGAAGGCGAAGTGGTCGAAGCCGTACCAGTACCAGGGCAGTTCCTTCCAGTTCAGGAACACCATGAAGTCGGGAAGGATCGGGTGACCGTAGACGCCACGGGTGCCGATCTGGCGCATCAGATACATGCCCATGGCGTAGCCGCCGAGCGCGAAGAAGGCGCCGTGGCCGAGCGACAGGATCCCGCAGTAGCCCCACACCAGATCGAGGGCGAGGGCGAGCACCGCGTAAGTGGCGTATTTGCCGAAGAGCGTGACGAGATAGGTCGGCACGTGGAAGGGCGAGCCCTCCGGTACCAGGAGATTCGCCGCCGGAACGAGGATCGCCACGGCGAGGATCACGGCGAGGGCGATGCGCACCCGGGCGTCGAGGCCGTTCTCGAGGAAGTGTCGGATCATGATTCCACCGCCCGGCCCTTGAGGGCGAAGAGGCCCCTCGGACGCTTCTGGATGAAGAGGATGATGAGGACGAGCACCAGGATCTTGCCGAGCACGGCGCCGGCGAAGGGCTCGAGGAACTTGTTGACGACACCGAGGGTGAGGGCGCCGACGAGCGTGCCCCAGAGATTGCCCACCCCGCCGAAGACCACGACCATGAAGCTGTCGATGATGTAGCTCTGGCCGAGGTTGGGCGAGACGTTGTCGATCTGGGAGAGCGCCACGCCTGCGATGCCGGCGATGCCGCAGCCGAGCCCGAAGGTGAGGGCGTCGACGAAGGGGGTGCGGATGCCCATCGCACTGGCCATCGAACGGTTCTGGGTGACGGCGCGCATCTGCAGGCCGGCGGGGGTCTTCTTGAGGATCAGGATCAGGCCGACGAAGACGGCGAGGGCGAAGACCACGATCCACAGGCGGCCCCAGGTCATGGTCAGCGCGCCGACCTCGAAGGAACCCGACATCCACGACGGCGCGCCGACCTCGCGGTTGTTGGCGCCGAAGATCGAACGGACGCTCTGCTGCAGGATCAGCGACACGCCCCAGGTGGCGAGCAGAGTCTCGAGCGGACGGCCGTAGAGAAAGCGGATGATGCCGCGCTCGAGGACGACACCGACGGCTCCCGACACCAGGAAGGCGAGGGGAATGGCGATGGCCAGCGACCAGTCGAAGAGACCGGGGGCGTGGGCGCGGATCACCTCCTGCACCACGAAGGTGGTGTAGGCGCCGAGCATCACCATCTCGCCGTGGGCCATGTTGATGATGCCCATCACGCCGAAGGTGATGGCCAGCCCGATGGCGGCGAGCAGCAACACCGAGCCGAGCGACACGCCATAGACCGCGTTCTGGACCGAAGCCCACAGGGCGAGGGAGGTCTCGATCGACTTGGCGGCGATCTCGGCGGCGTCCTTCACGCGCTTGGGCGTGTCGGCGGGCAGGCCGCGCAGGGTGGCGACGGCATCCTGGTCGCCGCGGGCCCTGAGCACCTCGCCGGCGGCGACGCGGGCGTCCTCGGTCGCATCGGTCTTGTAGAGAACGATGGCGGCGCGCGCGGCGGAGAAGGCCGAGCGGACCCCGGCATCCGCTTCCTTCGGGATGGCCGCCTCGAGCGTGGCGAGCGCGCCCTGATCGCGCGACTTGAACACCGCCTCGGCCGCCTCGCGGCGCTTCGCCGGGTCCGGCGACATCAGCGTCAGTGCGCCCATGGCGGCGGCCAGTGCGGAGCGGACGCGGTTGTTGACGCGGACCGGCGAAAGTCCGGCGGGTGGGGTGGCGAGCGCGGCGCCGGTGGCGGCGTCGAGGACGCCGGCGGCGGTGCGGATCGCCACCGTCTTCGAAGGCTCGTCGAATTCGAGTTGGCCGTCCCGGATCGACTCGACGATCACGGCGGCGCGCGGGTGGCCGCTCGTCGCCAGCGCGGCGATGGCTTCGCCGGTGTCGGCGTAGCTGTCGGCGGTGAGTTTGGCGAGGGCGCCGGAAATGTCCTGGGCGTGCGCGGCCGACCCGAGGAAGGGTGGGGCCGCGAGCAGGGCCAGGATCAGGAGAGCCGATCGGGCGAGGCGGTGGACGGTCGCGTTCATGCGTCTCGTGTCCCGTGGGGCGGCGTGGTCGCGAGGACGCCGCCGGGGATTTCCGAACCGACCGCGGGACGCGGTCCGTCCTTCTCCCCTCGCGGGAGAAGGGGAGCCGGGCGTTCGCCCGGCTCGATTTCTCGCGTCACGCCCGTGGGGGTGAGGAGCGTGGACCCGGAGGAGGCCTCCGGTCCACCGGGCGCGGTCAGCCGCACTTCTTGGTGACGGTGTTGTAGTTGCCGCACTTGAGCGACACCCAGTCGGCCTCGAGGTCCTTCGAGCCGGGCAGGAAGTCGGTCCAGGCGTCGCCGGGGACGAGGCCCTTGGTCTTCCACACCACGTCGAACTGGCCGTCGGCCTTGATCTCGCCGATCAGCACCGGCTTGGTGATGTGGTGGTTGGGAAGCATCTTGGAGACGCCGCCGGTCAGGTTCACGGCCTCGATGCCCGGGAGCGCGTCGATCACCTTGTCCGGATCGGCGGTGCCGGCCTTCTCCATCGCCTTGATCCACATCTGGAAGCCGATGACGTGGGCCTCCATCGGGTCGTTGGTGACGCGCTTCGGGTTCTTGGTGAATTCCTTCCACTTGGCGATGAAGGCGTCGTTGGCCGGGTCCTTGACCGACTGGAAGTAGTTCCATGCGGCGAGGTGGCCGAGCAACGGCTTGGTGTCGATGCCGGCGAGTTCCTCTTCACCGACCGAGAAGGCGACGACCGGGATGTCGGTGGCCTTCAGGCCCTGGTTGCCCAACTCCTTGTAGAACGGCACGTTGGCGTCGCCGTTGATGGTCGACACGACCGCAGTCTTCTTGCCGGCCGAGCCGAACTTCTTGATGTCGGAGACGATGGTCTGCCAGTCGGAGTGACCGAACGGCG
Organism: Siculibacillus sp.; assembly: GCA_030247555.1. Taxonomy (GTDB): domain Bacteria; phylum Pseudomonadota; class Alphaproteobacteria; order Rhizobiales; family Ancalomicrobiaceae; genus CALBKH01. The sequence continues at coordinate 4,036 of JAOTSD010000058.1, read as the reverse complement.
TGTAGTTGATCATGATGTCTTCCGCGGCGACGCCCTTGGCCTTGAGGTAGGCCTCGAGGATCTTGTTGGTGGTGCGCGGATAGACGTAGTCGGTGCCGGCGAGAACCCAACGCTTCACTTCGCCGCCGTCCTTCGACATCAGGTAGTCGACGGCCGGGATCGCCTGCTGGTTCGGCGCGGCGCCGGTATAGAAGACGTTGCGCTCGGATTCCTCGCCCTCGTACTGCACGGGGTAGAAGAGGATGTTGTTGAGTTCCTTGAAGACCGGCAGCACCGACTTGCGCGACACCGAGGTCCAGCAGCCGAACACGGCCGAGACCTTGTCCTTGGTGATCAGTTCGCGGGCCTTCTCGGCGAACAGCGGCCAGTTGGAGGCCGGGTCGACGACGACGGCTTCCAGCTTCTTGCCGAGGACGCCGCCCTTCTTGTTCTGCTCGTCGATGAGGAACAGCATGGTGTCCTTCAACGTCGTCTCCGAGATGGCCATGGTGCCGGAGAGCGAGTGTAGGATGCCGACTTTGATGGTGTCGGCCGCGGCGGCGGCGCCGGCGAAGGCGCCGGAGGCGATGGCGGCACCGACGAGGGTGCCGAAGGCGCGGCGGGTCATGGCATCGGAAACGAACTTCGACATGGAACACTCCCCCAGAAGCGTTGAACGCGATCCACGAGCTCGGATCGAACTCGTTGGAGCGGAGCCTGAGGTGATGTTGCGGCGCGGCATATACGTCGTCTGACGTAGGTTCTGCACGGTGTCTGAACATGCTCGAGAAATGTGCGGCGCACTGCCCGAGATGTGGGCGTCCTGCCCCCGGGCGACGCGAAACCGGCCTCGAGCGGCTTGCACGGATCTTGCTGACACGCGGCAGCCCGAGAGGAGCCCCCGCCGTGGCAGGCAGTCAACGCATCCTACCCGTCCGACGCGAGTACAATCGGTGGGTCGCCAACCAGACGCTCGAGGACTACGCGCTGCGCTTCACGGCGAAGAGCGCGCGCAAGTGGTCGGCGCCGCGCGTCGCCCAGACCGCCATCGGGGCGATCTCGTTCTTGGCGCTCGAGGCGATCGGCGGGGCGATCACCCTCGCCCACGGGGTGGTCAACGCCGCCGCGGCGATCGTCGCCGTCTCGGTGATCCTGCTCGTCACCGGTCTGCCGATCGCCCGAACCGCGGCCAAGCACGGCGTCGACATCGATCTGCTGACGCGCGGCGCCGGCTTCGGCTACATCGGCTCGACCGTCACCTCGCTGATCTACGCCGCCTTCACTTTCATCCTCTTCGCCATCGAGGCGTCGATCATGTCGGGGGCGCTGGAACTCGCCTTCGGCATTCCGCTGTGGATCTCCTACATCCTGTCGGCGCTGGCGGTGATCCCCCTGGTGATCTACGGCATCACCGCGATCTCGCGCTTCCAGCTGTGGACGCAGCCGTTCTGGATCGTCCTCAACATCGCGCCCTTCGCCTTCATCGCGTGGAAGGATCCGGCGCAGTTCGCGGCGTGGTGGCAGTTCGGCGGCCTCGATCGCGGCGGCGTGCCGGGAACGGCGTTCGAGGAGTTCGATCTCGTCCGCTTCGGCCTCGCCTCCTCGGTGATCCTGGCGTTGATGCCGCAGATCGGCGAGCAGGTGGACTTCCTGCGCTTCCTGCCCGTTGAGACCGAGGGGGGCGAACCCGGGGGGCTACGGCGGTTCGGCCAGCGCCTCGGCACCTTCTTCGCCGGTGCCGGCTGGGTGGTGCTCGGCCTGCCCAAGCTCTTCGCCGGGTCGCTGCTGGCGGTGGTCGCGCTGCGCTGGGGCGTGCCGGCGAACCATGCCGGCGAGCCGGCGCACATGTTCCAGGTGGCATTCTCCTACATGCTGCCCTCGAAGGAGGCGGCGACCGTGCTCACCGCCGCCTTCGTGGTGGTGTCGCAGCTCAAGATCAACGTGATGAACGCCTATGCCGGGTCGCTCGCCTGGTCGAACTTCTTCTCGCGGTTGACCCATTCCCATCCCGGTCGGGTGGTGTGGCTGGTCTTCAACGTGTCGATAGCGCTCCTGTTGATGGAGCTCGGCATCTACGAGGCGCTGGAGAAGACGCTCGGGCTCTTCGCCATCGTCGCGGTGGCGTGGCTCGGGGCGATCACCGCCGATCTCGCGATCAACAAGCCGCTCGGTCTCGCGCCGCCCGGCATCGAGTTCATGCGGGCGCATCTCTACGACGTGAATCCGGTCGGGGTCGGGGCGATGGCGATCGCCACCGTGGCGGCGCTCGCGGCGGCGACCGGTGCCTTCGGCGAGATCGCGCGCGCCTTCGCCCCCTTCGTGGCGCTGATCGTGGCGCTCGCCGCCGCGCCGCTCATCGCTTGGGCGACCGACGGGCGCTGGTATCTGGCGCGGCGGCCTAAGAGCGAATGGCACCGACACGGGGCGATCCGCTGTTCGGTGTGCGAGCACGAATTCGAACCGGAGGACACGGCGCACTGTCCGGCCTACGACGCGCCGATCTGTTCGCTGTGCTGCTCGCTCGACGCGCGCTGCCGCGACCTGTGCAAGCCCGAGGGGCGGATCTCGGCGCAGGCGCGCAGGGCCGTCGCGGCGGTGGTGCCGCGCGGTCTCCAACGTCTCTTCGGGCCGCGGCTCGTCGAATATTCCGCCATCCTGACGTTGGTCACCGCGGCGATCGGGGCGGTGCTCCGGGCCATCCACGCCACTTCGGCGGTCGGCTCGGGGGAGGCGGAAGCGGCACTGACCCGGGCGCTGTGGTCGGCCTTCTTCGTGCTCTTCATCGTCGCCGGCGTTGCCGCGTGGTTCTTCGTCCTCGCCCACGAGAGTCGACGGGTGGCGCAGGAGGAATCGGCGCGCCAGACCGGGCTCCTCCTCGACGAGATCGCCGCCCACGAGCGCACCGACGCCGAGTTGCAGAAGGCGAAGGAAGTGGCCGAGGCGGCGAACTTCGCCAAGAGCCGCTATCTCGTCGGGCTCAGCCACGAACTCAGGACCCCGCTCAACGCCGTGCTCGGCTACGCCCAGGTGCTCGAGCGCGACGCGGGCCTGCCGCCGAAGCGGGTCGACGCCGTGCGTGTCATCCGCCGTTCGGCCGAACATCTCTCCGGCCTCATCGACGGGCTCCTCGACATCTCCCGCATCGAGGCGGGGCGGCTCGAACTCGCCCGCAACGAGATCCGTCTCGCCGATTTCCTCGACCAGTTGGTCGACATGTTCCGCCTCCAGGCCGAGGCCAAGGGCCTCGCCTTCCGTTTCACCCGGCCGACGCGCCTGCCGGAGGTGGTGGTGACCGACGAGAAGCGGTTGCGGCAGATCCTGGTCAACGTGATTTCCAACGCGATCAAGTTCACCGATCGCGGTTCGGTCCGGCTCGACCTCAACCTCAGGCACGAGATCGCCACCTTCACCGTCACCGACACCGGACGGGGCATCTCGGAGAGCGAACTCGACCGCATCTTCGATCCGTTCGAACGCGGCCGCGCCTCGAAGGGCGCCCCGGGTCTCGGGCTCGGGCTGACCATTTCCAGGATGCTGGTGACGTTGATGGGTGGCGACATCCGCGTCGACAGCACGGTCGGGGAGGGGAGCCGCTTCCGGGTGCGGGTCCATCTCGGGGTGCGGGCCGACGCCGCCGTCGTTCCGGCGCCGCCGTCGCGTCGCGGCTATGTCGGCGAGCGGCGCACCGTCCTGGTCGTCGACGACAACCCCGATCACCGCGGGGTGGTGCGCGCCGCGCTCGAGCCGCTCGGTTTCGTCGTCGTCGAGGCCGAGGACGGTCCGTCGGCCTTGACGCTCGGCGCGGCGCTGCGGCCCGATCTCTTCCTCGTCGACATCTCGATGCCGGGCATGGACGGCTGGGAGGTGGCGCGACGACTGCGCGAGGGAGGCCATTCGGCGGCGCGGATCGTCATCCTTTCCGCCAACATCGGCGACACCTCGCCACCGGCCGCGGAGGCGGCGGCGCACGACGAGGTGCTCGCCAAGCCCTTCGATCTCGGCCGCCTCCTCGACATCCTGCAGGTGCAACTCGGCCTCGAATGGTTCGACGGTGGTG
>JAOTSD010000057.1 GCA_030247555.1 Siculibacillus sp. | reverse complement strand
GGCCTACTTCAACAACACGCCGCTCCTCGCGGCGGCATGAAAGAGGCGGAAATCCACTCAACCGGACCGGGCCTGACTGTTCAAATCAGCGAGACCACCTCTGATGAACGCCGTCTCGCCCCGTCATTTTTCGTTCGTGCCTCTCAGTGCCGGACGCTCGAATCCCGCACCTCTCGACCGACCGTGATCGAAAGCACCGAGCGATGAGCAAGGTCGTGACAACTCAGCGAGATCGACTGGTCACGGAGTTGGGGACACTCGACATCTTCCTCGATGCGGACGGCGGCACGAGAACCATGCTGAGCGAAGGAACTCAGCTGCGAACCTATGCCCCTGATGAACTCATCCTTCGGGAAGGTGAAAAGCCTCGCCACCTGTTCGGGATCGTCGATGGACTCGTCGCGCTGGGCGCCCATCATCACGAAAGAGAAACGACCCTGTCGCTGGTGGAGCGCGGGCGCTGCCTCCTCCTGCAGGCGGTCGTCACCGATCGCGTCTACCTGCAGAGCGCCAAGGCGATAACGAGCGCGACCGTCTTGGCCATTCCGGCGGCGAAATTCAGGGCGGCGATCGCTCGCGACCCGGGACTGGCGATGGCGACCATGCGCGCCGTCGCCAGCGATCATCGAGATGCGATCCGCGACCTGAAGAACATCAAGCTCCGATCCAACGCAGAACGCTTGGCAAAATGGATCTTGGAAAATACCCGAGACGACGGTCGCCTCGAATTGGCCATCAACAAGAAACTTCTTGCTGAAAGACTGGGGATGACGCCTGAAAGTCTCTCGCGATGCCTGCGGGTATTGCAGCCTTTCGGTCTAGTCAATCATAGGGATCGTTTGGAAGTGAGCGATGCCGCGCTCCTACGCACATTCGCCCTGCCCAATGCTCTCATCGACCAGGGCGATGGAAGCCGCCTCGAGAGAAGGGCGACGATATGAGCGACGACGGCCAACGGATCATCGTCCGAACAATAGCGTTGATATTCGCTCTCCCGACACTTCTCTATACGATCAGGGCTTCCCAGCAGATTCCGTCGATCAGAGAAGGAATATTATATTCTATTTCCACAACGGTATTTCTGTCGTATTTCATGATATGAAAAGTATCTTCCGGCGAAATCCACAGGGATACCGCGTGGAGCAGGTTCATTCTGCTCACTTCGACGCGCGACCCTCGGTCAACCGGTACTCCAAGCCCTGGGCTGCCGCATGCCGGCGATGCGGCAGGCCTGCGAGACATATCCTTTCGGAAACAACTCGAAGAAGCGCTTCTTCCCGTTCACACCGGGAAGCCCCGCCTCGAGGTATCTGAAGGCATGGCGCGCATCGGGCGAAATCTGGGTCTCCTCCAGACGATCTCGCATGAACCGTATGACTGTCCAATGCGCAGGCGTGAGCGTCACATCCAACTGGTCGGCCATGAACGCTGCGACCTCTTCGGTCCATTGTTCGGGGTCGATCAGAAACCCTTGCTCGTCGACGGCGATCTGCCGACCCTGAACATCGATGTATCTGGGAACCTCGGGCACGACGCGCATTTCGTTTATCTCCCTCGAGCAGACACGACACCCATCGTCGGCCGACGCCGAGCCGTCACGCACCACGGCGCCTCACGCCGTGCTCCGGCGCTGCGCCGGCGACACGTCGATCCCGTCGATCTCTGCACCCCTGACCAGTTTCCCGATGAAGGTCGCGATCGCTGTTCGCTTTGCCGACTCTTCGAGATAGGAGACGATCTGCGAGCGGACCCTCTCATAGGGAAGCTGGTCGCCATTCAACCTACGATCCAATCGGATGATGTGATAACCGAAACGCGTACGAACCGGCTCGGCTCCGACTTCGCCGACGGACAGCTCATCCAGCGCGGCTTCGAACGCCGGGTCGTTCTCCCCCTTCGTCACCTGGCCGAGAGAGCCACCCAGTTCGCGTGATGGACAGGCCGAGACCGCTCGCGCCACGGTCTCGAAGTTCAATTCACCTCTGATGATCGCCGACGCGAGTTCGTCGGCCTTCGTCTGCGCGGCGGTTTCGCCTCCGGGCGCCAGCGCGATCAGGATATGGGAGGCCTCGTAGAGGTCGGGAGCGCGGAAGCGATCCTTGTTCGCCGCATGGAATGCGCGGCACGCCTCCTCGTCGACCGGATCGACAGACGCGGCCCGATCGATCAGGAGCCGAATGAGACGATCCTCCTCGGCTTCGATGCGTCCCTCCTCGTCGATCTCGGGTTCGCCCTGCAGATCCAGACGCCGCGCCTCCTCGAGGAGCAACTTCTTGACGATCAGAGCGCGCGCCGCCTCTCGGAAGGCTTCGGCGGGGGAGGAGGCGCGATGGTTCTGCGCCTCCGCCGCGATCTCATGATGAGGGATGACGACGCCATCGACGCGAATTTCTTTCCGTGGGGTTTCATTCACCGCCGGGTTGATCGTGCATCCGCTCATTCGATCACTCCGCTGCGTTCAACTGCTTGCGGGTACGCACCACCTGATAGCCCTGCCGTCCGAAGTACCAGACCGGCGCCGACCAGATGTGCACGAGGCGCGTGAACGGAAACACGAGGAAGATCGTCATTCCGAGGACCAGGTGCAGCTTGAAGATCGGATGCACATCGACCAGCCACTTCCAGCTGTCGACCTGCAACGTCAGGACGCCCTGAGCCCAGTTCATGAACTTGACCATCTCATGGCCGTCGAGGTGGCCGAGCGACACGAAGATCGTCAGCAGGCCGAGCAGCAGCTGGGCGAACAGAACGAGGAGGATCGCCGTATCCCCGAAGGACGAGGTCTTGCGGATCCGCACGTCGGTCAACCGGCGATGCGTGAGCAGAGAGATGCCGACGAGGCACATCAGGCCGGCGACACCGCCGACGACGATCGCCATCACCTGCTTGAAGCCGTGAGGAATGCCGATGGCGTCGAAGATCGCGATCGGCGTCAGCAGACCGACGAAGTGGCCCATGAAGATGATCAGGATTCCGACGTGAAAGAGATTGGAGCCCCACATCAACTGCTTGCGGCGCAAGAGCTGTGAGGAACCGGTTCTCCAGGTGTATTGCTCGCGGTCGAAGCGGGCCCAACTGCCGACCAGAAAGACGGTCAGACACAGATAGGGATACCAGCCGAACATCATCTGATTGAGGAACTGAGCCATGGTCGGGATCCTCACGAGCTCTTGGTATCGGAATGGGTGAATTCGGTCTGTGGCCGGGAAGACTGGACGATCCCCGGCGCCGGCCGACGCGCTTGGCGAAGCCGCGCCGTCAAGGCGTCCGGATCGCATGCCTCGCCCGGCCCCCCGAAGGTGACCGGTGCGTCTTCGTACGCCTCGTCCAGCGCCTCCAGATCGTCGGGTTCGGGATCCGGTTCCGCGCGCAGTGCGGCGAGAAGCTTCGCGTCGGGCCGCACCCTGGCCAGCGCGCCGAGAGCGCGGAAGATCGCCTCATAGACCGATCCACGCTTGTTCAACCGCTCGGCCAGAGCGGCGAACACGTGAGCGGGTTCGGCGATCAGGCCGAAGGCTTCCGAGGGATCGATGATCGACAGGAACTCCAGGAACAACGGAACGAAATCCGGCAGTTCCCGACTGTCGTCGATCACCCCCTTACTCTCGTAGAGAGCGCGGAGATCGACCATCGCCTGGCCCCGATCACGGCTCTCGCCGTGCACATGCTCGAACATGTGCAGGGAGAGCGACCGGGTGCGATCGAACAGCAGAACGTAGCGCTCCTGCAGTTCCACCAGTTCATGCGCCGCCAGGTCGTCGATCAGCCGCAGGAGTGCATCTCGCTCCCCCTTCGGAAGGCAGGTCTCCTCGTCGACCACGACGCGGATCTCGTCGAGCGAGGCGACCAGATCTGCGCCGGGGTATGACAAGAGAGCCGATAGAGCCTTGAAGATCAGCATCATGCGAACTCCTCGGGCTTCCGGATCGCCGGCGTCTTGTTGCCGCCGAACAGGCTGGGGGTCTCTCCGTCGGAACATCCGTTGCCGAAGGAGAAGCCGCAGGAGGCCTTGAGGTCGTAGGCGTCCTCGGCCCATTCCCGATGCGTGGTGGGGATCACGAAGCGATCTTCGTAATTCGCCAAGGCCATGATCTTGTACATCTCTTCGATCTGGGCGCCGGTCATGCCGACCTTCGCCGCGATCTTCTCGTCGATCACGCCGTCCACCGACTTCGCCCGCATGTAGGCACGCATAGCCAACATGCGTTCGAGACCGAGGGCCACCGGCTCCTCGTCACCGGCCGTCAGCATGTTGGCGAGGTAGCGCAGCGGGATACGCAGCGAGCGGACGTCCGGCATGTCGCCGTCCATGCCCATCTTGCCGGCCGCGGCGGCCGATTGGATCGGCGACAGGGGCGGCACGTACCAGACCATCGGCAGGGTGCGGTATTCGGGATGCAGCGGGAACGCGACCTTCCACTCCATCGCCATCTTCCAGATCGGTGACCTGCGGGCCGCCTCCAGCCATTGTTCCGAAATGCCTTCGGCCCGAGCCTCGGCAATCACCTTCGGATCGTTGGGGTCGAGGAAGATCCCGGTCTGCGCGTCGTAGAGGTTCCGCTCGTCCTTCTCGCTCGCCGCCGTTTCGATCCGATCGGCATCATAGAGGATGACGCCGAGGTAACGGATGCGGCCGACGCAGGTCTCGGAACAGACGGTCGGCATGCCCGCCTCCAGGCGCGGATAGCACAGGATGCACTTCTCCGACTTGCCCGAAGACCAGTTGTAATAAATCTTCTTGTAGGGGCAGCCGGAAATGCACATGCGCCAACCACGGCACTTGTCCTGATCGATCAGGACGACGCCATCTTCCTCGCGCTTGTAGATCGCGCCGGACGGACAGGAAGCGACGCAAGCCGGGTTGAGGCAATGTTCGCACAACCGCGGGAGATACATCATGAAGGTATTTTCGAACTGGCCGTACATTTCCTTCTGTACGCCTTCGAAGTTGTAGTCGGCCGATCGCTTCGAGAACTCGCCGCCGAGGATCTCCTCCCAGTTCGGCCCCGAGACGATCTTCTCCATCCGCTCCCCGGTGATCAGCGACCGCGGGCGAGCCGTCGGGAACGCTTCGAGTTCCGGCGCCTTCTGAAGGTGCTCGTAGTCGAAGGTGAACGGCTCGTAGTAGTCGTCGATCTCCGGCAGATCGGGGTTGGCGAAGATCTTCGCCAACACCCGCCACTTTCCGCCCTGCTTCGGCTCGATCGAGCCGTCGCCACGGCGCTTCCAGCCACCGTTCCAGCGCTTCTGGTTTTCCCAGTCCTTGGGATAGCCGATACCCGGTTTTGTCTCGACGTTGTTGAACCAAGCGTACTCGACACCTTCTCGGCTCGTCCACACGTTCTTACACGTGATCGAACACGTATGGCAGCCGATGCACTTGTCGAGGTTCAGGACCATCGCGATTTGCGCACGAATCTTCATCGGAACGACTCCTACTCAGCAGCCGAGGTCAGAGGGCCGCGCGTCTTCTGCTTGGCGGGATCGTAGGGACGCTCCAGCCAGTCGAGCTTCTTGATCTTTCGAACGATGACGAATTCGTCGCGATTGGTCCCGATGGTTCCGTAGTAGTTGAAACCATAGGCCTGCTGGGCGTAGCCACCGATCATGTGCGTCGGCTTGGGAACCACACGCGTGACCGAATTGTGGATGCCACCACGCCGTCCGGTCGTCTCCGATCCCGGCGCATTCACGATCTTCTCCTGCGCGTGATACATCAGGCACATGCCCTGCTTCACGCGTTGAGAGACGACGGCTCGAGCCGTCAGAGCCCCGTTCGAGTTGTAGGCTTCGATCCAATCGTTATCGACGATCCCGGCCGCCTTGGCGTCGATCTCGCTGATCCACACGATCGGGCCACCACGCGACAGCGTCAGCATGAGCAGGTTGTCGGTGTAGGTCGAGTGGATGCCCCACTTCTGGTGCGGCGTGATGAAGTTCAGCACCACCTGCTTCTCGCCGTTGGGGTGCTTGTCGATCACCGGCTTGACCGTCCGGGTGTCGATCGGCGGGCGATAGACGCAGAGACCTTCGCCGAAGGCCCGCATCCACAGGTGATCCTGATAGAGCTGCTGCCGACCGGTCAGCGTCCGCCACGGGATGAACTCGTGCACGTTGGTGTAGCCTGCGTTGTAGCAGACGTGCTCGCTCTCGAGCCCCGACCAGGTGGGGGCGGAGATGATCTTGCGCGGCTGAGCGACGATGTCGCGGAAGCGGATCTTCTCATCCTCCTTGGGAAGAGCCAGATGCGCGTGTTCGAGACCCGTCGTCTTCGACAGCGAATTCCAAGCCCGGACGGCGACTTCGCCGTTGGTTTCCGGCGCCATCATCAACACCGCTTCCGCAGCGTCGATCGCGGTATTGAGCTTCGCAAGACCCTTGGTCGGACCTTCCTCGAGCACGACACCGTTGAGCTGACGCAGGTGTTCCACCTCGTGCTTGGTCTCCCAGGCGATGCCCTTGATGCCGTTGCCGAGGTTCTCCATCAGCGGGCCGAGAGAGGTGAACCGCTCGTAGGTGTTCGGATAGTCACGCTGAACGACGGCGACCGACGGCATCGTCCGGCCGGGAACGGCGGGCGTCTCGCCCTTCTTCCACTCCTTGACGTCGAGCGCCTGAGCGATCTCGCCGGCCGAGTCGTGCATGATCGGCGCGAGGACGACGTCCGTCTCCACCCCCAGGACCTCAGGGGCAACCTCCGAGAACGCCTTCGCCAATCCCTTGTAGATCTCCCAGTCGGTCCGCGATTCCCAGATGGGATCGACCGCGGCGCCGAGCGGGTGGATGAAGGGGTGCATGTCGGAGGTGTTGAGGTCGTCCTTCTCGTACCAGGTCGCCGCCGGCAACACGATGTCCGAGTAGACGCAGGTCGTCGACATGCGGAAGTCGAGGGTGACGAGCAGGTCGAGCTTCCCCTCTGCCCCTTGCTCGTGCCACCGGACTTCCTTCGGCTTGGCCAGCCCCTGCTCTCCGAGGTTCTTTCCCAACACGCCGTGAGAGGTGCCGAGAAGGTGCTTGAGGAAATACTCGTGGCCCTTACCGGACGAACCGAGCAGGTTGGACCGCCAGACGAACAGGTTGCGCGGCCAGTTCTTCGGATTGTCGGGGTCTTCGCACGACATCTTCAACTCGCCCGAGGTCAACCCCTGGGCGACGTAGTCCTTCGGCTCCAGACCCGCCGCCGCGGCCTTCGCCGCGATCGACAGCGGATTGATTTCCAGTTGGGGCGCGGACGGCAGCCAGCCCATGCGTTCGGCACGGACGTTGTAGTCGATGAGCGCACCGTCCCACGGCCCGGCCGGCGCCGTCGGCGAAAGGATGTCCTTGGGATCGAGCGTCTCGTAGCGCCACTGATCGGAGTGCGCGTAGAAGAACGACGTTCCGTTCTGCTGCCGTGACGGGCGACCCCAATCGAGCGCGAAGGCGACCGGCGCCCAGCCCGCCTGCGGACGCAGCTTCTCCTGACCGACGTAGTGAGCCCAGCCGCCACCGGACTGACCGACGCAACCGCACATCACCAACATGTTGATGACGCCACGATAGTTCATGTCGCAGTGGTACCAGTGGTTCATCGCGGCACCGATGATGACCATGGAGCGACCGTTGGTCTTCTCGGCATTGAGCGCGAACTCGTGAGCGACCTGAATGATCTGATCGCGCGGAACCCCGGTGATCTTCTCGGCCCAAGCAGGGGTGTAGGGAACGTCCTCGTCGAAGCTCTTGGCGACGTTGGCGCCGCCGAAGCCACGATCGACGCCATAGTTGGCGAGGAAGAGGTCGTAGACCGACGCGACCAGGATCTCGCCGTCCTTCGACGCCAGCTTGGCGACCGGCATGCGGCGCTCCAGGACACTGGCGTGGTCGGAACTGACGAAGTGGTCGTGCTCGATGTTGCCGAAGTAGGGGAAGGCCACGTCGGCGAGTTCATGCTGGCGATCGGCGAGCGACAGCATCAGGTCGACGCCGGTCCCGTCCGACCGCTTGGCTTCGAGGTTCCACTTGCCCTTCTCGCCCCAACGGAAGCCGACCGATCCGAGCGGCGCGACCAGTTCCCCGCTCTGAGCGTCGAACGCGAGCGTCTTCCACTCCGCGTTGTTGGTCTCGCCGAGATCGCCGGCGATGTCGCTCGAACGAACGAACCGATCCGGCACGAGCCTGCCGTCCTGCCTGACGAGCTTCACCAACATCGGCATGTCGGTGTAGCGCTTCACGTAGTCGGTGAAGTAGTCGACCTTCCGATCGACATGGAACTGCTTGAGGATCACGTGGCCCATCGCCATGGCGAGGGCGGAATCGGTTCCCTGCTTCACGGACAGCCAGATGTCCGCGAATTTCGAGGCCTCCGAATAGTCGGGGCAGATCACCGCGCTCTTGGCGCCGCGATATCGCGCTTCGGTGTAGAAATGCGCATCCGGCGTCCGGGTCTGCGGGACGTTCGAGCCCCACAGGATGAGGAAGCCCGAGTTGTACCAGTCGGCGGACTCGGCCACGTCGGTCTGTTCACCCCAGGTCTGGGGCGACGACGGCGGCAGGTCGCAATACCAGTCGTAGAAGGACAGGCAGACGCCGCCGAGCAACGACAGATAGCGAGCGCCGGCGGCGTAGGAGACCATCGACATCGCCGGGATCGGCGAGAAGCCGACGACGCGATCGGGACCGTGGTCCTTGATCGTGTGGGCGTTGGCCGCGGCGATGATCTCGTTGACCTCGTTCCAATCGGCGCGGACGAAACCACCGTGTCCACGCTTGGTGGTATAGGCGTCGCGCTTCTTCGGATCGCGCACGATCGACGCCCAGGCCGCGACCGGCGTCATGGTCCGGCGCGCTTCGCGATAGAGCTTCACCAGCGCCGAGCGAACCAGCGGGTATTTCACCCGGTTCGCCGAATAGAGATACCAGCTGTAGCTGGCGCCACGCGGGCAACCACGCGGCTCATGGTTCGGCAGATCCGGCCGCGTCCGCGGATAATCCGTCTGCTGCGTCTCCCAGGTGACGATCCCGCCCTTGACGTAGATCTTCCAGGAACACGACCCGGTGCAGTTCGCGCCGTGCGTCGAGCGCACGATCTTGTCGTGCTGCCAACGCTTGCGATACCCGTCCTCCCAACGACGGTCCTCGTTGGTCGTGATGCCGTGCCCACCGGAGAAGGGCTGTTTCACTCGCTGGAAGAAGGTCAGTCGATCTAGAAAGTGGCTCATGGCCCAGGCTCCAACTCTCGATTAGCCAGCGGATTGGACTGCGGTCTTGGTCGAATGCTCGATGTCGTGGAGCAATCCGCCTCGCCGCGTGTAGAAGAACCAGGTGACGCCGACGCAGATCACGTAGAAGGCGAAGAAGCCCCACAGAGCGGCGCTGACGCCGCCGGTCAGCCCGATCGACGTCCCGTAGGACTTCGGGATGAAGAAGGCGCCGTAGGCGGCGATGGCCGAGGTGAAGCCGGTGATCGCCGCGGATTCCTTCTCCGCCTGGCGGGTACGCGCCGCGGCGTCGAGGCCGGGCTCGAGCCGCGCCACTTCCTTGCGCATGATGTTGGGGATCATCTGGAAGGTCGACGCGTTGCCGACGCCGGTCATGAAGAACAGGAACAGGAAGCTGCCGAAGAAGCCCCAGAAGGCGCCGGGCTGCTCCTTCAGACCGATGAAGGTGATGACGCCGAAGACGCCGAGCATCATTCCGAGGAAGACCCAGAAGGTGACGCGGCCACCACCCCAACGGTCCGCGACCCACCCCGTCCCCGAACGAGCCAGGGCGCCGACCAGCGGCCCCAGGAAGGCGAACTGCAGCGCGTCGACCTGCGGGAACAGGATCTTGCTGAGGAGCGGGAAACCGGCGGAGAAGCCGATGAAGGAGCCGAACGTGCCGAGGTAGAGCACGCACATGATCCAGTTGTGGAAGCGCTTGAAGATGACGGCCTGCTCGGAGAAGGACGCCTTGGCCGACGCGATGTCGTTCATCCCGAACCAGGCTGCGAAGGCCGAGATCGCGATGAAGGGGACGAACACGAAGCCGGCGTTCTGCAGCCAGATCGGCGCCGCCTTCGCTCCCTCGCCGACCGTCAGCGGCGCGCCGCCGAGCCAGCCGAAGACGCCCGAGGCGATGATCAGCGGAACGACGAACTGCACCGCGCTGACGCCGAGATTGCCGAGCCCCGCATTGAGCGCGAGAGCGTTGCCTTTCTCGGCCTTCGGGTAGAAGAACGAGATGTTCGACATCGAGGACGCGAAGTTGCCGCCGCCGAAGCCGCACAGGAGCGCCAGGAGCAGCATGATGAAGTAGGGCGTGTCCGGTGATTGAACCGCATAGCCGATGCCGATGGCGGGAATCATCAACGACCAGGTCGCCAAGGTCGTCCACAAGCGGCCGCCGAACACCGGCACCATGAAGGAATAGAAGATGCGAAGCGTCGCTCCGCTCAGGCCCGGAACCGCCGCCAGCCAGAAGAGTTCGTCGGTGGTGTATTTGAAGCCGACGAGCGGCAACTTCGCCACGACGACCGACCACACCTGCCAGATGGCGAAGGACAGGAACAACGACGGGATCGAGAGCCAAAGGTTCTTTCGCGCGATCGCCCGGCCGGTGCTCGCCCAGAAGCCCGCATCCTCGGGGCGCCAGTCGACGAGTACTTTTCCAGAAAGCGCTCCGACGTGCTCTGGCTTGTGGATCTCTTCCATCTCGGGGAATTCGGGGAGCCGATCGAGCGTGATGCCGACCGCCTCTTTCTCCATCTGCCGAACCGAGAAGTGCATCCACGCCAACGAAGCCACGACGATCAGGAAGAGCAGCATGAAGCAGCTCGTCCACAGACCCGTGAGATCGAACAGGGCACCGAAGGCGATCGGCAGCACGAAGCCGCCGAGGCCGCCGATCAAGCCGACCAGACCGCCGACGGCGCCGACGTTGTTCGGATAGTAGATCGGAATGTGTTTGTAGACCGCCGCCTTCCCCAGAGCCATGAAGAAGCCGAGAACGAAGATGGTGACGATGAAGCCGAAGAGACCCATCTCGAGATGGAAGCTGCGATCACCCTGCGCCGTGTGAACGATATAGTCCGTCGCCGGATAAGAGAGAAGAAACGTACAGACGATCGAGACCAGGAAGGTCCAGTACATCACAGTTCGGGCGCCGTAGCGGTCCGACAGATGCCCTCCGTAGGCGCGAAATACGGACGCCGGAAACGAGAACATCGCCGCCGTCATGCCGGCCGTCTTGATGTCGACGCCGTATACTTTGATGAGGTACTGCGGCAGCCACAGAGAGAGCGCGACGAAGGCGCCGAAAACGAAGAAATAATAGAGCGAGAAACGCCAGACCTGAATATTCTTGAGTGGCTCCATTTCGAGCCAAGCACTCGGCGGGGTTCTTCCGAGGCTCCTGCGCTCGGAGACCACCGGGTCTTCCTTGGCGATGAACCAGAAGACGATCGCCATCACCGCGATGCCGGCCGCCCAGATTTCGGCGACACCCTTCCATCCCATCGCCACCATCACGAAAGGAGCGAGAAACTTCGTCACCGCGGCGCCGACGTTGCCGGCGCCGAAGATGCCGAGTGCGATACCCTGCTTCTTCGGCGGATACCAACGCGAAACGTAGGCGACGCCGACCGCGAACCCGCCACCTGCGACGCCGACTCCGAGGGCTGCCACGAGAAACTCGTAGTAGGTTTGAGCGTAGGTCAGCAGATAGGTCGCAACCGAGGCGGCGAGCATCACGAAGGTGAAGACACGGCGGCCGCCGAACTGGTCGGTCCAGACACCGAGCGCCAATCGGATCAACGAGCCGACGAGGATCGGGGTTCCGACCAACAGACCGAACTGGGTCTCGCTCAGCGCGAGATCCTGTTTGATCTGGACACCGATGATGGCGAAGATCGTCCACACCGCGAAACACACGGTGAATGCGATCGTCGAGATCCAGAGCGCGCGACTCTGGGCCCCTTGGTCGATTGTGGTGGTGGTCATCGTCACGCCTGCACCCTCGGAGAGAAACCGCGAGACGTTGATGACAACCCGGCGAAGGACAGGCGTTGATAAGAATCAAACCCACGGAAGCCAATATGAGAAACAACGCAAGCATGATCAGATGTTCGGACCGAATTTGACTTTTATCTACTTTATATTTGATATATGGCACATGATATGGTGATATTAGTCAATCTGAATGACTGTTGAAATTCGAGGGGTCAGGAACGTGAGACCGCAGGACTTAGAGGAAGCAAAGTTGTGTTCTCTGTTTTCCAAATGCCGTCCAGAGACGGCGATGGGTCTCCTTCGAGGTGCGTTCATCCAGAATTTCCCTGCACATACGCAATTGAACAGAGAAGGAGAGGTGGCCGACTTTCTGTTCTTCAACCTGAGCGGCACGATCGAATTGACCGCGCATTGGCGGAATAGGGAAACGACGATCGATGTCATCGAACGCCCCAGAGCGTTCATCGTTGCCGCCGTCGTCATGGACCGGCTCTATCTACAATCTTCCCGCGTCCTCAAGGCGGCCCGCATCCTCATGCTCCCGGCCGGCTCGGTCCGAAGCGCGATGCAGGACGATGCCGGTTTCGCGACGGCCATGGCGGAAGAAGCGTCCGTCGCCTATCGCCACGTCGCTCAGGAATTGAAGGGGCTGAAGCTCCGCTCCGGCATCGAGAGGCTCGCCAACTGGCTGATAAACCAAGATATTCTTGTCGGCTCAGCCCATGCGTTCACCATGCCCTACGAGAAGAAGGTCCTCGCGGCCCGGATCGGCCTCGCGCCGGAGGTGTTGTCGCGGGCGTTTTCCACCCTGGCGAAATATGGCGTCAGGGTCGAAGGAGCCAAAGTCTGGATCGGCGACATCGACGCCTTGCGCAAACTCGCGTTCCCGGATCCCCTCCTCGACGACGAGACAATCTGACGCAGGAGCGCTCTTCCTCGCCGATGAGATCCGAGGACCGGCGCATCGCCTCTGAAGAACCAGCCGTCGGTGCCAAATGGCACCGTATCATCGGAGCAAGGAAAATGACCACGGAACGGCAGTCCAACGTTCTCGAAGGACGATTCGAGCGCGACGGCCACACCGCTCGTTTGAGTGCAACATTGCTCGAGCAGCTCGACGACAACACCTATCGCATCAGCATCACGTCAACCATGCGTCCGGCCATCGGGAACACGTTACGATTTGGTTCAGGCCATGAATCGAACGCATGTCTTCTCGGTTTCGTCGATGCTGTCGTGGTTTCCACCAAGGATGCCGACCACGTCATCGAATTCGCCATGACCGGTCCCGTATTGGACGAGATGCTCGAACGGCTCGGGCGACCGGAGGTGTGAGACGAATCGGAAAGGACCGGCGCGATGCGACGGTGCCGCCCGAGAAGCATGCCGTCGTCGAGATCGATCCATCGGAGCCCACCATGTCCAAATCAGCCGTCGCCCTTCGTCACGTTGGGTTCGAAGACCTCGGTTCCCTCGCTCCCGTCCTGTCGGCACTCGGATACGAAGTGACGATGCTCGACGTCGGATGTGACGACGTGCTCGGGTCGATCGTCCGGGATGCCGACCTTCTGATCGTTCTGGGCGGCCCGATCGGGGTCTACGAGGTCGACACCTATCCATTCCTCGCCGCGGAAAAGGCCGTGATCCGCGCCCGGCTCGACGACCGGGCCCCCACGCTCGGCATCTGTCTCGGCGCGCAGCTCATCGCATCGGCGCTCGGTGGCGATGTCGCGCCGGGCCCGGGGAAGGAAATCGGCTTCGCGCCGCTCGCCCTGACATCGGCCGGAACGACGAGCCCGCTCCGACACCTCGCCGGGGTGTCGGTCCTGCACTGGCACGGCGACGTCGCCGAGCTGCCTGCCGGCGCCGAGTGCCTGGCGAGCACCGCCCTCTGTCACAATCAGGCATTTTCGATCGGATCGAACATCCTCGGCCTTCAATTCCATGCAGAGGTCGACCCGGCTGCCGGCTTCGAACGGTGGCTCATCGGCCATGCCTGCGAACTCGCAGCAGCAGGAATCGATCCGCGCCATCTTCGAGCGGAGGCCGCCCGCCATGCGGCGATCCTGCGCAAAGCCGGGCGGGCACTCTTCATCGACTGGTGTGAAGGATTGCGTATCTGATCGGTAGGCTCGGTCTCGCCGGCCGTCGCGAGACATGCCAGACGATCACACGGCTTTCGCGGAGTGTGACCCGAAGCAGTTCGTGACGAACGCTCTCAGCCTCTCCGGGCTCGTAAGCTGTACGAAATCGCCCTCGAACGTGACGCCGACCGCAGCCAGCTGAGAGAGGGCGCGCGAGAAGCTCTCGGGACGCAGTCCGATGCTGTGACCGAGCACCGACTTCTCGTATGGGAGCACGAAGCGAACGCGACCACCATTGTCGCGCGAGAGCTTCAAGAGGAGATCACCGGCCCGCCACACCCCCGACATGGCCTTGAGACGGACGAGGTGGTCGGTGGTCGCCCGGGCGTGCGCTGCGGCCGAGGCTATGATGGAAATGGCCGCCTCTCCGTCCTCGGCGAGTAGGCGGCGAAAGGGCTCGGCAGGCAGGCTCATGAAGCGAACGACCCCTGCGGCCCTCGCCGAATGCGTCGTCGGCCGATCGAGAAGCGCTGCAAAGTCTCCGTAGGTTCGACCGGCCTCGCAAACCTCCAGGCACACCAGCTCACCACCGGGCTCGTCTCGTTCGATGAGGGCACCTCCGGAAAGAACGAGCCTCAGCCTATCGATACGATCGCCGCATCGATGGAAGACGTGCCCGCAAGGGACGAGGCCGGCCTCGGCTTCTGTCGTGATCCGTCGGGTGCTCTCGACCGGCGAGCCGCGAAACAGGATGCTGCGCCTCAAAACGGCCCAGTCACCAGACGTCCATCGCAGCACTGTCGAGCGTGCTTCCATGCGAAACTTCCTTGCCCGACTTCTCGACCGAACGGAACCGTCGAATGGGAACCCGGATCGAAGCGCGATTCGGTCCGGTACTTTCGAGAGGGTCGCGACCGACGAGGGAGGTGGCAGTCCATCTTCACCGCCGGGCCGCGTCTCCTCCCAACCCGTCCGGCGGGCTTCTGCGGTCATGTGGGTAGGGATTACTCCGAGGATGACGGCGCGGTTCACTGCGGGATTGGGCTTCCGAGCTTGTCTTGGTCTCGCGAACGGGAGAGCGGTTGCGCCGACTTCGCAAGATGCCCGCAGGCGAATTGAGCTGTCTGAAGTGTCTTGTCTCGGACAACTCGGGCCCCCGCAACCAAATCAAGCCCCCGAGGTCGAATGACCCGGGGGCTTCGTCGTTCCAAACCGCCGAATGCCGCGTGGCGGAGGGGGGGCACGTCCTGCGAGCGGGACCCCGCACCCTGCCTCCCCGCGTCCTCTGGTCCCGGGTGCCTGCCCCCTCGGGGAGGTCTCGTCCCGAACGGGAGGCCGTCGACGGGTGGCGGACGATGAGAAGGTGCACGGCGCCCGCTCGAGGCCCGGATCAGGGCTTCGGCGGCGGTGCCGGAATCGCGGCGTCCGGTGGCGCGACGCAGCGCCTGTCGCGGAAGAGGGCCCATTCCTCGCAGATCCGGCCGTCCGGCAAGTGGCACCAGCCCGACTGGCCATCCGCGCCGGAGCGGATCTCCAGCCGCCCGGCGGCCTCGATACAGGCGACCGCGGCGGGATTGGCGATGCCGACCTTCGACCCGCCGGCGGTCGGTGCCTGTGCCGCGGCCGGCATCGTCGCGGCCATGGCGGCGGCGAGAGTGATCGTGACCCCCGCGATCGGTGGGCCGCGGCGGAGCAGCGGCATCGCTCTTCGGTTCGACATGGGAAGACTCCTCGCCGGCGTTCCTTCGTGACGGCCTCGGCGTTCGAGTTCCGGGCCGATCCGCCATGGTTCGTTTCCATCGGGCCACGACGACGACCGGCGGTGTTCGTCTCGCGAGCCTCTCGTGGCGACTGACGTCCCGAACGGCCGGTGGGCACTCGGATTGCGGATGACTCACGTCTCCGATGGAATCGAGGCGTTCGCATCTCTTCGGAGGTCGGAGGCGTCGGCGCCTTCGCCCTCCGGCGTCGTGCCGCCGATCATGCGGCTTCGGCGATGTGCCGTTCCGCGACCGATTTGGCGAATGCCTTCGCCTCGCGGTCGGCGGTGACGACGTGGTCGAGGTCGCTGGCGAAACGCGCCGTGTCGCCGGCGAGGCACCTGTCGATGATCGCGGGGATGTCGGTGAAACCGATCGCCCCCTTCATGAAGAGACGACCCGCCACTTCGTTCGCCGCGTTGTACATCATCGTGCCGCCCTGGCCCGAATGGAGGGCGTGCCGCGCCAGCCCGAGGCAGGGGAAGCGCTCGTCGTCGACACGTTCGAACTCGAGCCGGCCGATGCGGGCGAGATCGATGAGATCGACTCCGGTCGCCAGCCTTTCCGGCCAGGTCAGGCCGTAGCCGATGGCGTTGCGCATGTCGGCGGCGCCGAGCATGGCGATCAGCGACCCGTCGACGTAATGGACCGCCGAATGCAGGATCGAGGAAGTGTTGATCAGCACCTCGATGCGGCTCTCCTCTATGTCGAAGAGATAGGCGGTCTCGATCAGTTCGAGCCCCTTGTTGGCGAGCGTCGCGCTGTCGAGGGTGATCTTCGGCCCCATCGACCAGTTCGGGTGCTTCGCAGCATCGGCCGGCGTCGCTCGGCGGATCGCCTCCTTGCTCCAGGTGCGGAACGGCCCGCCGCTGCCGGTGAGCAGGATCTTGGCCACTTCGTTCGGCCGGCCGGCGAGATGGCACTGAAAGATGGCGCTGTGTTCGCTGTCGATCGGAACGACGACGGCGCCGCGTTCCTTCGCCCGCACGAGCAATTGCGGTCCGCCGCAGACCAGCGCCTCCTTGTTGGCCAGCGCCAAGCGATTGCCCGCCTCGATCGCCGCCAGCACCGAGGGAAAGCCGGCCGAGCCGGAGATCGCCGCGAGCACCGTGTCGACCGGCCGCGCCGCCAGTTCTGCGGACGCCTTCGGTCCGCTGAGCACTTCGCAGCCGCCGCTGCGCCCGCAGGCTCGGAAGGCTTCGGCCGCCTGCGGATCGGCGAAGGACACGGCGGAGCAGCCGAACTCCTCGACGATCGCCGCGGCCGTTTCCCAGCCACGGCCGAAGGCCACGGCGTCGAGCGCGAACTTGTCCCGGTGCAGGCGGAGAAAGGCGATCGCACTGCGCCCGATGGAGCCGGACGCGCCCAGTATCGTGATCTTCTTCATCTCGGCCTTCGAGCGGTCTACGGGCCGGACAGCATGCCCGACTCGGGTCCGGTGCGGGGCGGGCGAACACCTTCTTCGATCGGCATCCAACCACATTCGCCCCCCCGTCACAAGGCGAGAAGACCCCGATCGGACGCCTCGTCGCCGGGCCGGAGGGATGGACGCGGCCCCCGCCTTACCTCATACGAGGAGGAGCGGACGCGGTCGCAACGCCCCGACCGTTCGGATCCCTTCCTCCGGTCGAGAGGTTCGAGTGCCCCGCTTCGCCGCCAACCTGACGATGCTCTTCACCGAGGTTCCCTTCCTCGACCGCTTCGAGCGGGCGGCCGCCGCGGGCTTCGGCGCGGTCGAATGCCTCTTCCCATACGAGGTCACCCCACGGGTGATCGCCGACGAGCTGGCGCGCCACGGGCTGACCCAGGCGTTGTTCAACCTGCCGCCCGGCGACTGGGCCGGCGGCGAACGGGGGCTCGCCTGCGACCCCGGCCGTTTCGACGAGGTGATGCGGTCGGTCGAAACGGCATTGCCCTGGGTTCGGGCGACCGGAGTCGGTCGCGTCCACCTCATGGCCGGCCTCGGCGACCGGTCCGACCCGGCGCGCCGGGAGGCCTTCGTCCGGGCCGCCGCCGCCGTCGCCGATCGGTTGGCCGGGGAGGGCGTCGACGTTCTGATCGAGCCGATCAACCGACGCGACATGCCGGGCTACTTCCTCGACGATTTCGACTTCGCCGCCGGAATGATCGCCGATCTCGGCCGGCCGAACCTGAAGCTGCAGTTCGACGTCTACCATCGACAGATCATCGCCGGAGACGTCATCACCGCATTGCGGCGCTTCCTGCCGATCATCGGTCACGTCCAGATCGCCTCGGTGCCGGCACGCCACGAGCCCGGCTCAGGCGAACTCGCCGACGACCTCCTCTTCGCCGAGCTCGATCGGCTCGGCTACACCGGCTTCGTCGGTTGCGAGTATCGGCCAGCGGCCGGCACCGAGGCCGGGCTCGGCTGGTTCGACCGATGGCGTGACGGGCAGCGGTGACCTGCGCCGCCGAAGCGGCGCGCGCCTCGGCCGCTCAGCCGCGACCGAGGTGGCCTTCGACCCAACGCAGGATCTGCGGCGTCGACATGGCGCCCGCCTGCCGCGCCACCTCGCGGCCGCCGACGAACAGCGCCAGCGTCGGGATCGACCGGATGCCGTGGCGCGCGCCGGCGGCCTGGTCGGCTTCCGTGTCGAGTTTGAGCGCCCGCACCCGCGGCTCGAGAGCCGCCGCCGCCTCCGCGTAGCTCGGCGCCATCATCCTGCACGGGCCGCACCACGGCGCCCAGAAGTCGACGAGCAGTGGCAGGTCGGAGCGCTCGATCTGGCGGGCGAGCGCCGCACCGTCGACCTCGATCGGCTCGCCGGGGAAGAGTGCCGCCCGGCACGAGGGGCAGCGGGCGGCATGATACTGCCCGGCGAGCTTGTCCTCGGGCAGGCGGTTGACCGCCCCGCAGCCGGGGCAGACGACGTGGACGGGCATCGACATCTCCTCGCGACGGCGACCGCATCGTGCGTTCGCTGCTCTCGTCGCCTGAGATCGGTGCCGTTTCGCCTCGGTTCAAGGGCGGGTGTCGCGCCGCCCGACGTGGCGCGACGATCCGCCCCGCCGGCTCACCTCGGCGCCATGCGCAGCGCGCCGTCGAGGCGGATGACCTCACCGTTGAGCATCGCGTTGTCGACGATGGCCAGCGCCAGCTTGGCGTATTCCTCCGGCCGGCCGAGTCGCGACGGGAAGGGCACGCTCGCCCCGAGGCTGTCCTGCACCGCCTGCGGCAGGCCGCGCAGCATGGCGGTCTCGAAGATGCCCGGCGCGATGGTGACGACGCGGATGCCGAACTGGGCGAGTTCGCGGGCGATCGGCAGGGTCATGCCGACGACGCCCGCCTTCGAGGCGGCATAGGAGGGTTGCCCGACCTGCCCGTCGAAGGCGGCGACCGACGCGGTGTTGACGATGACGCCGCGCTCGCCGTCCTCGTTCGGGGCCAGTGTCGACGCGCCGGCGGCGACGAGACGGATCAGGTTGAAAGTACCGACGAGATTGACCTCGATGCCGCGGCGGAAGTCGTCGAGCGGCAGCGGGCCGTTGCGCCCGACGACGCGGCCGCCCGGCGCGATGCCACGCAGTTGACCAGGATGCGGGCCGGCCCGTGCGCCGCCGCGGCCACTTCCACCGCCACTTCGGCGCTCTCCGCCGAGGAGACGTCGCATTTGATGGCGAGGCCGCCGATCTCGGCGGCGACCGCTTCCGCCGCCTCGAGGTTGAAATCGAGAATCGCCACTTTGGCACCGGCGGCCGCCAGCGCCCGCGCCGTCGCCTCGCCGAGCCCAGATCCACCGCCCGTGACGATCGCCGCCTGTCCCTGAACCAACATGGTAGTCCGTCCTCTTCTGTCTTCGTCGCTCGCGCCGGCGGCCCGCCGGCTCTTCTCACACCAGTTCGAACGCCATCGCCGTCGCCTCGCCGCCGCCGATGCACAGACTCGCGACGCCGCGTTTGAGGCCGTGGGTCCTCAGCGCCGCCAGCAGCGTCACGATGATCCGCGCCCCCGAAGCGCCGATCGGGTGCCCGAGCGCGCAGGCGCCGCCGTGGAGGTTGACCGCGTCGTGCGGCAGATCCATCTCACGCATGGCGGCGAGCGCCACCACGGCGAAAGCTTCGTTGATCTCC
Organism: Siculibacillus sp.; assembly: GCA_030247555.1. Lineage (GTDB taxonomy): Bacteria > Pseudomonadota > Alphaproteobacteria > Rhizobiales > Ancalomicrobiaceae > CALBKH01. The sequence goes on along the minus strand of JAOTSD010000057.1, from coordinate 7,665 downwards.
CAGAGGTCGACCTGTCCTCTCGTCCAGCCGACCTTGTCGAGGAGCGTCGTCATCGCCCCGATCGGCGCGGTCGTGAACCACGCCGGCTCGCGCGCGTGGCCCGCATGACCCTTGACGACGGCCAGTGGCGTCAGGCCGCGCCGGTCCGCCTCCGACATCCGCATCAGGGTCAGCGCCGCCGCCCCGTCGGAGATCGACGACGAATTGGCCGCCGTCACCGTTCCGCCGTCGCGGAAGGCCGGCTTCAACGTCCGGATCCTGTCGGGCTTGGCCTTGCCCGGCTGTTCGTCGACGGCGATCTCGCCCGCCTTGGTCGCGACCGGCACGATCTCGCCGGCGAAGGCGCCCGAAGCGATGGCCTTCAGCGAGCGGTCGAGCGAGGCGAGCGCATGGTCGTCCTGCAGATCGCGGGTGAAGCCGAAATGCGCCGCGGTGTCCTCGGCGAAGGTTCCCATCAGCCGGCCCTTGGCATAGGCGTCCTCGAGCCCGTCGAAGAACATGTGGTCGATCACCCGTCCGTGGCCGAGGCGATAGCCGCCGCGGGCGCGATCGAGGAGATAGGGGGCGTTGGACATGCTCTCCATGCCGCCGGCGACGACGATCCGGGCGCTTCCCGCCATGATCGCGTCGTGAGCGAACATCGCCGCCTTCATCCCCGATCCGCAGACCTTACTCACGGTCGTGCACGGCACCGAGACCGGCAGGCCGGCCCCGAGCACCGCCTGCCGCGCCGGCGCCTGACCGACGCCGGCCGGCAGGACGCAACCGACGAAGGCCTCGTCGATGTCCTCGCCGTCGAGCCTCGCCCGCGCCACCGCTTCGCGGATGGCCGCGGCACCGAGCTCAGGTGCGGTCCTGGTGGCGAAATCGCCCTGGAAGCCGCCCATCGGGGTGCGGGCGGCCGAGGCGACGACGATCGGATCGGTGGTCATGGGCGAGCGTCTCCCGGATGTCTTCTTCGGACCGTTCGGACGCGAGCATAGCGTCCTTCGCCGCCGCCGCCATGCGCCACGGGCCGGTCGCCCGCGCTTGGTCGAAGGCCGAACGGCCGATCCCCTCGGAGGTTTCCGTATACGAGAGAATTGCATCCTGCGCGGAAACGATGAAGATGGCGTGCCGCGGCGGAACGCCGCCGGGTGGCGGTGCGACCGCGCCCGAAGACCGCCGTCATCGGAAAGGACGTCTCATGCCGCTTCCCGCTCTCTTCGCCGGTCGTCTGTCGCTGCCGGTGGTGGTCTCGCCGATGTTCATCGTCTCGGGTCCCGACCTCGTCGTCGCCTCGTGCGAGGCCGGCCTCGTCGGCACGTTTCCCGCTTTGAACCAGCGTTCGACCGAGGGCTATGCCGATTGGCTCGACGAGATCTCCGGCCGGCTGGCACCCGAGGCCGCGCCCTACGGGGTCAACCTGATCGTCCACGGCTCCAACACGCGGTTGATGGCCGATCTGAAGGTGACGGTCGCCAAGAAGGTGCCGTTGGTCATCACCTCGCTCGGCGCGGTCAAGGACGTGGTCGACGCGGTCCATTCCTACGGCGGTCTCGTCTTCCACGACGTCATCAATCGCCGCCACGCCGAGAAAGCGGCCGAGGCGGGGGTCGACGGCATCATCGCGGTGTCGGCCGGCGCCGGCGGTCACGCCGGGACGATGAGCCCCTTCGCGCTGATCTCCGAGATCCGTCAGGTCTTCTCCGGCACCATCCTCGCCGCCGGCGCCATCTCGACCGGCGCCCACGTGCTCGCCGCCCGCGCCATGGGCGCCGACCTCGCCTACATGGGCACCCGCTTCATCGCCACGAAGGAGAGCCGCGCCAGCGACGGCTTCAAGGACATGATCGTCGGCTCGCGCGCCGGCGACATCTTCTACACCTCGGCGATCTCCGGCGTGAACGCCAACTTCCTCCGCCCCTCGATCGTCGCCGCCGGCCTCGATCCGGAGAACCTGAAGCCCCACGGCAAGATGGACATGGAGGGCGAGGCCAAGGCCTGGAAGGACATCTGGTCCGCCGGTCAGGGCGTCGGCGCGATCACCGACGTGCCCTCCGTCGCCGAATTGGCGGCGCGGTTGAAGGCGGAATACGAGGCGGCCAAAGCGGGGTTGTGAGGTCCGGGCCGCCGGTCTCTCACCGAGCTGGACCGTCGCTGTTCCGAAGGCCGCCGCCTCCTGCGTTCCCTCCACCTCCGGGGGGGAGGGGCGGGGACAGGAGCCGCGGCGCCGCCCTGCGGTGAGCGTCGGAGGGGGAGAGACGGCGAGCTCCTGCTTTCGTTCGATCGCCGGCCCGAGCACCCTCGAACTTTTCGCCGAGCCCGAATTTCCGAGACCGTCGCCGGGGCCTCGGCCGAGTCGGGGCGTCGCCGAAGGATGGAGACCTCTCCTCCTCGTCATTGCCGGGTCGAGCCCGGCAATGACGAGCCGAGAGGTAGGAACTCTGTTGCGAACCCGTCGGGTCCGGTCCACGCCCGCTGCGCGGGGCCGCCTCACCCACCCGCCCCCGCCACCGCCCTGGCGATCACCAGCCGCTGGATGTCGCTCGCCCCTTCGTAGATCTGGCAGACGCGCACGTCGCGCCAGATCCGCTCGACCGGGTAGTCGGCGAGATAGCCGTAGCCGCCATGGATCTGGATGGCGTCGGAACAGACGGTCTCCGCCATCTCCGAGGCGAAGAGCTTGGCCATCGAGGCTTCGGTCAGGCACGGCTGCCCCGCCTCGCGCAGGGCCGCGGCGTGATGCACCATCTGCCGAGCCACCTCGATCTTGGTCGCCATGTCGGCGAGGCGGAAGGCGACCGCCTGATGCTCGACCAGTTTCTTGCCGAAGCTCTCGCGCTCCCCGGCGTAGTCGCGCGCCGCCTCGAAGGCCGCCCGCGCCATGCCGACCGACTGCGCCGCGATGCCGATGCGCCCACCCTCGAGGTTGGAGAGCGCGATTCGGTAGCCCTCACCCTCGCGCCCGAGCCTGAGGTCGTCGGAGAGCCGCATCCCCTCGAAATGGATCTGGCAGGTGTCGGAGGCGTGCTGCCCGAGCTTCTTCTCCACCGTGCCGACGACGTAGCCGGGCGTGTCGGTCGGCACGATGAAGGCGGTGATGCCCTTCTTGCCCGCCGCCGGGTCGGTGACGGCGAAGGTGACGATCACCTTGGCGGTCGAGCCGGAGGTGATGAACTGCTTGGTGCCGTCGAGGACCCAGTCGTCGCCGTCGCGCCGCGCCCGGGTCTTCAGCGCCGAGGCGTCGGAACCGGCCTGCGGCTCGGTCAGCGCGAAGCCGCCGATCCATTCGCCGCTCGCCATCTTCGGCAGGAACCGCTGCTTCTGCGCCCCGGTGCCGAACTTCAGGATCGGCATGCAGCCGACCGAATTGTGGACGCTCATGATCGTCGACACCGCGCCGTTGCCGGCGGCGATCTCCTCGAGCGCCACCGCGTAGGCGAGCTGCCCGGCGTTCGAACCGCCCCACTCCTCCGGTAGCAGCATGCCGAAGAACCCGGTCTCGCCCATCGCCGTGATCGCCTTGGCCGGATACTTGTGCTCCCGGTCCCACAGCGCCCCGTGGGGTTTGAGCCGCCGGGTGGCGAACTCGCGGGCCATGTCGCGGATCTGGATCTGCTCTTCGGTCAGGATCATCGGGTCTCTCCGATGGGGATGGGCGAGGACGCCACGGTCGTCGGTTTCGCGCGAGGTGGCAACCGGAGATCGGAGGGCGATGACCGGGTCCGAAGCTCTCCGATGGAGAACGCCATCGCCGCTGCGCACTCCCCCCTTCTCCCCTCTCGGGAGAAAGGAGCGCCGGCTCCGTCGGTGCAAATCGGCGGCGGTTCCTCGCACCCCACGATCTTCGTCTCACAAACTCCGCGCGATCAATTCCTTCATGATCTCGTTGGTGCCGCCGTAGATCTTCTGCACTCGGCTGTCGGCGTGGAGGCGGGCGATCGGGTACTCGAGCATGTAGCCGTAGCCGCCGAACATCTGCAGGCAGGTGTCGACGATCTCGCACTGCTTCTCGGTGGTCCACCACTTGGCCATCGACACCGTCGGCACGTCGAGGCGGCCGGCGGCGTATTTCGCCACGCAGTCCTCGACGAACACTCGGCCGATGCGCGCTTCGGTGGCGCATTCGGCGAGCTTGAAGGCGGTGTTCTGGAAGTTCGCGATCGGCTGGCCGAAGGCGGTGCGCTCCTTGGTGTAGACGCGTGCCAAGTCGACCGCCCGGTCGATGAAACCGATCGCCCCGATCGCCAACATCAGCCGTTCGTAGGGGAGTTGCTCCATCAACTGGTAGAAGCCGCGCCCCTCCTCCCGGCCGAGGAGGTTGGCGACCGGCACGCGGGCCTCGTCGAAGAACAGTTCGGCGGTGTCCTGGGCCTTCTGCCCGAGCTTGTCGAGGTTGCGCCCGCGGCGGAAGCCGTCGAGCCCGTCGGTCTCGACGCAGAGGAGTGAGACGCCCTTCGAGCCCTCGCCACCGGTCTTGGTGACCGTCATCAGGAAGTTGCCGTTGATGCCGTTGGAGATGAAGATCTTCGATCCGGTGAGACGGTAGTCGCCGCCGTCCCGCACCGCCCGCGTCTTCACCGCCTTGAGGTCGGACCCCGTGCTCGGCTCGGTCATGGCGATGGCGCCGATCAGTTCGCCCGAGGCTAGCTTGGGCAGCCAGCGCGCCTTCTGCTCCTCGGACCCGTAGGCGAGCACGTAATGCGCCGCGATCAGGTGGACGTGGACGCCGAAGCCGGTGATGCCGAGCTTGCCGAGTACGTCGAAGAGTACCGCGTCGTGGTGGATCGAACCGCCCGAGCCGCCGTACTCCTCGGGCATCGAGATGCCGAGGATTCCCGCCTCGCCCGCTTTCTCCCAGAAGACACGCGGCACGATACGCGCTTTTTCCCACGCCGCTTCGTGGGGCAGATACTCGGCTTCGAAGAAGCGGGTGAGGCTCTCCTCCAAGATAGAGAGTTCCTCTGTCCACCAACTCGGACGATCGACCATCGCAACCTCCCTCAGCCGGCTCGGTAGAGCGTGACGACGCAGGCGCCGCCGAGCCCGAGATTGTGCTGGAGCGCCACACGCGCCCCGTCCACCTGCCGCGACCCCATCATCCCGCGCAACTGCCCGGTCAGCTCGAAACACTGGGCGAGCCCGGTGGCGCCGAGCGGATGTCCCTTGGAGAGGAGCCCGCCCGAGGGATTGGTGACGATGCGGCCGCCGTAGCTGTTGTCGCCGTCGACGATGAACTTCTCCGCCCCACCCTCGGCGCAGAAGCCGAGTCCCTCGTAGGAGATCAACTCGTTGGCGGTGAAGCAGTCGTGCATCTCGGCGACGTCGACCTCCTCCGGGCCGATGCCGGCCTCGGCGTAGACGGCCTTCGCCGCCGCCGCGGTCATGTCGTAACCGACCACCCGCATCAGATCGTGCGCCTCGAAGGTCGACGGCGTGTCGGTGGTCATCGCCTGCGCGGCGATGGTGACGCGCGCGTCGATGCCGTGGCGGCGGGCGAACTCCGGCGTGCACAGGATCGCCGCGGCCGCGCCGCAGGTCGGCGGGCAGCACTGCAGGCGGGTGAGGAGCTTCGTCACCCGCGGCGAGGCCATGACGTCCTCGACAGTCACCTCCTTGCGGAAGATGGCGCGCTCGTTGTGGACGGCGTGGCGGGAGGCCTTGGCGCGGATCATCGCGAAGGTCTCGTCCCGAGTGCCGTATCGCTTCTGGTGCTCGATGCCGGCGCCGCCGAACATCATCGGCGCCATCGGCGCGCCCGGATCGAACGCGGCGTCGGCGGCGGCTCGGACGAACTCGTCGAGCGGGCCGGGGCGATCCTGCCAATGCTCGACCAGAGCCCCGGGCTGCATCTGTTCGAATCCGAGCGCCAGCACGCAGTCGGCCTGACCGGCGCGCACGGCGTTGCGGGCGAGCCAGAGGGCGGTCGACCCGGTCGAGCAGTTGTTGTTGACGTTGACGATCGGGATGCCGGTCATGCCGACGCCGTAGAGGACGCGCTGGCCGCAGGTCGAGTCACCGTAGACGTAACCGACGTGAGCCTGCCGGACCTCGCCATAGCCGACCCCGGCGTCCGCCAGCGCCATGCGTACCGCCTCGATACCGAGTTCGGTGTAGCGCGGCGACTCGCTCGGTTTGAAGAACCGCGTCATGCCGACACCGGCGACGACGACCTCGTTGCTCATGAAGGATCTTCCTCTCGTCGGGAGCGTCACACGGCCGAACGCCTCACGGCGCCCGCCGGATCAACGGGAGACGCCGATGGGGCTGCCGTATAGTGGAGCACGATCACCGAAACGGAAAGAGGGCCAGGCGGGAGATGCCCCCGCCGGGCCCCGATAGGATCGAACCCCGATTTTCCGCGTGGACGGAGTCCTCGTCCTCAGGCACAAGGATGTGTGGTCAGGAAGTGCCGAAGCGCCATGTGGAGTGTCGCCGCGTGCGCCCGATCCCGCCGTTCGACGGCGTGACGGATGTCGTCGACGATCATGTCACGCACCCGTTCGGCACCGTGTTCCTGATGTACCAGATAATCTCCGAGCGCCGCGGCCGCGACCTCAGGAATGTGTTCATGTTCGGCGATCGCCTCGATCTCATCCGGTTCGAGGTCGCACATACCGAGGATGTCCGTCTTGGATATCATGGTTCGTCCTCCCAATTATTCTAGTTTGGAGGAAGTTTACCATGAGGACTCGAGAACGTCTCGATCCGGTGGATGACAGATGTGGCGAAGACTGAAATAACTCTGGGAGATGGCGGTGAGCGACGATCCTCGATTGGTTGAAGTCCTGCGCGGTGGCGAAGTCGAGAGCCGGCATCGTGGCGCCGTCGCCGTCGCCGATGCCACCGGGCGGCTTCTCTTCGCGCGCGGCGACGTCGAGGTGCCGGTCTTCCCGCGCTCGGCGATCAAGGTCATGCAGGCCCTGCCGCTGGTCGAATCCGGCGCCGCCGCCGCCCTCGACCTGACGCCGGCCGAACTGGCGCTCGCCACCGCCTCGCACAATGCCGAGGAGGTGCACGTCGAGGGCGCCCGCGCCATGCTCGCCAAGGTCGGGCGCGACGAGACCTGCCTCGTCTGCGGCGCGCAGTGGCCGGGCCGCGAGGACGACCGTGGCCGACTGCATCGCGCCGGGCGCCAACCGACCCGGCTCCACAACAACTGTTCGGGCAAGCACGCCGGCTTCGTCTGTTTCGCCGTCCACGCCGGTATCGATCCGGCCGGTTACGGCGAGGTCGCTCACCCGGTCCAGCGCGAGATCGCCGCGGCGATCGGCGACGTCACCGGCGTCGACATGGCGCGTGCCCCCCGTGGCCGCGACGGCTGCTCGATCCCGACCTGGGCTCTGCCGTTGTCGGCGATGGCGACCGGTTTCGCCCGGCTGGCGACCGGCGAGGGTCTCGCGCCCGGCCGCGCCGCCGCCGGGCGGTTGTTGATCGAAGCGGCGATCGCCGAACCCTTCATGATCGCCGGCACCGGGCGCTTCTGCACCGACTTCATCGGCGCCTGCGGCGGCGACGTCTACGTCAAGACCGGTGCCGAGGGGGTGTTCTGCGCGGCACTGCCGGCGCTCGGTCTCGGTGTCGCCGTCAAGTGTTCCGACGGTGCGGCTCGCGCCGCCGAAGTCGTGACCGCCACCGTGGTGACGCGCCTCATCGGCCGCACCGACGACCCGGTCTTCGAGT
>JAOTSD010000056.1 GCA_030247555.1 Siculibacillus sp. | reverse complement strand
ATCTCGTCGGCCTCTTCCAGCCCTCGCTGGTCCTCGCCGACACCGCCACGCTCGACACGCTCGACCCGCGCCACCTGCGCGCCGGCTACGCCGAGGTGGTGAAGTACGGCCTCATCGACGACGCCGAGTTCTTCCGCTGGCTCGAGGCCAACGCCGCGGAGATCTTCGCCGGCGGCCCGGCCCGCATCGGCGCCATCGCCACTTCCTGCCGCGCCAAGGCGCACGTGGTGAAGATCGACGAGACCGAACAGGGCCCGCGCGCCCTGCTCAATCTCGGCCACACCTTCGGCCACGCCTTCGAAACCGCCTGCGACTACGACGCCGATCGCCTCGTCCACGGCGAGGCGGTGGCGATCGGCATGGTGCTGGCTCACGAGTTCTCCGCCCGGTTGAACCTCGCCTCGCCCGACGACGGCGACCGCGTCAAGGCCCATCTCGCCGCCGTCGGTCTGCCGACGTCGATCGCCGAGATTCCCGGCGGGGTCGGCGCCGCCGACGACCTGATGCGGGCGATCTTCCAGGACAAGAAGGTCAAACGCGGTCGCCTGACCTTCATCCTGACCCGCGGCATCGGCGAGGCCTTCGTCGCCGACGAGGTGGTGCCGGAGCAGGTCCGCGACTTCCTCGCCGAAAAGCTCGCCGGCTGAGTCGCACCACGACGACGCCGTCCCCGACCGCCCCTCCGACCCCCGCGCCCGGCGAGGAGGCCCCGCCTGCCACCTTGTCTCTCACGCCCCCTCCGGCGCCATGGTACCGACGAAACGGATCGCCGATCCGGTTGCCGCATCGCCGGTTCCGGGAGGGGAAGATGAACAGGTTCGTCGCATTCGGAGCGTTCTTCGTCGTTCCGACCGCCGCTTTCGCCATGCCGTTCTTCAATCACACCCACGGTGAAGCCGGGTATTTTCTCGACGTGACCAACGGCGAGGACCGGGCCTACGAGTGCCGGGTGGCCTACGACTTCACGGTGAGCGAGGACGGCACCACCGCCACGCGTCGGCTGGAGCGCACTCTGGCCATCCCGCCGCGCTGGAGCGGCAGGATGATCTCGATGCCCTCGACCGCGCGGACCATCGTGCGCGGCTACCGTTACGACATTTCCTGCAACTGACCCGCGCTCGCCGGGGTCATCCGAGCGCCGCCGCCGCCGCGTCGAGCGCCGCTCTCGAGCCCGCCGCCAAGAACGGCGGGTTGGCGAAGACGACCGCGCCCTCCGCAGCGGGCCGCCCGTAGACGAGTGGTCGCCCGTCGAGGTCGACGACGAGGCCACCGGCGGCGCGCAGCACCGCGTCGCCCGCCGCCGTGTCCCATTCCATGGTGCGACCGAGACGCGGATAGAGGTCGGCCGCACCGCTCGCCAGACGACAGAACTTCAGCGAGGAACCGGCGGCGAGGCTGCGCGCCGGAGCCAGACGCGCGATCAGAGCTTCCGTCCGCGCGTCGCCGTGGGACCGACTGGAGAGGATCGTCATCCCCTCCCCCGGCACGGCCCTGACGGCGATGTCACGCCAGTCGACGCTCCCGTCCTCGCCGATGCGGCCTTCCTTCGCCCCGAGCCCGACGGCGCCGACGTGGATCTCACCGAGCGCCGGCGCGTGGACCACTCCGGCGACCGGGCGACCGTCCTCGATCACCGCGATGTTGACGGTGAATTCGCCGTTGCGCGACACGAATTCGCGGGTGCCGTCGAGCGGATCGACCAGTACGAAGCGCTCGCCGAGCCGCGGCGGGGCCGAACCGGCGGCGACCTGCTCTTCCGCCACCACCGGCACGCCCGGCATCAGCCGCGCCAGCTCGGTGAGGATGAGCCGCTCGGCCCACTCGTCGGCGACCGTCACCGGGCTCGCATCGGCCTTCCTCAGGACGGCGAAGGCGCCGGCGCGGACCTCGTTGACCACCCGACCGGCGGCGAGGGCGACGTCGGCGAGCGCCGCGAGAAGGGACGGGTCGAAGGTCATGGCGTGGCGCAGCCCGATGAAGCGACCGGTCGGCGGTAGCACGACCCGCGGGTTCGAGGCAAACCGTCGCCGCGAACTCAACGCGATCCGCGACCCGCGCGTCGGCGCGGCGACATCAACGCCGGCGCGGTGGTCCCCTCCACCCGATCGCGCCCCCCCTGTTTGGCGAGGTAGAGGGCGGCGTCGGCGGAGGCCACCAATTGGTCGAGATCGGACTCGACCAACGGCACCGCCGCCACGCCGACGCTGACCGTCGCCGCGATGTCGCGGCCGGCGTGAGAAATCGGCCGCAGCGCGAAACCACGGCGGATGTCCTCGGCGGCGCGCCAAGCGGCCGTGACGTCGGCTTCCGCCAGCAGCAGGGCGAATTCCTCGCCGCCGTAGCGACCGAAGAGGTCTTCGGCCCCGAGACGTCCGCTCACCACTTCGGCGAATTCGGCGAGCACCCGGTCTCCGGCGGCATGGCCGTGGGTGTCGTTGATCGCCTTGAAGCGATCGAGGTCGAAGAGCAGCACCGCACCCCGTCGCGGTTCGGCCTCGAGGCGTGCCGCCGCCCGTTCGCGGAAGGCACCGCGGGTCAGGGCGCCGGTCAGGGTGTCGATCTCCGCGGCGCGGCGCTGATGAGATTCGGCGCGCTCCTTGACCATGGCGAGCAACGCATAGCCGAGCAGGACCTCCTGCATCAGGATCTGGACCCCGATGAAGGCCACCCAGCTGCGCCCGAGCACGGCGAAGCTCTCGGAGACCGGCGCTTGGAAGATGACGCCGATCCGGGCGAGATGCGCCGCGCCGGCGGCGGCGAAGAGGATCGCGACGAGGCCGCGCGTCGGCAGCGGCTCACGCTTGCGCCCGTGCCAGATGATCGCCGCAGCGGCGAAAGCATGGGTGGAGATCAACAACGACACCAGCACCACGCGGAGCGAGAAGTCGTTCCACACCGTCGGAACGGCCGCCGCCCACAGGACCGCGCCGCCGAAGATCACCGGCGCGCCGAAGCGGCGGCCCTCGAAGGCGAGCGCCCCCGCGACGGTGAGCCCGAAGGCGGTGAGCACGACGAAGTTGGCCACGCCGATCGACAGCCAGCCGGGAATCTCGCCGCGCAGAGCCAACAGCACGCAAGCCGGCGCGCCCAGGAAGTGCGCACCGGCCCAAGGGAGCATGGCGGCGTTGTTCCGCTCGTCCTGGCGCCAAGTGACGAAGAACATCACCGCCATCAGGACGAACAACGCGGTCGACACCATGAACAGCGTCGGCAGATCGATCGTCGGCATCACCGGTCCGAACGGCGAGGACGGAGTTCGCGAGCCATCCGCGCGATCGAACCGCTCCACCCTCACCGGATCGGCAGTATCCCGGGGTTTTCCCAACACAGGGTTAAATCGCCCGCGAAACCGCCAACCTCAGGCCGGATCCGCCTCGATGGTGAGCGCGTGCACCCTCTCGGCGAGCTCCTGCTTCAATACCTCATTGATCATTCTGTGGCGCTGCAACCGCGTGGTGTCGCGAAAGGCCGCGGAGGCGATCTGGACGACGAAATGGGTTTCGCCCTGGGTGTGTTGGCCGCCGTGGCCGTGATGGCGGTCCGATTCGTCGATCACTTCGAGGAAGGTCGGTTGGAAGGCGGCGGTGAGCTTGTCGATCATGCGCTGGCGATAGGTCATCGGCCGTATCGGACTCCCTCTTCGACGGTACGCTTTCCATGGTATCCGGCTCTCCGACGAATCGGAACCGCTCCGCTCGCCGAGCCGTCCCCCGCCATCCGCCTTGTGGCACGGCCGCGCTCGCACCATTATCCGCCGATGACATTCGACAGCGACATCTTCGAGCGAATCCGAATCAAGCCGGATCCGGAAACCCGGGCCAGGCAGCGGTTCCCGCGCTGCGAATGGGCCGATTGCGGCCGGGCCGGCAGCCATCCCGCACCGAAGGGGCGCGGCCACGAGGGCGAATACCACCATTTCTGCCTCGACCACGTCCGTCTCTACAACAAGTCCTACAACTACTTCTCCGGTCTGCCCGAGGATCTGGTGGCGGACTTCCAGAAGGAGGCCGTGACCGGCCATCGCCCGACCTGGGCGATGGGATCCAATCCCGACGCCGGCGGCGCACAGCGCCCCTCCGACGACTTCGAGATCCCGAGAAACTGGACCCGCCGCTCCGGCGATCCGCGCATCCAGTTCGGCCGCGCCGCCCACTTCCGCGCCGAGTTCCGCGCTCAACCGGTGCGCCGCAAGCCGCTGGAGAAGCGGGCGCTCGAAACCCTCGACCTGCCCGAATCGGCCGATCGCGAGACGATCCGCGCCCGCTACAAGGATCTGGTCAAGCGCCACCACCCCGACGCCAACGGCGGCGACCGTTCGTCGGAGGGGCGGCTGCAGGAGATCATCCAAGCCTACAAGCTGTTGCGCGCCGCCGGTCTCGTCTGACCTCCCACCCATGCGTTCTCGCCATGGCGGACGTGCATCGCCCGAGCCGGCGCGCCACGACTGGTGCGCCGGCGTCGGCTCCGCTAGTGTGCGCCGGTTCGAAACGATGACCCCCCGCCGGGCACCGTGCGAGAGAGCCGTGGGAGCCGACTCGGCCGGCGGGGACGGAGGAAAGATGAGCGAGACCGATAAGAGCGTCGCCGGCGAGCCGGATCGGATGATCTCCGTGAAGGAGACCTTCGGCTTCGACAGCGATCTGATGGTGCCGGCCTATTCGAAGCCGGGTGAACACGTCCCCGACGTCGATCCCGACTATCTCTTCGACCGCGACACCACGCTCGCCATCCTCGCCGGCTTCGCCCGGAACCGACGCGTCATGGTCACCGGCTACCACGGCACCGGCAAATCGACCCACATCGAGCAGGTCGCCGCCCGCCTCAACTGGCCCTGCGTGCGCGTCAACCTCGACAGCCACATCTCCCGCATCGACCTGATCGGCAAGGACGCCATCGTCGTGCGCGACGGCATGCAGGTGACCGAGTTCCGCGACGGCATCCTGCCCTGGGCCTATCAGAACAACGTCGCGCTGGTCTTCGACGAATACGACGCCGGCCGCCCGGACGTGATGTTCGTCATCCAGCGCGTGCTGGAGAGCTCCGGCCGCCTGACGCTGCTCGACCAGAACCGCGTCATCCGCCCGCACCCGTCGTTCCGCCTCTTCGCCACGGCCAACACCATCGGCCTCGGCGACACCTCCGGCCTCTACCACGGCACCCAGCAGATCAATCAGGCGCAGATGGACCGCTGGTCGATCGTCACGACGCTGAACTATCTGCCGCACGACGAGGAGGTGGGCATCGTCCTCTCCAAGGCCAAGCACTACCAGAACGAACAGGGCCGCGACATCGTCGCCCGCATGGTCCGCGTCGCCGACATGACCCGCAACGCCTTCGTCCAGGGCGAACTGTCGACGGTGATGAGCCCGCGCACCGTCATCACCTGGGCCGAGAACGCCGAGATCTTCGGCGACGTCGGCTTCGCGCTGCGCGTCACGTTCCTCAACAAGTGCGACGAGACCGAGCGCCCCAAGGTCGCCGAGTTCTACCAGCGCTGCTTCGGCAAGGACCTGCCGGAGAGCGCTCTCAACGTCGTGCTGAGCTGAGGGGCGCCTCGCCCCTCTCCATTCCCGAGAGCCGCCGAAGACCGACGACGACGCATGGCCCCGAAGGACAAGACCCCGCCCAACGAACCCTTCAAGCAGGCGCTCGCCGCCTGTGTCAGGGCGATCGCGCGGGTCCGCGACCTCGAGGTCGTCTACGGCACCGACCGGCCGGCGCTGACCGGCCACACCGTCCGCCTGCCCGAACCGGCGCGCAAGCTCTCCCGCGCCGAGGCGGCGGTGCTGCGCGGCCAGTCCGACAGCATGGCGCTGCGCCTCGCCGTCCACGACGCCGCCGTCCATCGCCGCTACATGCCCGAGGGTCACGACGCCCGCGCCGTCTACGAGGCGGTCGAGCAGGCGCGCTGCGAGGCGGTCGGCGCCCGCCGCATGGACGGAATGAAGGTCAACCTCGCCGCCATGCTGGAGGAGCGTTTCGCCAGGTCGCGCGCCGCCGAGGTCACCGACAAGGCCCATGCGCCGCTCTCCGACGCCCTGGCGCTGATGGTGCGCGAACGCCTCACCGGTATGGCGCCGCCGCCCTCGGCGGCCAACATCGTCTCGCTGTGGCGCGACTGGATCGAGCTCAAGGCCGGCGCCCGCCTGGATGCGCTGGAAGGCTCGATCGGCGATCAACGCGCCTTCTCCCACCTCGTCCGCGACCTCATCGCCGACCTCGACATGGCCGACGAGCTCGGCGAGGACCCGGACGAGCCGGACGATTCGCAGGGCGGCGACGAGGAACAGGGCCAGGATCAGGACACCACCGGCGAACCCGAGGGCGAGGAGGGCACCGACGAGGCGGACGGGGCCTCTTCCGAGAGTGCCGGCGAGGAGCCGCACGAAGGCGAGGTCGAGGCTCACGACGGCTATTCCGACGAAGTCTCCGACGACGAGGTCACCGAGACGGAGACCTCGACCGAAGCGAGCCGCCCCGACCATCCGCTGTCCAATCGCCCGCCGATCGACGACTACAAGGTCTTCACCACCCGTTTCGACGAGGAGATCCACGCCGAGGACCTCTGCGAGGGACCCGAACTCGACCGACTGCGCGCCTATCTCGACAAGCAGCTGGCGCCATTGCAGGGCGCCGTCGCCCGCCTCGCCAACCGGCTTCAGCGGAAATTGATGGCCCAGCAGAACCGCTCTTGGATGTTCGACCTCGAGGAGGGCGTGCTCGACACCGCCCGCCTCACCCGCGTCGTCATCGACCCGATGTCGCCGCTGTCCTTCAAGCGCGAGAAGGACACCGACTTCCGAGACACCATCGTCACGCTGCTCATCGACAATTCCGGCTCCATGCGCGGAAGGCCGATCACCGTGGCGGCGACCTGTGTCGACATCCTCGCCCGCACGCTGGAGCGCTGCGGCGTCAAGGTCGAGATCCTCGGCTTCACCACCCGCGCCTGGAAGGGCGGCCAGTCGCGCGAGGCCTGGATGCAGGCGGGCAAGCCGGTCACCCCCGGCCGTCTCAACGACCTGCGCCACATCGTCTACAAGGCGGCGGACGCACCCTGGCGCCGCTCGCGCCGCAACCTCGGCCTGATGATGCGCGAGGGGTTGCTGAAGGAGAACATCGACGGCGAGGCGCTGACCTGGGCGCACGAGCGCCTGCTCGGTCGCCCCGAGAGCCGGCGGATTCTCATGATGATCTCCGACGGCGCCCCGGTCGACGATTCCACCCTCTCGGTCAATCCCGGCAACTACCTCGAGCGCCATCTGCGCCGCGTCATCGAAGAGATCGAGACCCGCTCGCCGGTCGAACTCATCGCCATCGGCATCGGCCACGACGTCACCCGCTACTACCGCCGCGCCGTCACCATCGTCGACGCCGAGGAACTGGCGGGCGCCATGACCGACCAACTCGCCTCGCTCTTCGACGAGCGCGGCGCCGAGGACCTGCGAGGCGCCCGGCGCGGCTCCCGCCGCCGGGCGAGTGCATGAGCGAGCGGCGCGGCCCGATCGGCCGTGTGCTCCGCCAGGTCGCGGCGATGATCGTCGCCCTGCCGCTCGCCGCCGATGCCTTCGCCGGTTCGCTGCCGGCGACCGGCGGAGCGGCCGTCGTCACCGCGCGGCCGATCGTCGATTTCCACCCTTCCGAACCCGGACGCCGTCGCTTCGGCGACCTCGAGTTCCTCGGCGGGCTGGTGCTGTCGAGTTCGGAATCGGCGTTCCAGTCCCTGTCGGCCCTGGTGAGCCGGGACTCCGGACGCACCCTGGTGTCCGTCACCGACGAGGGTACCTGGGTCGGGCTGCGCCTCGACACCGACGAGGCGGGACGGCCGCTCGGCGTCGCCGCGGTCGACGTCGCGCCGCTCCTCGACGCCGCCGGGAAGCCCTTCCCCACCAAATGGGCGCGAGACGCCGAGAGCCTCGCCTTTCGCCCGACGCCGACGGGCGGCGAGCTCCTCGTCGGCTTCGAGGGCCACCATCGGGTGCTCGCCTACACCGTGACCGGCGATGCGCGATCCGCGTTCCACGCCCCCGGACGTCCGGTCGCCGGCGCCCCCCGCGAAATCGCCTCGCTGCGCGGCAATCGCGGCCTCGAGGGATTGGCCGTCGCCCCCCCGAACACGCCGCTCGCCGGCGCCCTGCTCCTCCTCGCCGAGGAGCCGCGACCGGGCGAGGCCGATCAGCCGGCGTGGATCGTCGGCGGTCCGCGACCCGGCCTCGCTCATCTCGCCCGCCGCGACCACTACGCCGTCACCGACGCCGCCTTCCTCCCCACCGGCGATCTCCTGGTATTGCAACGCCGCTTCGGGGTTCGGATCGGCCTCGGCATGCGGCTCGTGCGCATCGCCGCCGCCGACGTTCGGCCGGGCCGCGCGGTGGAGGGACGGGTGCTCCTCGAGGCCGATTGGGGCTGGGAGATCGACAACATGGAAGGGCTGGCGGTCGACACCGCCCCCGACGGTTCGACCATCCTCACCCTCGTCTCCGACGACAACGGCAACTGGTTCCAGCGCACCGTCCTGCTGCGCTTCCGTCTCCACGATCGACGCCCCTGAAGTGGGCGGACGTCGGCGAATTCGACGACGGGTCAACTCTTCGTTAAGCTTGACGGATCATGAAGGAAGGGACGGCGGCCCGACCTCTACGAGGACGAGGCGGCCCGCGGAAACTACATTCGCGGAGCGGGTCTCATTCGGTCGGGCGGTCCGATCCGACCCCGTTCCGGTCGGTCGTCGAAGTGGGGAGACGCGTATGACGGCGAAACGCACGAAACTCGGCCGCGAACTGGTCATGGCCGGATTCGGCGCGGCGATCGCCACCGCCGCCCCGACTGCGGCGTCGGCGGCGGAAGCCACGGTCCGGGCGAGCTACGCCGCCACGTTGGCCGGCTTTCCCATCGGCAACGGATCGCTCGACTTCGACGTCTCCGACGACGGCAGCTACCGCGCTTCGGTCGACGCCCGGATCTCCGGCCTCGCCTCGGTGATCGCCAACCGCAGCGCCGCCGCCACCGCCACCGGGCGCGCCGGCGGTGATGCCATCGCGTCCCGCGCCTATCGCCTCGCCATCGACGGCGGCGCCTGGCCCAATCACGTCGAGATGGGTTTCTCCGGCGGCGCCGTGACCCAGGTTTCGGCCACCGAGTTGCGCTTCCCCGGCTGGGACCGTCGCGTGCCGCTGAAGCCCGAACACAAGCGCGGCGTCATCGACCCGCTCGCCGCCTTCGTCATCGCCGTTCCGCCGGGCAAGGAGGTTATGAACCCGGCCAACTGCAACCACACCGCCCGCGTCTTCGACGGCCGCGTCCGCTACGACCTGCGCATGGTCTACGGCTCGCGCATGGAGGTGCAGGGCACCGGCGGCTATTCCGGACCGGCGCTGGTGTGTGCGGTCAACTACAAGCCGATCGCCGGCTTCCGCCCGTTGTCGCCGGAGGAGGAGAAGTTCGAGCGCAACCTCGAATTCTCGATCTGGTTCGTCCCGGCCGGTGGCTCCAACGTCATGATCCCCTACAAGGTCGTCGTCGGCACGCCGGTCGGCCTGCTGCAGGTCTACGCCCACCGCTTCGACGTCAAGGGCTCCGCCGCCGTCGCCGCCGTCGCGAGCGAACCGGCCACCACCGGCACGGTGCGCAAGAAGCGCCGCGCCGCGCTGCGCGCCGACGCCGGCGCCGAAGCGATCCGCTGATCGCCGCCGCGGGCGTCGCGGTCCCGAACCGGGGATCCGGGTCGAGACCGTTCGAAACCAAAGAGAAAGCCGCGGAGCGATCCGCGGCTTTCTCAATTTCGTTCGCATCTCGAGGGGCGCCGGCCGTCAGGCCGCCAAGCGCGACGTCGGCAGGGGCCACAGCACGTTCATCAACAGCCGGTAGGGCACGAGGAACAGCGCGGCGAAACCGAGCTTCACCGAGAAGTCGGCGAGCGCCCAACTGATCCAGCGCGGCGCCTCGGTCGACAGGAGACCGAAGAGCGGAGCGGCCTCGCCGGCGAAGGTGTCGGCGGCGCCGAGGAAGCCGAAGGCGGCGGCGAAAGCGAGCGAGAAGAACACCGTGGTGTCCGTCGCCGAGCCGATGAGCGAGCCGACGAAGGGCGCCTTCCACCAGCGTGACGCGCGGCGCAGCCGGTCGAAGACGGTGACGTCGAGGAGCTGGCCAACGAGGAAGGCCGTGGCCGAGGCGACCGCGATCCGCGGCGTCGCTATGGCCATCGACATCACCACCGCCAGGAAGAAGCCGACGTAGATCACCCGCCGCGCCATCACCACGCCGAAGCGGCGATTGGTGAGGTCGGTGACCAGGAAGGCGGCGGGATAGGAGAAGGCACCCCAAGTCAGCAGGTCCGCCAGATCGATCCCGCCGACCATCGCGGCGACCGGATACTGGACCAGCACGTTGGAGGCGACCACCACCACCACCATCGCGGCGACGGCGGAGACCCAGGCCGAACGCGGAACACCACCCCCGAGGCCCTCGAAGGTGGTGCCGTGGTTCGCGACGGGCGTTTCGGAGCCGGTCATGCGACCGGGCCCGATCAGGCCGCCACGGCCGTCTGCGCGTGAGCGATCTGACGCTTCAGCAGACGGGCGCGCGGCGAGAGTTCGCAGTCGGAAGCCTTCGCCAGGAAAGCATCGAGACCACCGCGATGCTCCACCGACCGCAGGGCGGCGGCGGAGATGCGCAGGCGCACGTTCTGCTTCAGAGCGTCCGAAATCAGCGTCACGGCGACGAGATTGGGCAGGAAGCGACGGCGGGTCCGGTTGTTGGCGTGGCTGACGTTGTTACCGGTCAGGACCGCCTTGCCGGTCAGTTCGCAGCGCCGAGCCATGGTTCATATCCTTCTCGAGTGGGGGTCGCGCGAGGGACCCCGGGGTTCCACGTCTCACGAGGTGTGGGAAAAGTCGCCCTCCTATAGTGATCGGGGCATGGTGCGTCAAGTCGCCGTCGGCCGCCGATCGCGGTTCCCGCCCTCCGCCGCCTCACGTTCCTCGATCAGGTCGGCGAAGGTGGCGGCGAAGGTGTGGACGTCGCCCGGCCAGCGGGCCGAGACGTAGGCGCCGTCGCGCACCACGAAGGCCGGCCGGGAATCCGTCGCACCGTCGCGCCACAGGCCCATCCCCTTGCGCAGCGCACCGGGCTCGCCCGGCGCCACGTCGCGGAAGTCCTCGGGCGCCGCCAGCGCGCGCCGCACCTCGTGCTCGACCGACCGGTATCCGCTCGGCTCTCCCGGCGCCTCGACATAGGTGCGGTAGTAGTCGGGATCCCAGAAGCGGCAGACGGCGGCGATGCGGCTCGCCGCCCGCTCCAGCTTCCAGGTCAACGCCGTGGTCCGGCGACCGTGGAGCACCGAAAGACCGTCGTCCCGGCGACTGCGCGCCACCAGCACGACCCCGTGGCAGACCGCCGCCACCGGCTTGTCGGCGGCGAAGAAGCCGGCGGTGAGCCGTTGCAGCACCTCGCTCTCGAGAAAGCCGCGCATGCCGCGCGCGCGGTGGCCGCCGCCGAGATAGAGGCCGTCGAAATCCTCCACCCGCAGGTCGGCCCAACGCAGGGGCGAAAGAAAGGCCGGGTCGGCGATCATCGCCGCATGGGCCGTCCGCGCCGCCCGGTCGGACCGCAGCAGCAATCCGACCAGCTTCAGCCGGCCGATCACCGGCAACTCGCTCCACGGGTCGAGGCCGCGGCCGGTCACCATGATCGGGTCGGCGTGCCCCGGTCGGCCGTCCGGTGTGGCGAAGACCACCTCGTGGCCGCGGCCGGCGAGGACCTTCCATCCGATGGCGACCTCCGACGGGTCGAAATCGCGGCTCGGAACGGGAACGACGACACGGGCCAAGATGCGGATCTCCGGAAGGCTGGTCCGTCGGTGGTAGGGCGACCGTCTCCCGTCGGCAAGTCGCCGCCGCAGATTCGCCGGGATCGCCGATGAGTTTCGCATCGGTTCGGCCGCTTCGTCCTCGCCGATGACCGCCCTTTCGGGAGAGACCCGTGTCGCTTCGCCTCGCCGTGCCCGCCGCCCTTCTCTGCCTCTTCGCGGCTTCCGCCGCGGCCGAGGCCGCTCCCGCCCGGGCGGCCCTGCCGGCGGCGCAGCAGCCGCAGACCCGCCTGCGCTATTCGATCTCGCTCGCCGGCCTGCCGGTGGCCCACGCCGGCATGACGCTCGCCGCGACGGCGGACCACTATTCCTCGCAGATCGCCTGGCGTACCTCCGGCCTCGCCGACGTCCTCGCCGGAGCCCGTGGCGATGCCGCCGCTTCCGGACAACTCGGTCCGCGCCGACCGATCCCGGCGACCTACACGCTCGCCTCCGGGGAGGGGCGCAAGGCCGCCAAGGTGATGCTCGCCATGGCCGGCGGCACGGTGAAGGCCGCCGAGACGCAACCGCCGTCGCGCGAGACGCCGGATCTGGTGCCCCTACAGCCGCGCCATCGCGTCGACGTGCTCGATCCGGTCAGCGCCGTGTTGATGCCGGCCCGCGGCGGCGACGCCGACGGCGGCGACCTCTGCCGCCGTACCCTGCCGATCTTCGACGGTTGGACCCGTTACGACATCCGCCTCACCCCGAAGACCACGTTGCCGAACCGGCGCCCCGGAGTGACCGGACCGATCGTCGTCTGCGCCGCCCGCTACGTGCCCGTCGCCGGCCATCGCTCGCAGCACCGCACCACCCGCTTCATGGAGGCCAACGAGGATCTCTCGGTCTCCTTCGGCCGGCTGGAGAAGGCCGACGTGTGGGTGCCGCTCGAAGTCTCCGTCCGCACCATGGTGGGCACCGCCGTCGTGTCGATCGATTCCATCACCACCACCGGTTACGACAAGACCGTCGTCGGCCGCTGACCGCCGACGAAGCGGCGCCTCCGCCGTCCCGCCGTGGCACGCAACCGTGAACCGGGGCGCACGGCCGGCGAGCCGTCACCTCGGCACCCACACCAGATATGGGGCCTTTGGCATCGCGAAACACCGCATCTGGGAAGAACGGAACAGGAAAGACGGACGAACTCCGATTCGTCGCCGCTTCGTTCCCGCTGTCTTCCCAGTGTGAACGCCGGCGCCCGTCGGACGGATCGCGCCCGCACCCGCGTCGCCTGCGACGGCGACGGGTGCGGTCGTGGCCCCGCGTGCCGTTTCGGAACGCAGCGGTTGACAGGGGTGACGCGCCCTCCTCCATCCCGCCTCCCGGCACCGCGACATCTCGGGCCGAGACCCGTCGCCACCACACGATCTCGAGAGAACATCGGCGGAACATCTGAATCACCCGTGATTCGTCGCCGCTTCGTTCGCGCTTCGCTCCGAAAGTGAACGAGCCGGACCGTTCGTCGCGGTGACGGCGCATCGAAACACGGCGCGGCCGCCGTACCGTTTCGGGGCGGACTCCTTACCGGGATCGGCGTGCCGGTCCGGCGGACGCTCGGGCGGGCCTCCACATCTGGTGAGCCGCGCGTCCCGACGCACCCGATCTCGAGAGAACGAAACCGGAATCGGCGGCGGTCCGTGATTCGTCCCCGCTCCGTTCCCCTGCCCTTCCGATCGTTGACGGGCGATCCGTGACGCTCGCGGAGATTGCGCTGACGACCTCTGCCGAACACCGACCCGTTTCGGCACGGAACCCTTTCGGCGCGCGATACGCGGCGGCTCCCAAGCCGCGACGCCGATTCGAGATTTCGTGTCCGGGTCACCGCCCGCCACACGATCTCGTGGGTGAACGGAAGCCGAATCTCGCGGCATCAGCGATTCGGACGCGGTTCGTTCGAGACTCGTTCCGGTTGCCGCGCGAAAGCGAACGCCGCCCGGCGCGCCGGGTTCGCCGGGCTTCACGGTTTCGAAAGATCGCGCAATCGCCACATCCCCGTGCTAGAGGAGGCGGATCGCGAAACGCTTCCGATGTCGCCCGTTCCGCCGGGCGGAGCCAGCACCCCGACAGGCTCGTTCGAGTGCCGACCCGAGAAACCTCACGCCCGTCCGCTTCCGCCTCGCTCCCCGTTCTGCCGCCGTCCATCCGGGCGCGGACGGTGACAGCCGTGCTCGGCCCGACCAACACCGGCAAGACCCATCTCGCCATCGAGCGCCTGTGCGCCCACCGGACCGGGCTCATCGGTCTGCCGCTGCGCCTCCTCGCCCGCGAGGTCTACGCTCGCATGGTCGAGCGCGTCGGCGAGCACGCGGTGGCGCTGATCACCGGCGAGGAGAAGATCACGCCGAAGACGGCGCGCTACTGGGTGTCGACGGTCGAGGCCATGCCGCGCCGCACCGAGGTCGACTTCGTCGCCATCGACGAGGTCCAACTCGCCGGCGACCTCGAACGCGGCCACGTCTTCACCGATCGCATCCTCAACCTGCGCGGCCACCACGAGACGCTGCTGCTCGGCGCGCTGACCGTCCGCGACCTGCTCGAGAAGCTCCTGCCGGGCATAAACGTCGTCACGCGCCCGCGCATGTCGCAACTCTCCTATGCGGGATCGAAGAAGCTCCTGCGCCTGCCGGCCCGTACCGCGGTGGTCGCCTTCTCCGCCGAGGAGGTCTACGGCATCGCCGAACTGATCCGCCGCCAGCGCGGCGGCGCCGCCGTGGTGCTCGGCGCCCTCTCGCCCCGCACCCGCAACGCCCAGGTCGAACTCTTCCAGTCGGGCGACGTCGACATCCTGGTCGCCACCGATGCGATCGGCATGGGCCTCAATCTCGACGTCGACCACGTCGCCTTCGCCGGCTCGCGGAAGTTCGACGGCTATCAGTATCGCAACCTCTCCGCCGCCGAACTCGGCCAGATCGCCGGGCGCGCCGGACGCCACATGCGCGATGGCACCTTCGGCGTCACCGGGCGGGTCGATCCCTTTCCCGACGATCTCGTCGAACAGCTCGAAACCCACCGTTTTCAGCCACTTCCGCGGCTCCAGTGGCGCAATCCGGCGCTCGATTTCTCGACCGTCGCCTCCTTGCGCCGCAGTCTCGAGGAGGCGCCGCGCGAGGAGGGTTTGACCCGGGCGCCGCTCGCCGACGACCAGAGCGCCCTCGAACTCGCGGTGCGCGACGAGGACGTCGCCCGCCTCGCCCATGGCGCGGAACGGGTGGCGATGCTGTGGGACGTCGCCCAAATTCCCGACTATCGCAAGATCGCGCCCGCCAATCACGCCGATCTCGTCTCCACCCTCTTCCGCTTCCTCGTCGAAAAGGGCACCATCCCCGACGACTGGATCGCCCGGCGGGTGGCGGAGGCCGATCGGATCGACGGCGACATCGACACCCTGTCGGCGCGTATCGCCCACGTCCGGACATGGACGTTCGTCGCCAATCGTCCCGACTGGTTGACGGACCCCGTCCATTGGCGCGACAAGACACGCGCGATCGAGGATCGCCTGTCGGACGCGCTGCACGAAGGCCTGACCCGGCGCTTCGTGGACCGGCGCACTTCCGTCCTGATGAGACGATTGAGAGAGAACGCGATGATCGAAGCGGAGATCACCACCGGTGGCGACGTCGTCGTCGAGGGTCATCGGGTCGGACACCTCGCGGGGTTCCGCTTCAATGCCGACCCGACGGCCGAGGGCGAGGACGCCAAGGCTGTGCGCAGCGCCGCGGCCAAGGCGCTGGCCGGCGAGATCGAGGCTCGGGCCGACCGGCTCTCCCGCGCCGGCGACGGAGAGATCGTGCTCGCCGCCGAAGGCAGCCTGCGCTGGCTCGGCGACCCAGTCGCCAAACTCGGCCCCGGTCAGGACACCCTGCGGCCCGCCGTCATCCTGCTCGCCGACGAGCAACTGGCCGGTCCGGGGCGCGACAAGGTCCAGGCCCGCCTCGATCTCTGGGTCGCCGCCCAGATCGCCGTTCTGCTGAAACCGCTCACCGACCTGCGCGACGCCGCCGACATCGAGGGCATCGGCAAGGGCATCGCCTTCCAGCTGGTCGAGGCGCTCGGCGTGCTCGAGCGCTCGCAGATCGCCGAGGAGGTCAAGGCGCTCGACCAGACGATGCGCGCCAGCTTGCGCAAATACGGCGTCCGCTTCGGCGCCTACCACGTCTTCGTGCCGGCGCTGCTGAAACCCGCACCCTCGTCGCTGATCGCGCGGCTGTGGTCGCTCGCCCACGCCGACGTCGACACCCACATGGCCGGCGAACTCAACCACCTGTCGGCCTCGGGCCGCACCTCGATCCACGTCGACAAGCAGATCCCCAAGCAGCTCTGGCGCATCGCCGGCTTCCGCGTCTGCGGTGAACGCGCCGTGCGCATCGACATCCTCGAGCGCTTGGCCGACATCATCCGCCCGCTCATCGCCTGGAAGCCGATCGATCCCTCGGTCCCGCCGCCGGAAGGAGCGGTGCCGGGCGGAGGCGCCTTCACCGTCACCGTGGCGATGACCTCGCTGCTCGGCTGTTCGGGCGAGGATTTCGCCTCGGTACTGAAGTCGCTCGGCTATCGCTCCGAGACCCGCAAGGTGCCGAAGCCGGCACCGCGCCTCGTCCACCCGGCGGTGATGGTCACCGCCGAGGCCGCCGAGGCCGCCGCGGCCGCGGGTGCCGCCGCCGAAACGGTCGCTGCGGAAGCGATCATCGAGGCGCCGATCGAGGCCGAGGTCGCCGTCGAGACCGCCGAGGCCGTGGTGGCCAAGATCGCCCCGACCGCCGCACCGATCGAAGCCGCCGAACCGGCCGTCGAAGCCGAACCGGCCGTCGAGACTCCCGTCGTCGCCGAGACGGTCGCCGAACCGCGGCCCGAAGACGCCGCCGAGGTCGAGCCGGCCGTCGACGCCGCCGCGGTGACCGATCCGGAGACGATCGAAATCGAGATCTGGCGGCCCGGCCGCTTCGATCGTGGCCATCACGGACACCGCGGTCATCGCGGTGGCGGCGAGCGCCGCGAAGGTGGCGAGCGCCGCGAAGGCGGTCGCGGCGGCTCCGACCGTGGCGAGCGCCGCGAAGGCGGTCGCAGCGGCCCGGAGCGTGGCGACAATGCCGCCGCCCGTCGCGCTCGCGACGCCGCCGTGCCGGCCCAGGGCGAGTCCCCCCGTCCGCCGCGCGGCCCCGAAGGCCCGCGTGGTCGCGACGACCGCCGCTTCTCCGATCGCGGGCCACGCCGTGACGAGGGCCGCGATCGCCCGCGCTTCGAGGACCGGCCGAAGCGCGCCGAGAAGCCTATCGACCCGACATCTCCGTTCGCCGCGCTCGCCGCGCTCAAGGCGGAGCTCGAGTCCAAGGGCAAGGGCGACAAACCCAAGTGACGGCCCCGGGCGCGGGGGTCGGACTGACGGCCGGCCTCGCGGCCGGATGGGACGCGACATGGACACCGACCGGCAACGGCTCGATCGCTGGCTCTGGCACGCCCGGGTGGTCAAGACCCGGGACCTGGCCAAGGCGCTGATCGAGGGCGGCCACGTCCGCGTCGACCGCGAACGCGTGACCAAAGCCGGCGCCGCGGTGAAGCGCGGCCAGACCCTGACCGTCACCCTGCCGTCGCGGGTGCTCGTCCTCAGGGTCATCGACTTCGTCGAGCGTCGCGGCTCTGCGGCCGTCGCCTCGGGCCTCTACGAGGACCTGAGTCCGCCGCCGCCTCCCCGCGAACACCGCCCCGAGACCGCGCCCCTCGCAACCCGCGACCCCGGTGCCGGACGTCCCACCAAGCGCGACCGCCGCGCCCTCGACCGGCTCACCCTCGAGACCGACGTCGCGATGGACCATTTCTTCGACGACCGGTAGAGCTTTTTGTCGCACCGCGTCGGTCGACGGCGGATCCGCAATCCTCCGCCCCGCTTCGCCGCTTGCACTGGGCCGCTCTCTCGGTTAACCGGAACGCCGAGTGGGAACCGCGCCCAACGCCCACCGGGCGCCGGTGTCCGATGCCCGGGGCGAAAGCCGAGAGGATCTCGACATGACCTATGTGGTCACCGACAACTGCATCAAGTGCAAGTACACCGATTGTGTCGAAGTCTGCCCCGTCGACTGCTTCTACGAAGGCGAGAACATGCTCGTCATCCACCCCGACGAGTGCATCGACTGCGGCGTCTGCGAGCCCGAGTGCCCGGCCGAAGCGATCAAGCCCGACACCGAGAACGGCCTCGACAAGTGGCTGACGCTCAACGCCGAATATGCGCAGAAGTGGCCGAACCTCACCACCAAGCGCGATCACGCCCCCGACGCCAAGGACTTCGACGGCCAGACCGGCAAGCTCGAGAAGTTCTTCTCGCCGGAGCCCGGTGAGGGCGATTGACGAGTCACCGGCTCGGTGAGGACGACCGGCGGGTCGCGCGCCCGGTGAGGGCGATCGACCCCGCGGATCGCCGTTGAGGGCGTTCGACTCCGCCGATACGCATCCCTCGCCGAGGCGAAGGCGGCTGCGACGCGCCGCCGCGCCCTTGGCACATTGGTGCACCGCACCCGCCGCAGCACGACCGGACCGCCTCTCCGGCACGTCCCGGGTCGGTTCGACGGCCGTCCGACCCACCGATGGGACGGCGATGTTCACCATCGCCACGGTTCATCACGAAAGCGCCGCCGGATCACCACGATCCGAGTACTCTCGCCGCTTTCGCGAGATGGTATTTCGTGGTATGGATCTCTCCGCAGTCGAATTTCCCACCGACTCTCCCAAGCGGAGTTCCCTGATGATCGGTCTGCTCGTCGCAGCCTCTCGGTACGTGTCGAACCTCCCGTCGACCGCTCCCGAGATGAAGCAAGACTTTGCGACGCAGCCGGAGCAGCGGTGGGAAAGGCCATTCAGGACCGGCTGAACATGTAACCGAGCACGTTTCTGCCGCCCCGGCCCCCCGGGGCGTGAGAGCGTGCCTGTCGCCGCGCCCACCTCGTGCCGGAGGCGGGCGGCGACACATCTTCGAGGCTCCGAAGGGGGCCGATCGAACAGGAGTATCGGGCGTATGGCCAACACCCCCATCAAGAAGACGTCCCAGACCCGCCACGGCTTCAAGGCGGGCGAGCACATCGTCTACCCGGCCCATGGTGTCGGCCAGATCACCGGCATCGAGGATCAGGAGATCGCCGGCTACAAGCTCGAACTCTTCGTCATCTCCTTCGAGAAGGACAAGATGACCCTGCGCGTTCCCGTCTCCAAGATCGCCACCGTCGGCATGCGCAAGCTCGCCGACGCCACGGTGGTCAAGAAGGCGCTGGAGACCGTCAAGGGCCGCGCCCGCATCAAGCGCACCATGTGGTCGCGCCGCGCCCAGGAATACGAGGCCAAGATCAACTCCGGTGACCTCATCGCCATCGCCGAGGTGGTGCGTGACCTCTATCGCGCCGACAGCCAGCCCGAGCAGTCCTATTCCGAGCGCCAGCTCTACGAGGCCGCCCTCGACCGCATGGCCCGCGAAGTCGCCGCCGTCGATCACGTTTCCGAGACCGAGGCGATCCGCCAGATCGAGCAGAACCTGATGAAGAACCCGCGCCGCAACGCCAAGGCCGGCGAAGCGGAAGCCGACGCCGCCACCGAAGCGGACTTCCTCGACGAAGAGCGCGAAGAGGCCGCCTGAAGCCGGAACGGCGGTTTTCCGCCTCGATCATCGCGAAGCTCCAACGCGGGGCCCGGAGAGATCCGGGCCCCGACGTCGTTTCTCCGCCCCGCCCCGGGGTGGCGGCTCCATTCGCGTGGGAGGAGCGACGCCGGCGTGGCGCACATGAGAACAATTCTCGATCGGACTCGACCACGCCGTGTTTTTCCTCTAAGAGCGGTGTCAGGATTTTCACGTAATCCTACCATCCGCGGTGACGGCTCTTCCGTCGCCGGACCGAGCGCCGACGGCCTTGAACCGTCGGAAGGAGGCAGAAGATGACGTATCCGACGAGCGACCACCGCCGTCTGGTTCGGGCCGCCATGGCGGCTCCCTATCTCGAGCGCGACGAGGAACGCGATCTGGCGTCGCGCTGGCGCGACCGACGCGACGAAGCCGCGCTCCATCGGCTGACCTCCGCCCACATGCGGCTGGTCATCGCCATGGCCGCCCGTTTCCGCCGCTACGGATTGCCCCAGGCCGATCTCATCCAGGAAGGCCACGTCGGCCTGCTCGAGGCCGCGCAACGCTTCGAGCCGGAGCGCGAGGTGCGCTTCTCCACCTACGCCTCGTGGTGGATCCGCGCCGCCATCCAGGACTACGTCCTGCGCAACTGGTCGATCGTCCGCGGCGGCACCTCCTCGGCACAGAAGGCGCTGTTCTTCAATCTGCGCCGGCTGCGCGCCCACTTGGCGCAGGAACTCGACGGCGCCGGCGAGCCGGAGATCTTCGCCGCCATCGCCGACCGGCTCGGCGTCTCGGTCGCCGACGTCGAGGCGATGAGTGCCCGCCTCTCCGGTCCCGACGCCTCGCTCAACGCTCCGATGATCGAGGGCGAGGACGGCGCCGAACGGCAGGACCTGTTGATGTCGGACGAACCGATCGCCGACGAGGCCGTGGGTTCGCGCATCGACGGCGAGCGCCGGCTCGCCTGGCTGCGCGAGGCGCTCGGCGTGCTCAACGAGCGCGAGCTGAAGATCGTCGAGGAACGTCGCCTGTCCGAGAACGGCGAGACCCTCGAGGCGCTCGGCGCCCGCCTCGGCATCTCCAAGGAGCGGGTGCGGCAGATCGAGGCGCGTGCGCTCGAGAAGCTCCAGACCGCTCTCCTCGCCCGCCAGCCGGACCGCACCGTCTTCGTCTGACCGACGCCGCCGACCTGCGACCGCCACCGCCGATGGATCCGTGGTGGCGGTCAGCCGTCGGCGACGATCTTGACCAGACGGCCGGCCTCGGGCGCCTCGCCGGGCCCCAACCCGTTGAGGATGCGGAAGAGTTCGGTCTTGCGCTCGACCCCGACCATCTGGTCGGCGAGTCGCTCGACCGTCTCGCCGGGCTTCACCCGCACGACACGGATCCTCAGCGGCCGCAGGCGGGTCGATTCCTCCGGCGTCAACCGGCGGAAACTCGCCATCGTCTCGGCGAGCGCCGTGTCCAGCGCCGTCCCGTCGTCCTGGGCGGCGAAGATGAAGCGGAAGACCGTCCGCCCCTTGCGCACCACACCGATGCGGAAGGCCCACCCGTCGGCCCGCGCCGTGGCGGTGGCGGCCGGCAGATCACCGATCGCGGTGGTGGTGATCGAGCCGGCGACGAGACCGTTGATCCAACCGGAGGCGAGGTAGGCGGAGAGCGCCGTGTCGGGCGCCAGCGACACGCCGTCGAAACGCATGGCCATGCCCTGGGCGTCGGTGGCGAGCACCGCCTTGGTGGTGTTCTCGAGCGTGTAGCCGACCGGAACGGTGAACTGGATCCCGAGCCCCTTGTGCAGGAACGACCGGCCGCGCACGTAGCCTTCCGACGGGTCGTCGCCGTAGACCATGCCGTCGAGGCCCTTCAGATACTGCTCGCGTTCCTGCTCGCCGATCCCGGGCGCGCCGATCTCCCGCGCCGAGCGCACGGCGAAGGAGATGCGCTCCGGCGTCGAGGGATGCGACGACAGGAAGTCCGGGTTCTTGCTCGAGTTGCCGCGCGCGGCGCGATACTCGGCCCAGCGCGCCATCGAGGTCAGGAAGCGCGAGGCGGCGAAGGGATCGAATCCGGCCCGGGCCAAGGTGCGCACGCCGACGGCGTCGGCCTCGAGCTCCTGCACCTGGGAGAAGCGGGCAAGCGACAATTGCGTCGAGGCGAGCGCCAATCGCTGCGCGTCCTGATCCTGCATGACGTTGGCCATCTTCGTCACTTCCGAGGCCACTTCGACGCGCCGCGCCCGCGCCATGGCGTGACGGGCGGTGACGTGTGCCATCTCGTGGGCGATCACCGCGGCCACTTCCGACGTGTCGTCGGCCAGCCCGATCAGGCCGCGGGTGACGTAGAGATTGCCGCTCGGCAGGGCGAAGGCGTTGATCGCCGGCGAATTGAGGATGGTGATGCGGTAGCTCTGCGAGGGATCGTCGGAGGCCGCGACGATGCGCCCGACGGCCCGCGCCACCGCCTGCGCCGCCGCCGGATCGTCGTAGACGCCGCCGTAGGTCGCCACGATCCGCTCGTGTTCGGGATCGACCGAAGGGTCGGATGCGGCCGCGAGCACGTTCGAGGTCGCCGAGCCGGTCGAGGAAACCAGCGGATCGGGGGTCCCGAGAACCCCGATCGACGTGCAGCCGGCGAGCGCCGCGGCGAGCGCGAGCGTCACCGCGATGCCTCCGCTCGCGCCGCCCGACTTCCGCCTTCGATCGCCAGTCGACCGCTCCAACGTCACCTCGTCACCCGTTCGATCGCCTCGGGCAGGTCGACCACGATGCGCGGGCCGCCACGGTGGACGACCACGCCGCGTACCCGCACCGTCCAGCCGCGGGCCGCCGTCGCATCGAAGCCGGCGGCACGGAGGCCTTCGAGGTCCTTATCGTCCATGACCACGGCGAAGTCACGCCGGAAATCCTCGCCGAAATTCAACCAGATGCGTCCGCCGGAACGTCCGACCGAACGCACCCGGCCTTCCACCACCGTCCATCGGCCGGTCCTCGCCGGAAGATCGGCCGCCGTCGCCGGCACCACGGCGGAACTCGCGCTCCCCCACAGGCCGCGCCGCGCTCGCACCGCCGCGCGTTCCCCGACGAGCAACGCCGCCGCGCAATCACGTTCCCCTCGCGACGGCGACACCACGAGATGCCCGTCCGCCACCAAGCCGGCCTCGATCCACTGCCCCGCTTCGGTGTCGTAAAGATGACCGAGAACGCGTCCGTGACGATCCGTGCTGATTTCGGTGAGCGCCACCTCGCGTCCCTCGACGCGATCGGCGAGGGCGGCTCGCGCCGCCGTCTCCACCGCGACGGCCGCCCTCCGGGTGGCGGCGTCGCCGGCGAGCGGCGGCCGCGGCGCTTCGACCGAGGCGAATCGCAGGCGCCGTCCATCGACGAGAACCACCTCGTCGCCCCGCACCACCCGCTCCACCCACACCGGTTCACCTTCCGGTGACGCGCAGGGCGAGGCCGCCGATGCCGGCGTCCCCGCCGAGAGAACGGCCACGGCCGAAACCCACACGACCGAGCGCCGTCTCGTCGCGTACCCGTCGCGGAGCGAAAGCCCACCGCCCAATCGCGCTCTCCTTCGACCTTCCTGCTGCACACCGACGCGAAACATGCTATGCGACCGGCGACCGTGGCCACCCGCCGCGCGGTCCTCCCGGTAGCTCAGCAGGATAGAGCAACGGTTTCCTAAACCGTAGGTCAGGGGTTCGAATCCCTTCCGGGAGGCCACACTATCTCACTGATACTACATGTCTTTCCGTCGCCGCCTGCGGCGGTGGTTCCTCTCGTTTTCGCGCCGGGTCACCAATAGGTCACCAAGCGGATGCGTTTCGCGGACGGCGTCGCCCCTCCTCTCGGCGGTGGTGAAGCCCTTCGAAGCGGCCTTGAAGGGGGCACGATACCCCGTTTCGACCCTACCCCCTCGGAATTTCACCCCTTCCCGTAGCAAACCATTCCACGCCACGAAGTCCAGAGGCGACCCACCCCTCTTCCCTTGGTATCTCTTTCCTCAGTTAGAGAAGAAGAACCGTCCAAGCCGTACAACGCCGTCCATCATCAATTTTTTCAATGAGTTGCGAGAGGGGCGAACAAGCCTCGCGCCGTCCACCCGCCGTCCGAAGTCGTCCAGATCGGAGGCGCCGAAGCCGCAACCAGGGCGTGATCCGCACGCGTCGCACGGGTCGTGAACGTCAGGCGTCGTGCATGCGTGTACCGCAAGTCTCTGGCGCTACTAGCGAAACCCGGCGGGGCCGCGGACCCGTGCATGGGGGTGCCGAACACGGGTCGAGCACGCGAGGCTGCGTCGAACGCCTCCCCGGAGACGGCGGACCACCGCCGCGCCGCTCACGAGCGAGGGCGGTTCCCGCGCGAGTGGATCGGCGTCCGGCCAATGGTACAACTCACACGCGTGATAGTGCCGGCGAAACGTCAACCGAGGCAACCGAGTCAACCCTATTTCCGGGCACGCCAGCTTGCAGAATGCCGCGATGCCGCGGCACCGCAGCCGACGCAGGCGGGGGTACGGTCCCTAAATGGGGGGGAGGGTGAGGCGCCCGGTCGCCGGTCCACACGCACGGCCATCGGCGGTGGTGCGATCTCAGGACGAAAGAGGGGCGCGGGAGGGCGAGGCAGGCGAGGCGTCAGCAGACGGCCGGGGCGATGGAGACGGTTCGGGTTCCCGAGTGTTTCCGATCGATGGCGAAGCCGAGGGAGCGCAGCACCGGGGCAACGCGATCGATCCGGTTTCCGAGGGATGCCGCAGTCGCCGGCCACAGCTTCAGCTTTCTCACACTCTCGGGCGTGCGGGTGTTGAGGGCGACGAGGAGGTCGGTCGGCGAGCCGTTCCACCCGGTCGGATAGTCGTTGCGAATGAGGTCGCGGATCGCCACGGCGACCGGATCGGCCTCGAAGGTGGTCTCGGTGGTGTCGGCTTGGTTCGCCGCATAGGCGGCGAGGAACGCACCCGGCTCGAAGCCGAGGCCTGGTTCGCAGGCGGTGACCCATCGGGCGAAATCCGCCATGCGCGGCGCCCGCTCGAGCTTCACCGAGGCGAGGCGGCGAAGGCCGGTCGAGAAGGCGTCGAGCAGAGCCCCCAATACCCGAGGGGCGATGGTGCTCCATTCCTCCCAGAACTCTTGCTCGGTGCGGCGTTCGGTCTCGGTGATCGGCCGCAGGCGCACCGTCACGGCACGCGAGGCGAGGTCCGGCCGATCGGTGAGCGAAGGAATCCCGTTGAGGATGATCGGTCGCATCGCCTGCATGACCGATTCCTCCCTGTCGGTGTGAAGCATGCGCGAGGCGAAACCACCGCCGGTCGACAGGCGGCAGAGCGCGTCGGACAGCCACGACGGCACCGAAGAGAGGTTGTCGAGGGCGAGCACGTGGGAATTGACGGCGCCGACGACGAGGTCGCGGTCGTCCTTCGGGACGGCGCGGATCGGCGCGGCGTTGGGATCGACGAGCGAACGCACCAGGCGCGAGATGGTCGACTTGCCGGTTCCTTGCTCGCCGGAGAACACCAGAATCGGATATGGCCCGCGTGAACGCAGCGCGGCGAGCAGCCACCCGACGAGGAGGGCGAAGTCCTCGTCGCGGTCGACGTTTACGAAGCGGCGAAGCTCTTCGATGCCGTAGCCCGGTTCGGGCTCGCAGAGCAGGCGCATCTGTCCCGAGCGCACGAAGGCGACCGGCGAGCGATCGACCATGCGCCAGCCCTCGGCGTCGATCTCCACCGCCCGCCAAGAGGCGTCGGCGAGGTCGAGATAGGCGGCGCCATCCGCCTCGCCGGCCCGGAGGCAAGGGGCGCGTTCCGGCCCTTCGGAATAGGCGCGGGCTTCGAGAACGCGGATCGCGTCTTCGAGGGCCTGTCCGCCCGGCGCGAGCCCGGTTTCTTCGTAGGAGCGCACCGACAACCACCGCCGGAAGGCCTTGGACGCGAGCGGCCAATTTT
This sequence comes from Siculibacillus sp., assembly GCA_030247555.1. Taxonomy (GTDB): domain Bacteria; phylum Pseudomonadota; class Alphaproteobacteria; order Rhizobiales; family Ancalomicrobiaceae; genus CALBKH01. The sequence continues at coordinate 2,748 of JAOTSD010000056.1, read as the reverse complement.
CGCGATGCCCGTTGACGGGAAAGGAGGCGAAGCAATCACCGGCCTCGTCGTGCCAGAGGTCGACGAAGGTGCAAAGCCCCATGAGCTGGTCGCGCTGCGGCGGACGGCGCCGACCACCGCCAGCCGATCCGTCGTCGGAACCACCGCCATTCCGCTTCTTGGCGGTGGTGCTGATCGCCTTCATCGGTCCCGGCGCCGGCTTCGCGGCGGCGACGAGCGCTTCGGCGCGGGCGCGGTCCCACCCTTCGGCCTCGGCGTCGGCGGCGTCCCACCCGTCGGCTACACCCTCCGGAGGCGCCAGGACAGCGACGAAGGCGGCGCCGGCCTCACGTACCAGTGCGACGACTGCCTCGGCATAGACGGCGCCCGGCGCGTCGGCGTCGGGCCATATGACCACCCGTCGACCGGCGAGCGCCGACCAATCGGCCTTGGCGGCGGACTTCGAGCCGTTCGGCGACGTGACGACGACATGATCCGGGAGAAGCCGGCCGGCGGCATCCGCGGCCTTCTCGCCCTCGGTGACCACGACCACCGCCTTCGGCCGCTCGGCGAGCCGGTCGAGATGGTAGAGCGGGCGCGGCGCCGGCCACGCCTCCCAGCGCCAGCCGGCACGTCCGCCGGTCACAGGGCGCCAGAGCGTGAGCGGCCGGAACTGCTTTCCGTCCGGCCCGTCGAAGCGGCAGGCGAAGCCGAGGAGGGCGCCGCTCGCGTCGGCATAGCACCACCGCCCCGAGGGCTTGCCGAGGCTCGGGTGAGTGTCCGGCGGCGGTGGTGCGTCGTCCGGAACCGGGGCCACGGACACCCAGGCGGAACCGGTCTTCTTGGGCGTCGGCGAGGCACCACCGCCGAGGGGTGCGAAGGGATCAGACATAGGGATCGACCCCGCACATCTCGGCGACGCGACGCGCGGCCTCGCCCATCTCGAGACGGAAGACGAAGGCGGCGAGGGCGACGAGGTCGCCGCCCTTGTCGTCGGTCGCGAAGTCGCCCCATCGGCCGGTGCGCAAGTTCACCTTGAACGATCCGGGGCGGTGGTCCGCGCGGGTCGGGTTCTTCGCCACCCATTCCGAACCTTCGCGGTGCCCATCGGGCAACCACCGCCCCACGATCTCGGGGGCGCGGGCGAGGGCGGCCTCGGCGATGCGGCGGAAGTCGATCCGGCGCGGGGCGGTGGTTCGGGTCATGAGAGCCTCGATCAGTTGCAGGCAACGCCGCTGGCGCGGTCACACGGTCCGCCGAGGATCACCTGAACCTCGGCGAGAAACTCGCGGGTGCGGATCTCGAAGACGATGCGGGCATCGGCGTTTTCGCCGCACATGGTGGACAGGAAGGCCAGCACTCGCGCCTTGGCGCCGAGGTCGGCGAGCTTCGTGCATGGCGCCTCGAGGATTCGGCGATCGACCGTCAACATCTCGTCGACCAGCCGGTCGACCTCGTCCTTCGGCTGTTCGCCGACGGCGGCGGCGACCTCGTCGAAGAGGGCGGCGTGCTCCTCGTAGAGGCGGGCGATCGGGGTGGAGCCCGGCGCCAGAGCGGCGCCGGGGCGAAACCCGCGCGGGACCGGCCCGCGTTTCTTCGGGGCGGTGGTCATCACGGCGCCCCCGTGAAGTCGCCGCCGGAGAACGAGCGGCCGGTGTCGAGGGGCGCGCGCACCGGGTCGACCCGGGTGCGGACGACGAGCGGATTCGCGTCGAGGTTCGATTGGAGTCGGGCGCGCATCCGCTGCATCTCGGATTCGATCTCGCGATCGTCGAGCTTGGTCGGGAAGTCGAGCGGCTTCGCCGTGGGCAGGGCGAAGAGATCGGCGCGACCGAGCCCCATGCGGGCGCGCTGGCGATGGATTTCTGACGCCGCATCGGCCGCTTCGCGGTCCGGTGCGAGGACATCGGCGAGGGCGGGGAAGCGCTTGCCGAGGTTGCGGGGTGCATCGACCACCCGCCGGGCCGCGTCGTACTGCGCCTGCAGCACGGGAGGCAGCGGTTCGGAACCGTAGCGAGACCGAACCCCATCGATCCGCGCCACCTCCTCGCGCGCCTTGGCGAGGCGCCGGGCGTCTTCCGCCGCCGCCGCAGCGAGATCTTCCCGATAGCGTTGCGCCGGTGACTTCGGATCGATGTAGTAGCCGATGGTCTTGGCGGCGGCACCCAGATAACCGAGCCGGTCGCCGAAGGCCGCGTCGGCCGTCGCCCCCGCCTTGCCGCCCTTGGCGGCGATGGTGATCCGGTCGAGCTTCTCGGCGTCGAAGTCGGCGAGCTTGGCGAAGGTCTCGAGCGCGGTCGACGCGCCCATGGTGTCGAGCAATTTTCCGACCGATGCGGCGGCGTGGGACGCGGAATTCGCGAGCCGATCGACCGCGGCCTGTGCGTCACCGACCTTCTTGGCGTGGTCGGCGGCAACGGTCCCGGGGGCGTTCTTCGCCTCGGAGACGAGCTTCTTGTACTCGTCGCGGTACATCATGAGCGCCGTCAGACCGCGCCGGGCCTCCTTGTCACCGAAGATGCGGTTGACCTTCTCGAGGTCACCCTTGATCGCCAGGTTGGTGATGTCGAGGAATGTGTCGAAGGTGTTCCGCCCCTCCTTCCGCGCCTTGGTGAGGGCCTTCGGCAGGTCGACCCCGAATTCCTTTCTCATGCGCTTGATCGTCTCGTCGGCGTCGAGCTTGCCGAGGACGTCGGAGATCGACGCCGCCGCCTCCTCGGCGGTGCCGGCGTTCTTGCGGATGATCTGGGAAGCGGCGGCGCCGATCTC
>JAOTSD010000055.1 GCA_030247555.1 Siculibacillus sp. | reverse complement strand
CGAAATAGGTGGCGGTGTCGGAGCCGTCGCCGCCGTCGAGCACATCATCGCCGAACCCACCGGCGAGGAGATCGGCGCCGGCACCTCCAGTGAGCGTGTCGTCGCCGCCGTTTCCGAGCAGAACGTCATCGCCCGTTCCGGCCGTGATGGTCTCCGCGAAGTTCGACAAGAGCAGATAGAAAGCGGAAATGTTCGAATGGTTGACCGTACCGTATCCGCTCGCCGAGACGGTGCCCGCTCCCAGAACAACTGCGGCGGTGGCGTAACGGAAGTCGATCGCCAGTGCGTTCGTTCCGGTACCGCCGTCGACGACGTCGGTTCCATCACCGGATAGGGCCAACAGGTCGTTGCCCGAACCACCATTGAGCGTATCGTTGCCCGTGCCGCCGTCGAGGACGTCGTCGGCGCCGTCGCCGCCGATGGTGTCGTCGCCGCTGCCGGTGGTGATCGTGTTGATGCCGGTCGACCCGATGATCGACCAGCCGCCGGTGGTGTGGCCGAGATCGAGGGTGACGTCGCCGGTTGTCAGACGGACGAAGCCGCCGATCCCGGCGAGGAAATTGCCGCCGATGGTGCCCGCGTCGGACACCCGCAACGCGATCGTCGAGTTGAACAAGCTGCCGACGTCGACGAAGTCGTTCAGTTGCCCGGTGGTGAAGGTGTTGACGCGCAGCTCGTTCGCCGGGGCGAGGCGCAGGTGTTCGACGCCGGTGATGGTCGAGCCGCTGTAGTCGGCGGAATAGCCGTCGACTTCCAGAATGTCGTCACCGCTGCCGCCGTCGATGACGAAGGATGTCGGATCCTGAGAGATGTTGGTGAGGACGAAGGTGTCGTCGTCGTTGCCGCCATAGGCCGAGACCTGCGCGTTGGCGGTGAGGTTCAGCGTGTCGTTGCCGTCGTCGCCATGGAGGACGTCGCCGGCATCGCCGCCGCTGAGGGTGTCGTCGCCGGCGCCGCCATGGAGCGTATCGGCGCCGAGGCCACCATTGAGCGTATCGTTGCCCGTGCCGCCGTCGAGGACGTCGTCGGCGCCGTCGCCGCCGATGGTGTCGTCGCCGCTGCCGGTGGTGATCGTGTTGATGCCGGTCGACCCGATGATCGACCAGCCGCCGGTGGTGTGGCCGAGATCGAGGGTGACGTCGCCGGTTGTCAGACGGACGAAGCCGCCGATCCCGGCGAGGAAATTGCCGCCGATGGTGCCCGCGTCGGACACCCGCAACGCGATCGTCGAGTTGAACAAGCTGCCGACGTCGACGAAGTCGTTCAGTTGCCCGGTGGTGAAGGTGTTGACGCGCAGCTCGTTCGCCGGGGCGAGGCGCAGGTGTTCGACGCCGGTGATGGTCGAGCCGCTGTAGTCGGCGGAATAGCCGTCGACTTCCAGAATGTCGTCACCGCTGCCGCCGTCGATGACGAAGGATGTCGGATCCTGAGAGATGTTGGTGAGGACGAAGGTGTCGTCGTCGTTGCCGCCATAGGCCGAGACCTGCGCGTTGGCGGTGAGGTTCAGCGTGTCGTTGCCGTCGTCGCCATGGAGGACGTCGCCGGCATCGCCGCCGCTGAGGGTGTCGTCGCCGGCGTCGCCATGGAGCGTATCGGCGCCGGCACCGTCGGACAGGTTGTCGTCACCGTCGCCCCCCGACAAAGTGTCGTTACCGTCGCCACCCGAAAGTGTATCGTTGCCGCCGTTGCCATCGAGCGTGTCGTTGCCGTCACCGCCGTAGAGAAAGTCGGCACCATCATAGTTGAAAGGATATTCCGGTATGGAGACGGCGTCTCCGCCGGTCAGGGCATCGTCGCCACCTTGTCCGTAGATGGTCGAGAAACGCGCACTCTCCGTGGTCTGATTGGGCGGCGTTCCAACGGTCCGATCATAGACCCCCGTAACGATGCTTCCCCCACCAGCGTCGGCCGTGATGGTCAGGTAGGCCCAATCAAAGGTCGCCATGGCTCTATCTCCAACTCAAATTAAATCGATTATGACCCAATCCGCATCCGAAGTCGAGTGAATCGGACTGGAAGTTCATGGTTGATCAATCAGAAAGTCCAGATGCGAAATGACTGATCAACCGGAATGAATTTCGTGATGCGCTCAATCATCATTGCGACATTTCGTCGTCATGGGGGCACGGTTTTCGGTAGGAGGCGATGTTGCACAGGTTGATGAACCAATCAACGGAAGATGAACTATATTTGCAATCCGGTATACATGAGCAAACGCAAGGAGGGCGGGGAAATCGATTGCGGTCGAGTCCGCGACGAAAGGGTATACTCAGCGCATGTGGAGCGTGGTTGGTGAGGCGGTGGCCTTGGTCGGCCGGCCGATACGAGGTCCCGATCCGACCAGCCGGAGGCGGTCATCTTCTTGTCTCGGAGGCAGATCCTCCTCTCTCCCCGCGACGTCGACCTTCTCGAATTCGGTCGCCATGGACGGTGGTGGTCGACTGGGCGAACGGGCGCGCGCCATATGCGCCGTCGGCATCGCCGGTCGGCACCGGCTCGGAAAATCATTCCGGGCGCACAGAGCCGCTCCGACCGGCAGATTTCGGGTCACCGCAAAGTCGCCGGAAGAGCAAGAATGTCACCGTCACGACACGTGGACCATCGCGAGGCGGTGGTAGCGTGAGCGTCTGTGTTCATGCGGGCATTCGCAATCGATGGGTCCCGATCGAAACCGCGGGAAGTGGCACTTTTCGATTTCCCGAGTCGAATGTCGTGGGCTCCCCGCTCCGATCCCTCTCTCCCGGGTCCTTCCGTTCGACACCGACGCGCCGTTCACGTGCGTCGTCGTGACGATCGCCCGTTCTCGTCGCACCTCAGAGGCCGAGCGCCGTGAGGTCGAAGTGACCGTCGCGCAGCGGCGGGCACCAGTAGTAGCCACCGGTGACCGGGCGCGAGAAGCCGAAGAGCGCGTCGACGATGCCGTCGTCGAGCCCGGCCATGTGGATCAGCATCCGTTCGAAAGCGTCGAGGGTCCGGCAGTAGGAGACGAACTCGAGCCCGCATTCCTGCGGCGTCGCATAGGGCGTCGACCGGCGCATCATGAAGGCCTCGGGCTCGTAGAGCTCCTGCGCCGTGCGTTTGACGTGCGAGCTCTCCGGCGCGTCGTCGATCTCCTCGTTGTCCTCGAAGCGCCGCCCGATGATCGCGTCGCAGGTCGCCCGGTCGTGCCGCTCGAACCGCGCCAGATCGTGGCGCCAGCGCTGCACGGCGACGAAGCTCGACGAGGGCAGGGCGTCCTCTGCGCCACAGATCGCCACCGCGATCGCCTCCTCGCCGGAGGGATTGGCGGTACCGTCCTCGTAGCCGGTGAGATCGAGTCCGCCGTGGTGGAGGAACGTGTCCATCGCGTCGGCGATCTCGAAGCCGCCGGCGATCGACCGGTCGAGTACCGCGGCGCGATCGAAGACCTCGCTGCGGCTCTCGCCGCGCAATGCGATCCAGACGTCGCCCTGCGTCACCGGAATGTCCACCTCCGCCGCCAGCGACGGAAAGGGCCGCAAACCCACGATCTCGCGGCCGAGCGCCCGGACGAGCGGCGCCCCGATGCCGATCGCCGCCCATTCGGCCGGTAGACCCTCGACGAGACGCCTCGATGCGGCGCGCGGATCGGCCTCGACGAGGCGGCGCAGGGTGATCGATCGGCCGTGTGCGGCCGGGGTCGCCAGGACGGCGGGCTGATGGGTGAGGGACACGGTTCGCAACCTTCGGGTCGGTGACGGTGGCGGCAGGGTGGATCCGGCGCGGCCGGCTCGTCAACCCGCGGGCGTGACCTTCGCGCCACGCGGCGCGGCCGATCGGCTCGACCCCGTGCCGCCCGCGGTGCACCGCGGCAGTGACGTGCTAGGGTCGCCCGTCCCCTGTCCCCGAACGGAGAACGTTCCCGTGTCCGCACCCGTCATCGTCCGCGAACCGGCCGAAATCGATGTCGCCGCCGTGGTGGCGCTGTGGGGGCGCTGCGGCCTGACCCGACCGTGGAACGATCCGGTCGAGGACATCCGCCTCGCCTGCGAAACCGGCCACGGCGCCGTCCTCGCCGCCACGTGCGACGGACGTCTCGTCGGCGCCGCCATGGTCGGCCACGACGGCCATCGCGGCGCCGTCTACTATCTCGGCGTCGATCCGGACGCCCGCCGCGGCGGCATCGGCCGGCAACTGGTCGAGGCGGCGGAAGCCTGGGTGCGCGAGCGCGGCATTCCCAAGATCAATCTTCTGGTCAGGAAGGAGAACGCCGGCGTCCTCGCCTTCTACGAGGCGCTCGGCTGGCACGACACCCACACCGTCTGCCTCTATCGCACCCTCGATCCGGCGAAGCGGGACGAGGAGGCGCGGATGAAGGCGGAGTGGGCGACACGGATCGCCGCCGCGGCGAAGACCCCGGCCGACTGACGTCGACGGCGGGGTCGTTCATCGCGGCGACGATGTCGTCAGGCGAACGAGTCGTCGTCCGAACCGGCGAAGAAGTCGATGTCGTCGGCGATCAGGGGTTCGTGCCCGTGCTCCGGCGCATCGCCACCGATACCGCCGGAGGGCTCGCGCCCGTCGTCCCGCGCACCGCCGCGATCCGCTTCGCGGTCGCCGCCGAAGAGCCCGTGTTTCTCGCCCTCGCGCGCCTGAGCCTCGTGTCCGCCGCCGAAGAGGCCCTTGACCGCCTCGACCGCCAGGAGGCCGCCGGCGACGCCGGCCCCGGTCCTCAGGGCGCTGCCCCAGAAGCCGCCGCCCTGCGGCTGCGGCGCCCCCCACGGTCCGGTCGCCGGGGCCTGTCCATCCCACGGCCCGGTGGGGGCCTGCGTCGGCGGCTCCGATCGGTGGGCGGCCGGAGTCTCGCGGCCGAAGGGCGAGCCTCGCGTCGAGCCGCCGAAGAGACCGCCGCTCGGCCGAGAGGCGGTCGCCGTGCCGGCGATTTGCGCCTCCAACCGATCGATGTGGGCGTTCAACTCGTCGATGTGAGCGGCGAAGTCGTCGCGCTCACCCTCGAGGCCGACCACCACCTTGATCAGGTTGAGCGCGGCGGCGGGATTCGCCCGGAGTTCCTGCTCGGCGAGCCGCGCCGCCTCGACGTCGTCGACCTGCGTTCCCATCGCCCTGATCTTGGCGAAGACGTCTCGTATGGTCTCGGCGTCCTGCGGCGTCATCGGTCCGATCCTCTCTCCTCGCGCCCTCCCCGTCGGGGCGTCTCCCGTCAGATGGGTGGTCGGAGCGCGCGGTGGAAGGGGGCGCCGTCGCGATCGTGAGAAGAGGTGGGAACCCCGCGTCAGCCGCGGAAGTGCTTCGACAGTTTCAGGCCCTGCGCCTGATAGTTGGAGCCGATGCCCTGGCCGTAGAGCGTCTCGGGGCGCCGCCCCATGTGCTCGTAGACGAGGCGGCCGATGGTCTGGCCGTGGTCGAGGATGAACGGCACCTCGTGCGAGCGCACCTCGAGCACCGCCCGGGCGCCGCTGCCGCCGGCCTCCGCCGCGCCGAAGCCGGGGTCGAAGAAGCCGGCGTAGTGGACGCGGAACTCGCCGACCAGCGGGTCGAAGGGCACCATCTCGGCGGCGAAGTCGGCCGGGATGTGAACCGCCTCGCGGGAGACCAGGATGTAGAACTCGTCCGGATCGAGGATCAGCGACTTCTGCGTCCCCCGCCGCACGATCGGTTCCCAGAAGTCGAGCACGTCGAGGCCGTTCTTGCGGTCGACGTCGATGACACCGGTGTGGCGCTTGGCCCGCCAGCCGACCAGCCGGCCGCCCTCGCCGTGATGGGGCAGCGCCTGCGTCGCCCAGGCGCCGCCGTCGAGATCGATCGACAGGGTCAGTCCGCCCTGGAACACCTGATCGCCGCCCGAGACGATGGTGTGGCGGGCGTGGACCTCGCCGAGTTCGGCGTCGGAGAGCCGCGCCTCACCGACCCGGAAGCGGATCTGGGAGAGCCGCGAGCCGGCGCGCACCAGCACGGGGAAGGTGCGCGGGCTGATCTCCAGATAGAGCGGCCCACGGTAGCCGGCCGGAATGGTGTCGAAAGCCCGGGTCTGGTCGACGATGACGCGGGTGAAGACGTCGAGCCGGCCGGTCGACGACTTCGGGTTGGCCCCCGCCGCGATCTCGCTCGGCAGCGCCAGGCTCTCCATCAGCGGCACGATGTAGACGCAGCCGGTCTCGAGCACGGCGCCCTGGGAGAGGTCGATGGTGTGCAGCGTCAGCGCCCGGATCTTGGCCTCGACCGAGAGGTCCGGACCGGGGAGGAACGAGGCGCGCACCCGGTGGGCGATCGCGCCGAGCCTGAGATCGAGGCTCGCCGGCTGGATCTGGTCGGTATCGAAGGGTCGCGTCGCCGTGATGGCGCCGGCCTCGGCCAGAGCCCGAATGTCCTGCTGCGCCAGAATGCCCGGAGGATACGCCCCACCCATGATGATCCCGCTCGTCTCGCCGTCTCTTGGTCGGGCGAGTCCTAGACCATCGCCGGGCGGACCGCCACTCCCGCCGCGTGACCGGTCCGCGATCGCCGATGGAGCCGGCTGAAACATGGCGGTTTTCGCATGTTTCGGCCTGCCGTTCCGTCGGTTGACGAGGCGACCGATCGAGTCTAGTGAACGCTGATCTTCGTGGTCATTTGAGCCGGCCGGCTTGCCGCCACGTTAAACAATGTCGCTAAAGGGCCGGGATCTGGGAGAGATGAACCCGGTCCGGCGCCCGTCGGCCGGGTTTTCGTTTGCCCCCGGGCAGACCGACCGGAGAGATGAGATGACCGAACGCCGCCGCCGCCCCGCCACCGAACTCGTCCACGGCGGCACGCTCCGCTCGCAATGGGCCGAGACCTCGGAGGCGTTGTTCCTGACGCAGGGCTTCGTCTATGCGAGCGCCGAAGAGGCCGAGGCCCGCTTCCTCGGCACCTCGCCCGGCTACCAGTATTCGCGCTTCGGCAATCCGACCGTCACCATGTTCGAGGAGCGCATGGCGCGGCTCGAGGGCGCCGAGGCGGCGCGCGCCACCGCGACCGGCATGGCGGCGGTGACCGCGGCGATCCTCTGCCAGCTCTCCGCCGGCGATCACGTCGTCGCCGCCAAGGCGCTGTTCGGCTCCTGCCGCTACATCGTCGAGGATCTCTGCCCACGCTTCGGCATCACCTCGACGCTGGTCGACGGCGCCGACCTCGACCAATGGAAGGCGGCGGTCCGTCCGAACACCAGGGTGTTCTTCCTGGAGAGCCCGACCAACCCGACGCTCGAGGTCTACGACATCGCGGCCGTCGCCGAGATCGCCCATGCCGCCGGCGCCCGCCTCGTCGTCGACAACGTCTTCGCCACGCCGTGCTGGCAGTCGCCGCTCACCCTCGGCGCCGACGTCGTCGTCTATTCGGCGACCAAGCACATCGACGGCCAGGGCCGTTGCCTCGGCGGCGTCGTGCTCTCCTCGCAGAAGTTCGTCGATGACCATCTCCAGGTCTTCATCCGCCAGACCGGCCCGTCGCTGTCGCCCTTCAACGCCTGGGTGCTGCTGAAGGGTCTCGAGACGCTGCAGCTGCGCGTCGAGAAGCAGACGGCGAACGCCGCCCGCCTCGCCGATGCGCTGGCCGCGATCCCCGGCATCGGCCGAGTGATCTACCCCGGCCGCGCCGACCATCCGCAGGCGGAGTTGGTGAGGCGGCAGATGAAGGCGGGTTCGAATCTGATCGCCTTCGAGGTCGAGGGCGGCAAGGCGGGCGCCTTCGCCTTCTCGAACGCGCTCGAGGTGGTCAAGATCTCCAACAATCTCGGCGACGCCAAGAGCCTGATCACCCATCCGGCGACCACCACCCATCAGCGACTGAAGCCCGAAGCACGCGCCGAACTCGGCATTTCCGACGGCCTGCTGCGCCTCTCGGTCGGTCTCGAGGACGTCGAGGACCTGATCGACGACGTCACCGCCGCAGCGGTCGCCGTAGCGCGGCGGGGGTGAGGCGGGAGGGGCGTGGCCGGCGGCCTCGCCGACGCGCCCACGCCCCGGCCCGCGACCCGATTGCGTCGCTGACGGAATGGCGCATGATGGTTCGACGCGACGACCGCGCCGGACCTCTCGCCCGGGACCGGTGCCATCGGAGGATCACGGGTGGAAGCGATGTACGAGAGGGTGACGCGCGGCGTGCGGGTGACGGTGACCCCGGAGTTCCAGAGCGACCGCTCCGAGCCGGACGAGAACCGCTGGTTCTGGTCCTACACCATCGAGATCACCAACCTCGGCGAGGCGCCGGTCAGGCTGCGCGCCCGCCGTTGGCTCATCACCGACGCCAACGGCCGCCGCCAGGAGGTGACCGGTCCCGGCGTCGTCGGCGAACAGCCGCTGATCGCCCCCGGCGAGAGCTTCGAATACACCTCCGGCTGTCCGCTCGGCACGCCCTCCGGCTTCATGGAGGGTCACTACCGCATGGAGGATTCCGGCGGCGGCCTGTTCGAGGTCGAGATCCCGGCCTTCTCGCTCGATCTGCCGCAGACGAACCGGGTTCTGAACTGAGGGAAGCTGCGGCCTCGCCGAATGCGGCGGGTCGGCTCCGAGATCCCGGCACCTCGGTGTCCGAAACGACGAACGGCGGAGCCTCCGCCCCGCCGCCTCGGATGTCCGGGCATCTTCCATGTCGAGCGCCATCGTCACGCGGAGAACCGATCACGGCCCCGGGGCGAATCCCCCCTTGTCGCCGATGGTGTGCGAGAGACCCGCATTCCTTCGACGGGCGAACGAGTCTCCGGCCGGTCGATGTCACCCCACGACCGACTGCCACTGCCCGGCTTCGATCTTGGAGGCGGCGATCACCGCCTGGGTGCGGCTCTCGACCCCGAGCTTTTGCAGGATGGCCGAGACATGGGCCTTCACCGTCGCTTCCGAGACGCCGAGTTCGTAGGCGATCTGCTTGTTGAGCAGCCCCTCCGACAGCATCATCAGGACGCGCACCTGCTGCGGCGTCAGGGTGGAGAGGCGCTGCACCAGCTTGGCGGTCTCGTCGGCGGGGACCGCGGAGAGATCGACGTCCGGCGGGGTCCAGACGTCGCCGGCCATGACGGTGGAGAGCGCCAGACGGATCGAGTCGGTTCCGAGCGACTTGGGCACGAAGCCGGCGGCTCCGAATTCCATGCAGCGGCGGATGGTGGCCGGGTCCTCGTTGGCCGAGACCACCACCACCGGCACCGCCGGGTACTGTGCCCTCAGATACATCAGGCCCGAATAGCCGCGGACGCCCGGCATGTTCAGATCGAGCAGGACGAGATCGACTTCGTCGCTCTGTTCGAGGACTTCCGTGACCGCCTCGAGCGAACCGGCCTCCGAGATCGCCACCCCGTCGAAGAGTCCCTCCAGCGTCTGCCGGAGCGCCCCACGGAACAGCGGATGATCATCCGCGATCACGAACCGATAAGCCGGATTGGTCGCCAACCGAAATCCTCCCCCTGGGTCGCCTCGGCGTCGGACGTCGCACGAACCGACCGCGGGCGGGGCGCTCGCAGAAAGCGGGTTCGGCGACGGCGAACGACATCGGGTTCGGACCCCCCGGCCCGTCCCGGGCGACGACACGTCGCACGTCGACTTGCGAAGTATCGATGCCGCGGAGCCTTCACGCAAGGGTCATACGCACCGACGCGGACCGTGTCATTCCACATCCGAACCATGTTCTGGCTCGATTTCGCCGCGGCGCGGCGGGTTCTCCCCCGTCGGAGGTCGGGGCCGGTGGATCGTTCCGGGGAGCGGCTCTGCACCGGGACGACTTTCCTCGGCCGCTGCGGCCGCTAATCTCCCCGATCTCGACCGACGCGCCCGAGGAGGCCAGCCGCGCCATGCGCCATTCGCTCTTTCCCGAAATCGAACCCCATCGCTCCGGCCGCCTGCGGGTCAGCGACCTGCACGAGATCCATTGGGAGGAATGCGGCAACCCCGCGGGCAAGCCGGTCGTCTGCCTGCACGGCGGCCCGGGCGGTGGCGTCACCCCGACCATGCGGCGGCTGCACGACCCGGCGGCCTACCGCATCGTGCTCTTCGACCAGCGCGGCTGCGGCCGCTCCACTCCCCACGCCGAACTCCGCGAGAACACGACATGGGACCTCGTCGCCGACATCGAGCGGCTTCGAGAGCATCTCGGCATCGCTCGTTGGCAGGTCTACGGCGGGTCGTGGGGCTCGACGCTGGCGCTCGCCTATGCCGAGACCCACCCGGAGCGGGTGAGCGAGTTGGTGCTGCGCGGCATCTTCATGCTCCGGCGCAAGGAACTCGAGTGGTTCTATCAGGAGGGCGCCAGCCTGATCTTCCCGGACCTCTTCGAGAATTATCGCGACTTCATCCCCGAGGCGGAACGCGGTGACCTCATCGCCGCCTACCATCGCCGGCTGACCGGCGACGATCCGGCGGTGCGCCTAGAGGCGGCCAGACGCTGGAGCGTATGGGAAGGTTCGACCCTGTCGTTGCTGCCCGATCCGGCGCGGGTCTCGGTCTTCGCCGACCCGACCTACGCCCTCGCCTTCGCCCGCATCGAGTGCCACTTCTTCGTCAATTCCGGCTGGTTCGAGCCGGAGGATCAATTGCTGCGCGGCGCCCGGCGGCTGAAGGACATCCCGGCGGTGATCGTCCATGGCCGCTACGACATGTGCACGCCGATGCTCAACGCCTGGGATCTCAAGAAGGTCTGGCCGGAGGCGAATCTGCGGATCGTCGACGACGGCGGTCACGCCGTGACCGAGCCGGGCCTCGTCCACGAGATGATCGCCGCGACGGAACGCTTCAAGAACCGTCCGGCGTGAGCGCACCGAGATAGTGGAGCGTCGCGGTGCGGCGGTGCGCGGCGTCGCGATGCTCCCAGACCCAGACCGCCTGCCATGTGCCGAGGTCCATGCGGCCGTCGATCACCGGGATCGCCAGCGACACGCCGGTCAGGCTGGTCTTGACGTGGGCCGGCATGTCGTCGTCGCCCTCGATGTCGTGGCGCCAGTGGGAGCCGCGCGGGGCGAGGCGATCGAGAGCGTCGACGAGGTCCGGCGGGACTTCGGGCGAGGCGTTCTCTTGGATCGTCAGCGAGGCCGAGGTGTGACGCAGGAAGACGGTGAGGAGCCCCTCGCCGGCACCGATCGCGGCGAGCCAGCGGTCGATCGCGGCGGTGACGTCGACCAGTCCGCGCGGCCGGGTGGTGACGTCGAGGCGGGTCGTCGCCTGGCGCAGCGGTTCGACGGAAGCGGGGCGATCGACGGGCATCGGCGGCTCCGTGGCGGAGGAGAGCGGGCTCGCCGCTCTTCCTACACCGCCGAACGCGGCGTCGCGACCCCGGTCGGTCCGCCACCGTGTCGCCTCATTGAACCGTCACGACGCGGCGACGTGAATTCAACCGGTCGAATCCGCCTCCGCGCCCCTCCTCCCATTGAACCGGACGGAAGGGAGCGATAAGAGGGGGCCGGTTCCGATGAACGCCCATTTTGCACAACGGGAACGACGATGACCGTCACTGCCGCGAAGTCCATCGCCAAGATCGCCCGCTCGCCGCTCGCTTCGGCCCTCGTCGCCTTCGCCGCCCTGTCCGCGGCCGGGGGGCTTCCCGCTTCGGCCCAGTCGGCGGCGAACAACGACGAGTGGGTCAAGGTCTGCCGGACCGACGAGAAGCAGAAGAAGGAGATCTGCAAGACCGCCTTCGATCTGCGGACCTCGGGCGGGCAGTTCCTGGCTTCGATCGCGGTGGTCGAAGCCACCGGAGAAGCGCGCAAGTTCATCGATCTGATCATGCCGACGGGTCTGCTGCTGCAGCCCGGCGTCAAGGTCCAAGTGGATCAGAACAAGGCCGAGGAAGGCAAGTACGGGATGTGCGCCTCCGACGGCTGCATCGCCCAACTCGTCGCCTCCGATGCTCTCGTCGGCCTGATGAAGAAGGGTGCCAACCTGACGGTCACCGCTCAGGGCCAGTCCGACAACCCGGTCGAGTTCGTCTTCCCGCTCGCCACCTTCAAGGCCGCCAACGAGGGCAAGCCGATGGACGACGCCGCGCTGAAGAAGCGCGAAGAAGCGATCGCCGCCGAGAACGCCCAGAAGCAGAAGTCGATCGAAGATCAACTGCGCGAGCAGCAGCGCAAGGCGATTCAGTGATCTCCGCAGATCCGTCGCCGAACCCCGATGTGGTGTGAGGCGAGCATCGAGAAACGGGCCCCGTGAGGGGCCCGTCTTCGTATGTTTCGGTCCGGAGAGGTTTCAGCGGGCGAGCATGCGCTTCAGCCCGTCGATCTCCTCGGCCACCGCGACCAACGAGAGATCGATCTCGCGCCGCTGCTCTTCGAGCACCGCCACTTGATTCTCGATGCGGGCGAGCAGCTCCTCCAGCCGTCCGGCCGGGCGGCCCGGCTCGGTGAACCCCTGCATCAGATCGCGGATCTCGATCAGGCTGAAGCCGACTCGCTTCAGGCGCAACACCAGTTTCAGCCGCCGCAGGTCCTCGCCACCGTAGAGGCGGGCGCCGCCGTGGCGGGCCGGGGCGAGAAGCCCCTTGCCCTCGTAGAAGCGCAACGCTCGCAGCGTCACACCGCATTCGCGCGCCAACTCGCCGATGGACCACGTCCGCGGGCTCGCTGGGGTCTGCGAGGTGACCAAGGAGGCGAGACACTCGGGAACCTCGAACACCGTTCCGGCGAGGTCGAGAGATCTGTATTCGGGTTTCATGATGTTTTCCGTCGATCCATCTCTTCGAGCAGAACCGTCCACCGCTTCCCCCCGCAGGATGGTTCGAAGGGGCGCTACTTAGTCGCCGGAGCGCGCCGGTCAATAGGGTTGACCGAAAGAAAATGGCCGACAACTCGCAGGTCGGCCATGCATCTTCGCCATGTCTCGCATTCCAGAATAATTCGAATGTACCGCAACGCGATATCTTACGTTGGGTAACTGAATATTCACGGGTCGACGTGAGGCGGTGCGATGCCGAGGTCGCGAGGAACCGGGTGCGTTACCGGAATCCTACGCCGTCGCTCCGATCTTAACCGCTTGTTTACCCTGTTCGAAAAATCTGTGTCCGCAGCTTCGGCAGGACTCCGTTCCGAGTCGGCCGACGATACCCGCCCGATCGGACGGGATCGAAGCGGACCGCGCCGGGGCTGGCGACCGGAAAATGGTACCGGCGGAGGATCGATATGTCTTGGGGCGGCCGGGGGCGCGACGACGATGAGCGTGACCGCATGATAGACGCGGCACGGCGCTCCGGTATGTCCGTCAGCGAGTTGGTGAAGGCTCTGGCGGAGGATTCTCCGGCCGCAGGGCGCGACCGATCGCGGCACCGTCGCCCGAGCGGGGCGGAGGAGGCGGGCGACCGCTGGGACCGTGCCGAGGAGCGGCGTGGCCGCGACGACCGTTCCGACATCGACGCCCAGCTCGATGTTCTCGCCGATCGCCTGCGGGGCCTCACGGCCGGTGGTGACCCGTCGCCGCGTCCTCGGGCCCGGATCCGGGACGAAGCCAATTCCGCCACGCTCGCCGAGATCGCCGCGGCCGTCGACCGTCTCGGTCGGCAGATCCCCGAGCCGGCGCCGCGCCGCCCGACCAAGGCGCGTCCGCAGACCGATGTCGCGGCCGTGCTCGCCGCCCTCGACGGCCTCGACCGCCGGGTCAAGGCGATGAGCGAGGAGCGTGGCGCGATCACCGTGCGCGGTCGCAGTGAGCGGGGGGGCATCGCCGATCTCGATCGCGCCGTCGCCGAGATCGCTCAGCACCAGACCAGTCTGGAGCGCGAGAAGCGTCCGAGACGGAACGCCGGCTCCGACATCGAACGGCATTTCCGCGAACTCTCCGAGAAGATCGAGCAGTTGCGCGGTCGCGACAATTCGCCGGAGGCGTTGATCGACGAGATCCGCTCGTTGCGGCAGTTCGTCGAACAGCGCGCCGGCGGTGTCGATGTCGGCGACGAGATCCGCAAGCTCGCCGGCCGTATCGACCAGATGGCGTCGCAGAACCCGACCGCCTCGTCGCTCGAGCCCCTGATGACGGAGATGAGCCGGCTGCGCGACGTGGTGCTGCAGTCCGATGTCGAGGGGTCGTTGAAGAGCCTCGAGGCCGGCTACGGCCACATCGTCGACCGCCTCGACGACCTGAAGCGCGGCCTCGCCAGCCCGCGGGTCGGCAAGTCGGTCGATGCCGAGATCTCCGAGATCCACAATCTGCTGCGCGCCGTGCCGCAGGTGTCGCAGTTCTCTTCGATCGAGCAATCGCTGCGCGACCTCGCCGACAAGATCGAACACCTCGCCGGTGAGGAGGAGGCGAAGGGAACCGTCCGCCTCGAGAAGCGTTTCGCGGAATTGAAGTCGCAGATCGACCGCGTCGATCCCTCGTCGGTGGTCAAGGCGCTCGACCAGCGCCTGAAGCTCGTCACCGACAAGCTCGAGGCGATCGAAAAGGCGGCCCGGGGTCCGATCTCGCCGGATCGCGTCGCCTCGCTGCTCGACGACATGCGGGCGGTCGCCGCCGGCAGCGGCACCGCCGAGGAACTGCGCGCCCTCGAGGCCCGCCTCGCCGAACTCACCGAACGGATTTCCGACCTCGACCGCCGCCGTCCCTCCTGACGACACCGACCGGCTGCACGATCGCATCGCCGAGATCGCCGGCAAGCTCGATCGCATCGCGGTGCCGGTCACCGACCGGCGCACCGTCGATGCGCTCGAGGCGACGATCTCGCGCCTCGACGAACTGATGTCGCGCCAGCAGGCTCCGGTCCCGGCCGGGATGGTCGATGGACGCGTCGCCGAACTGATCGCCCGGCTCGACCGCGGCGACGTCGGACCGGCTTCCGCCGATATCGACGCGCTCGGCCGGCAGATCGCCGAGATGCACCGCGAGTTGACCCGGTCGCGCTCGACCGTCGACCTCGAAGCCGAGATGCGCAAACTCGCGGAACGGCTGGAGCGCTCCGCCGTCCAGGAACCGGACGACGAGGCTCTCGCCCAGATCGAGGAGCAACTGGAACGCATCTCGCGCCAGCTCGAGGCGAGCGAGACCCGATTCGGCGGTTTCGCCGACGTCGAGAACATCATCCGCCGTCTCGGCGACCGGATCGAGAGCCAGCAGGCGGACACCCTCGCCGCGGCGCGAGAGGCCGCCCGCGAGATGGTGCTCGAGCTCGGCCGAGGTCGCGGCGACGGTCTCGGCGACGAGGCGTTGCGCGGCCTCCAGGAGGACCTGCGCTCGCTCCGCTCGGCCTCTCGCGACAGCGAGAGCCGCACCAACGACACGTTGATCTCGCTGCACGACGCGCTGACCGGCATCGTCGGCCGCCTGACCGCGATCGAGAAGATCGCCCAGGGGTCCGCCCGTTCGACCGCCAACCGTCCCGCCACCGCGGACACCGCCGTGGCCGCCGTGACCGCGGCCGCGATGCGCGCCGCCCCGGCCGTGACGGCCGCCGCCCCTGCCGCGCCCGGTCAGTCCTCGGTGGCCACGCCGACGACCGCCGCGGCGCAAACGGTCGCGGCCGCGCCTCAGCCGGCACCGGGCGGCGTCGCCTCCGCGATCACCCGGGCGCGTGAAGCGCTGGCCACCGCGTCCTCCGAGGACACCCGTCCGCTCGAGCCGGGTTCCGGCAAACCGGCGCCGCGCACCGCGACGGTGACCCCGCCGACCGCCACGATGAGGCCGACGACGATCACGCAGGGCGAGCCGAAGCCCGCGACGCCGGTCGGCGATGCCGCCAACGCGGCGAACGCCGTCGCACGCAAAGCCGACTTCATCGCCGCCGCGCGCCGTGCGGCCCAGGCGGCGGCCGCCGCCGAGGCGCCGGTCGCGGCTCGTCCGGAGGACCGCACTTCCACCCAGATCGCCGCCGAGCCCGAGGTCGCCGGCAGCGGTGCGCTGTCGCGCATCGGTCAGGTGCTGAAGAACCGCCGCCGCCCGCTGGTGCTCGCCACCGGCGCGCTGGTGCTGGCGGTGATGACGCTGCGCCTCATCCCGGGCGGTGGCGAGAGCGCGTTGCAGGAGAGTGCCGACGCACCGCAGGTGACGGAACATCAGGTCGCCGAGCCGAAGCCCGCCGCCACCTCCTCCGCCGAGAAGCGTTCGACCGAGAACGGTGTGGCGATCGAGACGCCCCCGGCCGCACCCGCGGCGATTCCCGCCGCTCCGGCGCCGGCTCATCCGCAGACCACCGCCGCACCGGTGTCCCCGGCGCCCGCGCCGACCGCGGCGGCACCGGGTACCCCGATCCTCACCGAGAAGCCGCAGGCCGCGGCCCCGGTCGCGCCGGGCGCCTCGCCGCTCTCGGCCGAGCCGACGCAGCGCACCTCCGCGCTCAGCCGGCCGATGCCGGACGCGACGCTGCTCGACGCGCCGGCCACCACCGGCTCGATCGGCGGTGACGCCCACGCCGCGCCGGAGACGACGCTGCTGCCGGCGAAGATCGGCTCGGAGAAGCTCCGTCGCGCCGCCATGACCGGCGACCCGCGCGCCGCCTTCGAAGTCGGTATGCGCTACGCCGAGGGTCGCGGCATCGCCGCCGATCCCAAGGAAGCGGCCGAGTGGTACGCCAAGGCGGCGGACAAGGGCCTCGCCCCGGCGCAGTACCGTTGGGCGGTGGCGCTGGAGAAGGGCATCGGTGTCCCCCGCGACAGCGAAAAGGCCAAGCAGTGGTATCGCAAGGCCGCCGAAGCCGGCAACGTCCGCGCCATGCACAACCTCGGCGTCCTCCACGCCAATGCTCGCGACATCGGCTCCGCGCTTCCGTGGTTCCAGAAGGCCGCCGATCTCGGCCTCAAGGACAGCCAGTTCAATCTCGGCATCATCCACGCCCTCGGGTCGGGGGTGAAGCAGGACCTCGCCGTCTCCTACAAGTGGTTCGCGCTCGCCGCCCGTCAGGGCGACAAGGAGGCGGACAAGAAGATGAACGACGTCGCGGCCCATCTCACCAAGGTCGATCTCGCCGCCGCACGGATGGCGGTGCAAACCTGGGTGCAGAAGCCGATGGACCGCGAGGCCAACGAGGAGCTGCAGGTCTGGGCCGAGCCCAAGGACGCGCCCAGGACCGCCTCGGCCAACGATGCGGAGACGGTGCGCAAGGTGCAGGGCCTGCTCAAGTCGCGCGGTCTCTACGGCGGCACCGTCGACGGCCAGATGGGCAGCGCCACCCGCGGCGCGATCATGGCCTTCCAGAAGAAGGTCGGTCAGGCGCAGACCGGCGAGATCGACGGCGAACTCGTCCAACTCCTCGCCGGCAAGTCGCTCTGAAGGCTCCGCCGGAGAAGTCTCGACGCCGCGTCCCGCGAGGGGCGCGGCGTTCGCCGTCTTGGCCCCGCTCCATCCCGGACCGCCGCATCTCGTCGCATCCGGATTCGGTCGTAACCGATCGACCTTGAAGGGCGATCTCGATCTTCCCAAATGTCGGGCACGGCTTCGACGAAGTCGGGGCCGTGTATCCGAGGTCCCTGAAGACGAGGTCGGTCATGAACATCAGATCGCTCATCCCGTTCGGGTTCGGGCCGATGCCGGCCCGCGGTGCGGATCCTTTCGGCGACCTGCGTCGCGAGATGGATCGGCTCTTCGACGAGTTCACCCGGGGTTGGACGCCACCGGCGATGCCGGGGACGGGCTTCCTCACTCCCAAGGTCGATCTGGCCGAGACCGAAGCCGGTCTCGAGATGACGGCGGAACTGCCGGGCATCGACCGCGAAGACATCGAACTCGACATCACCGACGGCGTCCTGACGCTGAAGGCGAAACGCGAGGCGAAGATCGAGGAAAAGGACGAGGCGAAGAAATATCACCTCGTCGAACGGTCCTCCGGCACCTGGCTGCGGCGCTTCCCGCTGCCGTTCACCCCGGCCGAGGAGAAGGTCGAGGCGACGTTCGACAAGGGCGTGCTGAAGGTCGTCGTGCCGCGCACGCCGGAGGCCGAGATGCCGAGCAAGAAGATCGAGGTGAAGGCCGCCTGAGCTTTCGCCCCCCCTGACGTCTCCGACCGCGCCGCGCTGCCCCGCGGCGCGGTTCTCGTTCGACGAGCTTCAGCCGCGCCGCGCGCCGGTCAACCGCAGGATGAGCCAGATCG
Source organism: Siculibacillus sp. (assembly GCA_030247555.1). Lineage (GTDB taxonomy): Bacteria > Pseudomonadota > Alphaproteobacteria > Rhizobiales > Ancalomicrobiaceae > CALBKH01. Next base: position 10,313 of record JAOTSD010000055.1, on the reverse strand, counting down.
GCACGACGAAGACCGCGCCCCAGACGAGATAGCGACCGACGTTGCGGAAGGCGTCGAAGCCGAGGTGGACGAGCCAGTCGACGAAGCGGTCGAAATCGGCGATCAGCCGGCGCAGGAAGCCGAACGGATCGAGTCCGATGGTGTCGAGGACGAAGCCGACGACGATCGACATCACCACCAGCCACAGCAGCGTGCGCAGCGGCGATCCACCGACGAAACGGGTGAGCGCGTTCTGGTCCATGGGGTGGGTGTCTCCTCGGTCCCGGTGTCCGCCGGGCGCGACGCCCGAGTGGACGAACCGCACTTATCACGCGGCGGATTCGCGGTCGAGGTGGCCTCTGGACCGGCGCGGCGATCCGGGGCAATCAGAGGCACATCCCGCCGTTCTCCCCGAGGTATCCATGCCCCCGCTCGCTTCCCGACACCTCTCCTCCGGCGATCTCGTTGCCGACCGTCGGCTCGAGATGGCGCGCGACTATGCCGCCGCCGGGGAAGTCGTCGCTGCGGCGGAACTGGTCGAACAGGCGCTCGAACTGGCGCCGCACTGGGCGGCGGGCTGGTTCGCGCTCGGCGAGTTCCGCGAGGCGGCGGCGGCCGCGGACGGCGACGGCACCCGGCGGGTTCGGGCGGCGGAAGCCTTCCGCGAGGCGTTGCGGCTCGATCCCGAGGACCGCTGCGGCGCGACCCTGCGGCTCGCCCGGCTCGGGGCGGCGCCGATCCCGGACGCGCCACCGCCGGCCCATGTGCGCGACCTCTTCGACGGTTATGCCGATCGCTACGAGGCGAGCCTGGTCACGGCGCTCGGCTATCGGGGACCGCAACTGATCGACGACGCCCTCGATCGTCACGCCGCGGGCCGACGCTTCGCCGTCTGCCTCGATCTCGGCTGCGGCACCGGGCTTCTCGCACCGGTGATCCGCGGGCGCGTCGATCGTCTCGAAGGTGTCGACATCGCGCCGGCGATGATCGCCCGGGCGCGGGCGGGCGGACTCTACGACGACCTCGAGGTCGGGGACGTGGCGGCGGCGATGGCGGGGCGCCCGGCGGGAAGCCTCGATCTTCTGACCGCCGGCGACGTCTTCTGCTACCTCGGCGATCTCTCCGGCGTCTTCGCCGCGGCGGCGCGCGTCGCCGCGCCGGGCGCGCTCTTCGTCTTCACCACCGAAGCGGTCGACGAGGACGAACCGGGCGGCGAGGTGGTGCTGCGTGACAGCCTACGCTGGGCCCATCGCCGCGCCCATCTCGAACGGGTCGCGGCCGCGACCGGCTTCGCAGCGACGGCGATCGAGTCGGCGACGCTGCGGCGCGACCGCGGGCGGGAGATCGGCGGCCATGCCGCCGTGTTCACGAGATCGTGAAGTCTTACTCGCCCCGTCTGAACGCCGGCTGAACGGGTCGCTCAGCTATCGTGCATGGGCGACGTTCTAGATTTCACGACGTCGACGCGGGGCCGATCCGCCGGATCGCCGCCGTCGAACCACCGGAGTTCACGATGTCCCCGATCAAGTCCGCCCTCACCGTCACCGTGATCCTCGCTTCGGCGGGCCTCGCCGGCTGCCAGACGACCGAGGAGCGGGTCCACTACTCGGCCGTGCCGACCTCCCCGACCTACATCTACGAGGATGAGGAGCCGGTGGTCTATCAGCGCCCGGCCACGGTCTACGTCGCCCCGCCCGTCCACTATGCGCGTCCGGCGCCGGTGCGGTACGTCCGCCCGCCGGTGCAGCACGTCCGTCCGCCGATGCACGACTACCGCCCGGCGCCCCCGCCGCGGGTCGTCGCTCCGCCGCGCCACCAGGGTGCGCCCTACGGCGGCATGCGCCGCCCCTATGGTGTGAACGGCAACTCGCCGGGTTACGACACCCAGTGAGGCGCGGCGCCGGTACGGGTCGACGGATCCCGCCGGAGGGGGCTCCGGCTTCCTTTCCGAACGGGAACACCTGAACCGCGGATGAACGGGCCCCTCAGCTTCCGTTGCGGAGCCCGGTGATAATGTTCGTTTCGGATACGATAGAGCGTACCATCGCCATCGGACAAAGGAGAACGATCGTGAAGAAGCTCCTCACCTCCCTGCTCGCGGCGGCCACGCTCGGAACCGCCATGGTCGCCACTCTCGGCACCGCCGAAGCCCAGCCCTACCACCGGCCGCGCGTGCATCATCGCGGCGGAGGCGGGATCGACCCGGCCGGCGCCGCCGCCCTCGGCATCATCGGCGGCCTGATCGTCGGTGGCGCTCTGGCGCAGCAGAACAGCGGCTACTACGAGGATCGGCGCGTCGTCGTGCGTCGCCGCCCGGTGCGCGTCTACCGGCAGGCGCCGGTGATCTATCAGCGCCCGGCGCGGGTCTACGTCGCCCCGGCGCCGCGTTACGTCGCCCCGCCGCGCCACTACTACGGCGCGCCCTACGGCGGCATGCGTCGGCCCCTCGGCGCGAATGGCAACTCGCCGGGTTACGACACCCAGTGAGACGCGGCTTCGGCGGGGCGCCTCGTCCCGCCGGGTGAGCGGCGCTTTCGTGAGAGCGCGGCCGCTCGAGATGCCGATGAACCGCGGACGTGATCGTCGTCGCGGCGGCCGGCAGTGGTGTTCATTTCCAATGCGATCGAGCGCGTCGGCGCCATCGGACATCGGAGAACGTTGATGAAGAAGCTCCTGACCTCCCTTCTCGCGGCGGCCACGCTCGGAACCGCCATGGTCGCCACCCTCGGCACCGCCGACGCCCAGCCCTACCACCGGCCGCGCGTGCATCATCGCGGCGGAGGCGGGATCGACCCGGCCGGCGCCGCCGCCCTCGGTGTCATCGGCGGCATGATCGTCGGTGGTGCCTTGGCGCAGCAGCAGGGTGGCTACTACTACGAGGACGAACCGGTCGTCGTGCGTCGCCGCGCCGTGCCGGTCTACGAAGAGGAATACGTGGTGAGGCGTCGGCCCGGTCCGCGCTGCCACACCATCATCAAGTACGACATGTACGGTAAGCCGTACGAGTGGAAGGACTGCAACTGACGGCGGCCTTCCGGCCGTGAGCGTCGCCCCCCCCTCGGCGTTCACGGCCGACGCATCCTGACCCCCGTCTTCCTCGGAAGGCCGAACCTCCCCCGGGTTCGGCCTTCTCGTCGTTTCGGGGGCGACACGCGCCTCGACGGCGGGCCGGCCGCGGTTTACCTCTTCGGTCGTGGACACCTCGCCCGACGCCCCGATCGACCCATTTCTGCCCGAGCGCTTCGCCGGCTGGTTCGCGGCGCGCGGCTGGCGGCCGCGGCCGCATCAGGCGGCGATGCTCGCGCGGGCCCGCGCCGGGCGAGCGACACTGCTGATCGCCCCGACCGGCGCCGGCAAGACTCTCGCCGGCTTCCTGCCGAGCCTCGTCGAGCTCGCCGATCCGGCGAAGCGGCCGAAGATGTCGCTCACCGCCCGCGGGGTGCGGCGCAAGGGCATCCACACGCTCTACGTCTCGCCGCTCAAGGCGCTCGCCGTCGACGTCGCCCGCAATCTGGAGCAGCCGATCGCCGAGATGGGGCTCGCGATCTCGGTCGAGACCCGCACCGGCGACACGCCGGCCCACAAGCGCCAGCGGCAGAAGTACGACCCGCCCGACATCCTGATGACGACGCCCGAGCAGGTGGCGCTGCTCGTCGCCTCGCCGGAGGCCCTCGATCTCTTCGGCTCGCTGAAGCGGGTGGTTTTCGACGAACTGCATTCGCTGGTCACCTCCAAGCGCGGCGACCTCCTGGCGCTCGGTCTCGCCCGGTTGCGGCGTCTCGCCCCGGACCTCGTGGCGGTGGGCCTGTCGGCGACGGTGAAGGATCCGAACGAACTCGCCGCTTGGCTCGTCGCCCAGAACCCGGGGGCGGCGCGGGCGGAGGCCGAGATCGTGACCGCTCCGGCCGGCGCGCCCCCAGAGATCCGCATCCTCGAGCCGGCCGACCCCGAGGGTTGGCGCATACCCTGGGCCGGGCATCTCGCGGTCCACGCCATGCCGGCGGTTCTCGCGGCGATCGAGACGGCGAAGACGGCCATCGTCTTCGTCAACACCCGCGCCCAGGCCGAGCTGGTGTTCCAGGAGCTGTGGCGGATCAACGAGAAGAACCTGCGAATCGCCCTCCATCACGGCTCGCTCGACGTCGCCCAGCGGCGGCGGGTCGAAGCGGCGATGGCGGCCGGCGGCGGTCCCGGCGGGCTCGACGCGGTGGTCGCCACCTCCACCCTCGACCTCGGCATCGACTGGGGCGACGTCGATCTGGTCATCCACGTCGGCGCGCCGAAGGGGGCGAGCCGGCTCGCCCAGCGCATCGGTCGCGCCAACCACCGTCTCGACGAACCCAGCCGGGCACTGCTCGTCCCGGCCAACCGCTTCGAGGTGCTCGAATGCGAGGCGGCGATCGAGGCCAACTCGGCCGGCGCCCAGGACACGCCGCCGATCCGCTCCGGCGCCCTCGACGTCCTCGCCCAACACGTTCTCGGCCGTGCCGTGGCGGCGCCGTTCGACGACGATGATCTGTATGAGGAAGTCATTTCGTCGCTGCCCTACCGCGACCTGACGCGGGCGAGCTTCGACCGGGTGGTCGATTTCGTCGCCACCGGCGGCTACGCGCTGAGAAGCTACGAACGATACGCCCGGATCCGGCGGACGAAGGACGGAACCTGGCGGGTGGCGAACCCGCAGGTGGCCCAGACCTGGCGGCTCAACGTCGGCACGATCGTCGAGATGCCGATGTTGAAGGTGCGACTGGTGTCGAAACTCTCCGGCCCGGTGGCGCGGATGGGCGGTCGCATCCTCGGTGAGATGGAGGAGTATTTCTTCGAGACGCTGACCTCCGGCGACACGTTCCTCTTCGGTGGCGAGGTGTTGCGCTTCGTCGGCATCCGCGAGAACGAGGCGCTGGTGGCGCGCGCGGCGGGCAAGGACCCCCGCATTCCGTCCTATTGGGGCGGCAAGTTTCCGCTCTCCACTCACCTCGCGGAGCGGGTGCGCGGCCTCCTCGCCGATCCGGCGTCGTGGAAGGCGCTGCCCGGACAGGTGCGCGAATGGCTCGACCTGCAACGTCTGCATTCGCGTCTGCCGCGGCCGGGCGAACTGATGGTCGAGACCTTCCCGCGCGGCGGCCGCTGGTACATGGTCGCCTATGCCTTCGAGGGGCGGCTCGCCCACCAGACGCTCGGCATGCTGCTCACCCGCCGGATGGAGCGCCTGGGCCTGCGTCCGCTCGGCTTCGTCTGCAACGACTATGCGCTCGGGGTGTGGGCGGCGAGCGACCTCGGCGCCGCCTTCGCCCGCCGCCGGCCCTCGCTCGACGAGCTCTTCGACGAGGACATGCTCGGCGACGACCTCGAGGCCTGGCTCGACGACAGTGCGCTCCTGAAACGCACCTTCCGCAACTGTGCCATCATCGCCGGTCTCGTCGAGCGGCGGCACCCCGGCAAGGAGAAGTCGGGACGGCAGATGACCATCGCCACCGATCTCGTCTGGGACGTGCTCCGGACCCACCAGCCCGACCACGTGCTGATCGAGGCGACGCGCGCCGATGCGGCGGCGGGGCTGCTCGACATCCGCCGGCTCGCCGACATGCTGGCGCGGGTGAAGGCCCACATCGCGCACGAGAGGCTTCCCCGCATCTCGCCGCTCGCGGTACCCATCATGTTGGAGATCGGGCGCGAGTCGGTGCCGGGTTCGGCGGAGGAGGCGATGTTGCGGGAGGCGGCGGAGGATCTGCTGGCGGAGGCGACCGGCCGATGAGCGCCGCGACGCCGCTGCGCACGCCGGGTGACGCCATCCGCCTCCTCGACGAGGAACTGGTGGCGCTCGCCTCCGGGGGCGCCTGGTGGCCGGCGGAGCGCACCCTGATCGTCGCCGATCTGCATTTCGAGAAGGGATCGTCCTTCGCCCGGCGCGGTGCACTGATCCCGCCCTACGACACCGCGGCGACGCTGCACCGCCTCGCTGCGGCGATCGCCGCCACCGATCCGGTGCGGGTGATCTCGCTCGGCGACGCTTTCCACGACGGCTTCGGGCCGGAGCGGATGAGCGAGGAGGATCGGGCGCGGCTCGCCGCCCTCCGATCGGGTCGCGAGTGGATCTGGATCGCCGGCAATCACGACTCCGAGGCGCGGGGAGACGTCGGCGGCGTCCGGGTCGAGGAGATCGCCATCGGTGCCCTCACTTTCCGCCACGAACCGCGGCGCGGCGCCACCGGCGAGATCGCCGGCCATCTCCATCCGGCGGCCCGCGTCCGGGTGGCGGCGGGGACGGTCCGGCGGCACTGTTTCGCCGGCGACGGCCGGCGCCTGATCCTGCCGGCCTTCGGTGCCTATGCCGGGGGGCTCGACGTCACCGGACGCGCCTTCGCCGGCCTGTTCGAGACGGCGCGTCTCACCGTCCACCTGATCGGCGAGGAGCGGGTGCACCGCTTTCCGGCCGAGTCGATCGTCGGCGCGAGGATCAGTCCCGGCGGAACAGCACGCCCCCGAGCCAGCCGGTCATGAGGGCGATCACCACCGAGGCGAGCCCGTAGACGACACCGCGACGGGTGGCGAGGTCGGTGACCTGCTGCTCGAAGCCGATCTTGGCGACGTCGACGGTGGAAACGTGCTCGGCGACCGGACTGCCGTCGGCGATGAGCACGACGCGGGCGGTGTAGCTCCCGACCGGCACTTCGGCGGGGATCGGCAGGGTGACCGCGAAGATCTGCGAGCCGAGGAAGCGCACCGTCGAGGGGTATTCGACGTAGTGGCCGGCCTTGCGCTGCTGCGCCAGAAAAGCGTCGCGGAATTCGGCCGCTCCGGCCATCACCTCGATGCCGCCGGGGATGCCCTCCGGTAGGATCAGGTTCTCCATGCCGATCTGCTGGGCGTCGAGGACCTGCGGCGTCGCGAGTTCCGCCAACGGCTTCGTCGTCGCCAGCGCGTAGAAGGTCGGCGCGTCGTAGGTGCGCCAATCGCGGTTGATCCACAGACCGAGGACACGATCTTTCCGGCGGGTGACCATGGTGCGGCGCGGCCCGATCAGCATCACCGCGATGTCGTAGCCGGCGGCGCGCGAGACGGTGACGCCGTCGCGCTCGATCGCGCCGTAGACGGTGATGTCGGTGCCGGAAAAATTGGAAGAGATGGCGACCCGCTTGGTCGACACCTCGGCGACCAGGGTCTCGGCCAGGGTCGGCGCCGGAGCGGCGAGGATCGCGGCGAGGATCACGGCGAGGCCGAGGAACGGGGCGGCGCGGCGGAGGGTCACGGCGCGCCTCCCACTTGGACGGCGACCGTGTAGCGCGCCGCCGGCGTCACCACCAGATCGTAGGCGAAGCGCAGGCCGACCGAGAGGATGAGCAGGCCGAGCAGGGCGCGCAACTGTTCACCGCGCAGGCGTTGCCCGATCTGGGCGCCGAACTGGGCGCCGATGACGCCACCGACCATCAGAAGCAGACCGAGGACGATGTCGACCGTGTGGTTCTGCGCCGCCTGGAGGAACGTGGCGAAGGACATCGTCACCACCATCTGCACCAGCGACGTGCCGACCACGACATTGGCCGGGACCTTGAGCAGATAGATCATGGCGGGAACGATGAGGAAGCCGCCGCCGATGCCGAGCAGGGTGCCGAGGAAGCCGATGCCGGTACCGAGCAGCAGCACCGGGATGGCGGAGATGACGAGGCGGGAGCGGGGGAAGCGGACCCTGAAGGGCAGGCCGTGGATCCAGTTGTGCTCGCGCAGCTTCTTCGGCGATCGTTTCTCGGCCGAGCGGGCGGCGAACAGGGCGCCGATCGACTCGACCACCATGAAGCCACCGATGAAGCCGAGGAAGACGACGTAGCAGAGGCCGACCACCAGATCGAGCTGGCCGATGGTGCGCAACAGGGCGAAGACCTGGACGCCGATCCACGAGCCGAGCATGCCGCCGACGAGGAGATACCCCGCCATCTTCCAGTCGATCGACTTGCGTCGCCAGTAGGAGAGCGCGCCGGAGGTCGAGGAGGCGACCACCTGAGCCGAAACCGTGGCGACCGCCACCGCCGGCGAGATGCCGGAGAAGACGAGGAGCGGGGTGAGGAGGAACCCTCCGCCCACCCCGAACATGCCCGAGATGAAACCCACGGCCGCGCCGAGGCCGAAGATCACGAACATGTTCACCGGCCATTCGGCCACGGGAAGATAGAGGAGCATCGGCCTCGCTCGCCGCCGGGCGACTCGCGCCCCGCGCGATCGCATGTCCGGTTTCTTTAGTCGAAGCCGATCCACGAGGCGAGGTCGCGGCGCGGCGAAAACGCCCAAATCGAGGGCTCGACTGCGGGCCGGGTCGGCGGCGTCCTCGCTCGGGGCCGACCGCGATCAGGCGTTCGGATCGGCGGCGGCCCAGCGTTCGGCCCAGCGCCCGGTCAGCTCCGCGATCGAGCCGATGCCGTCGCGGGTCATCCGCGCGGCGAGGTGATCGAGGATGCGGCCGACGAGGCTCGGTCCCTCGTAGACGAGGCCGGAATAGACCTGCACCAGATCGGCCCCGGCGACGATCTTCTCGTAGGCCGCCTCGCCGCCGTCGATGCCGCCGACGCCGATGATAGGCAAGTCGGGGCCGACCTTGAGGCGCATCTTCGCCAGTACCACCGTGGCGCGGCGGAACAGCGGCCGGCCGGAGAGGCCACCGCTCTCCTTCGCCGTCGCCAGGTCGCGCAGTCCGTCACGGGAGAGCGTGGTGTTGGAGACGACGAGGCCGTCGAGGCGCTTCTCCGTCACCTCCGCGGCGATGTCGTCGAGGCCGGCGTCGTCGACGTCCGGGGCGATCTTGAGCAGCACCGGCACCCGCCGGCCGCCGCCGGCGGCGATCTCGTCGCGGGCGGTCAGCACCCGTTCCAACAGGTCGGCGAGCTGGGCGCGGGCCTGTAGGTCGCGCAGCCCGGGGGTGTTGGGCGAGGAGATGTTGACGGTGAAATAGGTGGCGAGATCGGCGAAGGCGCGGATCCCGGCGACATAGTCGGCGACCCGGTCCTCGCTGTCCTTGTTGGCGCCGATGTTGACGCCGACGACGCCGCCGCGACCCTTGCGGGCGAGGAGCCGGGCCCGCATCGCGGCGTGACCCTGGTTGTTGAAACCGAGGCGATTGATGACGCCGTGATCGGCGGGCAGGCGGAACATGCGCGGCTTGGGATTGCCGGGCTGCGGGCGCGGCGTCACCGTGCCGACCTCGACGTGGCCGAAGCCGAGTCCGAGGACGGCGTCCGCCACTTCGGCGTTCTTGTCGAAGCCGGCCGCCATGCCGACCGGATTGGGAAAGTCGACGCCGAAGGCGGTGACCGCGAGGCGCGGGTCCGGCGCGCGGCAGGACTTCGGCGTGAGGCCGGTGGCCAGCGCACGGATGGTCAGGCCGTGGGCGGTCTCGGGGTCGACCCGGAAGACGGCCGGTTTCATCAGGCGGTAGAGATCGATCACGGGATCTGCTCCGGGAAACGGTGGCGGCCGTCCGGGCCGAGCGGCAGTTCGACGGCATCGATCGCGGCGGCGGGATCGAGCGGACCGTGGAGGTGGGGAAAGAGCGCGCCGCCGCGCGACGGCTCCCACTTCAGCGCCGGACCGAGCGCCTCGGCGTCGACGGCGACGAGCAACAGGTCGGTGAGTCCGGCGAAGTGCTTCGCCGCGGTCTCGCGCACCTGATCGGCGGCGGAGAAGTGGATGAAGCCGTCGGCGAGGTCGACGGGAGCGCCGCAGAAGACGCCCTCGGCGAGGGCGGCCAGCCAAGCGGCGCGCGGAGTGATCTTGTAGATGATGGCGGCCATGTCGGTCTCGTCGCCCCCCGTCCCCGCCGGGGCGGGTCGATCGGTCCGGCGGACCCTAGTCGCCGTCGTCCGCCGAGACAAGCGGCAGCGTTCGCCGCGACGGGGTCATTTCAACTCGAGATTGATATCATCCATAATTGCGACCGACGAATCGAGCGTCGCGCCGGGAGCGGCCGGGAGGCGGCGCCCCCCGCCCGACGAGGGAGGTGGCGATGGGCACACGGCCGACCGGACTGAGTCACGAACGCCTGTGGGCGGCGATCGACGCCATCGCCGGCCACAACGGCCTCAGCCCCTCGGCGCTGGCGCGCCGCGCCGGCCTCTCCTCCACGGCTTTCAACCGCTCGAAACGGGTGACCGCCGACGGCCGTCCCCGCTGGCCCTCCACCGAGTCGATCGGCAAGATCCTGGCGACCGCCGACGCCGATCTCGCCGACCTCGTCCGGTTGATGGGCGAGGGGGTCGGGACCGCGGCCGGCGATCCGCTGCCGTTCCCCGGGTCGGGCGTCGCGTGTCCGCCCGGCTTCGCGGAAGGCGGGGCGGTGAATCGGCGGG
>JAOTSD010000054.1 GCA_030247555.1 Siculibacillus sp. | reverse complement strand
CCGCGATCGGCTGGTAATGGCCGGGCTTCACCGCCACGGCGAGGAGAACGCGCGGGCCGTCGGGGGTCGACAGCCCGGTCAGCCGCACGTCGACCGCGACGTCGTCGAGCGCCAGCCGACCGCCCTCGTCGACGACGAAACCGAATTTGCCCGGCAGCGCGAAGAGCGACCGATCGCCGGCGAGCCGGGCCTCGAGCGCGGCGGCGAGGGCGCGCCCGTCGACCGCGGCGCGCGGATCGAGGCCGGCGAGCGGCGAGGGGACGATGTTGCGCACCGCCTCGCCTTCCGCCGACGGGTCGAGGATGCCGAGCCGGTCGAGAGCGGCGAGGAGTTCGTCGAGATCGTCGGCCTCGACCCCGCGCAGTTGCAGATTGGCGCGCTGGGAGATGTCGATCAGCTCGTTGCCGAAGCGACGCGAGAGGTCGGCGATCTCGGAGGCCATGTCCGCCGGGACGATGCCGGCGGTGATGCGCAGGCGCACCAGCAGGCCGTCGCCGGTCTCCATCGGTCGCCGCGCCCCCGGGCACCAACCCTTGACCAGCCCCGGATCGGGCTTGTCGTCGTCGTTCATCGTCCCGCCTCCAGGGTTTCGGCGATGCGCCCGGCCACCGAGTTGCGCCGGGTCGCCCACAGGCCGCGCCGGATCGCCTCGTCGAAGGCGCGGGCCGTGGCCGCCGCGGCGCGCGGATTGGCGGCGACCATGAAGTCGCGCACCCGATCGTCGCCGAGGGTGGCGTCGAATACCAGATCGAAGGCGGTCTGCGCCACCTGATCGGTGGTGGCGGCGAAGCCGAGGAGATTGCCGACGGTCTCGGCGATCTCCGCCGCGCCGCGATGGCCGTGTCGCATCTGGCCGGCCAGCCAGCGCGGATTGGTGGCGCGCGCCCGGACCACGCGCTGGATCTCCCGGGCGAGCGTGCGGACCCGCGAGCGATCGATCCGGGTCGTGTCGGCGTGATAGAGCACGGGGGTGTTGCCGAGCCGGGCGGCGGCGGCGGCGAAGCCGCCCTCGTGCTCGGCGAAGGCGTCGGAATCGAGCACGTCCTGCTCGGCGGTGTCCTGGACGTGGACGAAGGCATCGGCCCCGGCGACGCGGGCGGCGAAGGCTTCCGGCGCCGCCACGCCCTCGGCGTCGCGGCCGTAGGCGTGGTGGGAGGCCGCGAGCCAGCGCTCGCCGAGTTCGTCGCGGCTCTCCCACGCGCCGGTGGCGATGGTGGTCGACAGGCCGACGCCATAGGCGCCCGGCGCCGTGCCGAAGACCCTGAAGGCGTCGTCCTCGCCCGTCGCGCCGGCGCGTCGGGCCTCGGCGAGCGGGTTGTCCTCGTCCGCCTCGTCGAGGGCGGCGACGGCACGCACCGCCTCGTCGAAGAGGGCGATCTGGGCGGGGAAGACGTCGCGGAAGAGGCCGGAGACGCGCAAGGTCACGTCGACCCGCGGCCGGCCGAGCTTCGCCGGCACCTGGATCTCGAAGCCGGAGACGCGGGCGGTGGCGGCGTCCCACACCGGGCGCACCCCCATCAGGGCGAGTCCTTGGGCGAGATCATCGCCGCCGGTGCGCATCGTCGCCGAGCCCCACAGGTCGAGGACGATGCGGCGCGGCCACTCGCCGTGATCCTGGACGTAGGTCGCGATCACTTCGTCGGCGGTGCGCTTGCCGATCTCCCAAGCGGTGCGGGTCGGCACGCCCCGTGGATCGACGGCGTGGAGATTGCGCCCCGTCGGCAGCACGTCGAGTCGACCGCGCGACGGCGCGCCGGCCGGGCCGGGGACGAGGAAGCGGCCGTCGAGGGCGGTGATCAGGCCGCGCCGCTCGGCCTCGGCGCAAGCCGCCAGCCGCGTCTCCAGCCCGGCGACCGCCTCGGCCGACTGGCCCTCCGAGAGCGCCGCGATCGAGGAGGCGAGGAGGCCGGGCGCCAGCGGTCGGGCGAAGACGTGGAGGCCGTCGCCGATGCGGGCGTCCTTGAGGTCGCAGAGCCAGGCGTCGAGCTTGGTCAGCGCCTCGGCCGCGTCGGTGTCCTCGGCGATGCCGCTCTCGGCGGCGAGACCGGTCTCGCGCGCCTTCTCGAGGATGGCCGCGGCCAGCATCTTCGCCCGCCGCGCATCGAGGCTCTGCGCCTGCGAGAATTCGTCGAGCAGCGCCTCGATCTCCGCCGCGGCGCCGTGGCTGTCGGCGCGGGCGAGCGGCGGCGTCATGTGGCCGACGGTGACGGCGGCGATGCGCCGCTTGGCCTGCGCCGCTTCGCCTGGGTTGTTGACGACGAAGGGATAGACGACCGGCACCGGACCGAGCACCGCCGCCGGTGCACACGCGGGGGAGGGGGCGGCGGCCTTGCCCGGCAGCCACTCGAGGGTGCCGTGGGTGCCGAGATGGATCATCGCATCGATGCGGACGACCTCGCGCAGCCACAGGTAGAAGGCGACGTAGCCGTGGCGCGGCGGGATCGAGGTGTCGTGGTACTCGGTCTTGCGGGTGTCGCGCCGGCCGCGGTCGGGCTGGACCGCGACGGTCAGCGCGCCGAGATCGAGTGCGGCGAAGCGGAAGGCCCCGTCGGCGACGTCGGGATCGGACGCCGGATCGCCCCAAGCGGCGCGGACGGAATCGCGGAAGGGCTCGGGCAGCGCGGCGAAGAGGGCTTGGTAGCGGGCGAGGGGGAGGGTCGGCACCGCGTCCGCGAGCGTCTCCAGCCCCTCCAGCGCCCGCATCAGGGCGTCCGGTGACGGCACGTCCCCGATCGCGTAGCCGGCCTCGCGCAGGTCCTCGGCGATCGCGACGAGGCTCGCCGGCGTGTCGAGGCCGACGGCGTAGGCGGTGCGTCCGCCCTTGGCCGGGTAGTCGGAAACGACGAGACCGAGCCGGCGGTCGCCGCGCGGCTTCGCCGCCAGATCCACCCAAGCCCGCGCCAGATCGGCGACCGCCGCGATGCCGTCCGCGTCGGGTACGTGGACGGCACGGGCGTACTGATGGACCTCCGAGCGCGGTTCGCGGCCCTTGAACGAGATCGCCCGCGTCGCGACGCGCCCGTCGATCTCCGGCAGCACCAGGTTCATGGCGAGGTCCGCGGCGCCCAGTCCCCGCGACGACGCCTCCCAGGCCGCTCGTTCGCAAGTGGCGAGCACCGCCTGCAACACCGGAACACCCGCCCGCTCCAACACCGATGACCCGTCGTCGAGCCGAGCGGAGAAGGCGGTGGTGTTGACGACGATCGCCGGCGCGAGGTCGTCGATCAGCCGGCCGAGACCTTCGACGACCCGGACATCCTTCAACGAGGTGACGAACTCGGCTCGCACCGCGAAGCCGCGCACCGCGAGCGCCTCCGCCAGCTCTTCGATCGGCGCGGTGTCGGCGGCGGTGACGAAGGAACGGTAGAAGGTCACCAGCGCCAGCGGGCCGTCGCCGTCTCGGCAGGCGGGTGCGTAGCGGGCGTGGGCGGGCAGCGGGCGCGGCTCTTGCCACGCCGCCTCGCGGCCGAGCCGGCCGGCGATCCAGCCGAGGGCCGAGGCGATGTTCTCCGGCCCGCCCTCCTGGAACCAAGCCCACAGGCGCCGCAGGTCCGCGACCGGCAGAGTCGAGGCGGCGTCGAGGCGCATGTCGTCGCGCCCGTCGCCGGGCACCACCGCGAAGTCGAAGCCGCGCGACCGGGCGGCGGCGGCGAGTTCGTCGACGCCGTAGCGCCAGTAGTCGAGCCCGCCGAGCAGGCGCACGAGGACGAAGCGCGCCTTTCGGCCGACCGCGTCGAGCCAGAGGTCGACCGAATAGGGGTGGCGCAGGTCGGCGAGCGCGGCGAGGCGCAAGCTCGGCAGGTCCGGCCGGCCGGCATGGACGGCGGCGACGAGGCCGAGGTCGGAATCGGAGAAGGAGAGAAACGCCACCTCGCTCGCCGTCTGGCCGAGATCGACCGCTTGGACGGTGTCGTCCAGCGAGCGGATCGTGTCGGCGACGAGGTGCATCCGTGGCTCCCCTTGCTCCGCCTCACGCCGCCAGCGCGGCGCGGACGGCGGCCTCGTCGAGGCCCTTCTCGGCGATCACCACGAGGCGACCGGCGCGGGTCTCGCCCGGGGCCCAGGGGCGATCGAACTGATGGCGGAAGCGGTTGCCGACGCCCTGCACGAGGAGACGCATCGGCTTGCCCTCGATCGCGACGAAGCCTTTGATGCGCAGAACGTCGTGGGCTTCGGCGACGGCCTGGAGCCGCTCCACCAGCGAGGCGGGATCGCGCGCCGGGGCGACCTCCACCACGAAGGTGTCGAAGTCGTCGTGGTCGTGATCGCCCTCGATCTCGTGATGCGACGGGCGGGCGGCGAGGTCGTCTTCCGCCGCGGCGAAGAGCCCGAGCGCCACCGCCGGATCGACCCGGCCTTCCGAGGCACTCACCACCTTGACGGCGCGCGGGATCGCCCTGCGGATCTCCGCTTCGATCGTCGCGAGGTCGGTATCGTCGAGGAGGTCGGCCTTGTTGACCACCACGAGGTCGGCGGCCAGCAGTTGGTCCTCGTAGACCTCCTCCAGCGGATTGTCGTGGTCGATCGAGGCGTCCTCGGCGCGCTGCGCCAGCACGGCCGCGGGATCGTCGGCGAAGCGGCCGTCGACCACGGCGCGGCCGTCGACCACCGCGACGACGCCGTCGACGGTGAGCCTCGCCCGGATCTCCGGCCAGTCGAAGGCCTTGATCAACGGCTTCGGCAGGGCGAGGCCGGAAGTCTCCACGACGATGTGGTCGGGTCGGTTCGGCAGCGCCAGCAACCCCTCGATGGCGGGCAGGAAGTCGTCGGCGACGGTGCAGCACAGGCAGCCGTTGGCCAGTTCGACGATCGCCTGCGGGTCGCAGGCGTCGCCCTCGCAGGACTTCAGGATATCGCCGTCGACACCGACATCGCCGAATTCGTTGATGACCAGGGCGAGACGCCGGCCGCGGGCGTTCTCGATCAGGTGGCGGATCAGCGTCGTCTTCCCCGCGCCGAGGAAGCCGGTGACGATGGTGACCGGAATCTTGGTGAAGCTGTTCATGGCGTTGCCTCGGTGCGGCCGGAGAGGGGAGGAATGCGCGCGACGACGCCTCTCTTGAGGGCGTCGGGGCGGCTCCGCCACGGGATGAGGCCGTCGTCCGCGGCCGCGTAGAGCGCCGCCGCGTCGAGGATCGCCGGCGCCGCCTCGGCGTCGAAGTCGCCGTAGACGTAGGTCCATTTCTCGGCCGCCGAGAAGCCGATGGTCACCGGGCGCTTGCACACCGACAGGCACTCGACCGGCACGACGCGGAGGTCGTCGCGTCCGGCGCCGGCGGCCTCGAGCGCGGCGTGCAGTCGCGCACCGGCGCGCGGGGCGTCCTCGGGGTCTTCGGACGCGCCGGCAGGTGGTGCAGACGAGCACGGTCGTCGGCGGCGCGGCGGGAGAGGAAGCCGGAGAGGGGGACCGGTTCGCTTCGCCGGGCGACGGATGCGGGAGAGATGTCGTCACGTCGTCCTCTTTCTCCGCCCCACCGGCGGATCGGGATGGTCGGTACGACGGCAGGTCTCCTGGCTCGCGGGTCTCGGTGTGGCGCGCCGCCTTCCCGGGGTGGCGGCCCCAGTGGCTTCTCGGCGCGACACTCGCCGCTCACAGTTGCGGGGGCAGCCGCGGCATCCCCTTTCGGGACCGCGTTCCCTTTTCACCTCCGGATCGCCGGAGGACCGTCGTTCGGGCGATATGAGGGAGGGGGCGGCGAGAAGTCAATCGAGACGCCGGACGAACCCGCCGAATCACGGCCTTCCGGCTCGAGATGACGTGCGGCCCCGGAACGGGATCGCCGTTCCGGGGCCGCACGGGTTCGTTCGAGTGGTCGTCGATCAGGCGTCCCGGCGGGGACCGCGCGAGCGGTTGCCCTGCGGGCGGGCATCGCCACGGTTGCCGCCGGGGCCGCCGCCACGGGTCATCGGCTTGCCACCGGCGCCGTTGCGCGGACGCTGGTCGCCGTCGCGCCGGACGTGGTCGCGCGGCGCGGCCGGGCCGCCACGACCGGCGACGGTCTCGCCGTGACGGGTGTCGCGCATCGCCGAGGCCGGCACGTCGTCACGACGATGCGGCTCTTCCCGGCGACGGCCGTCCTCGGTGCGCCGGTTCTCCGGACGCGGGCGATTCTCGTCGCGGGCGCGGAACTCCTCGCGCGGCCCACGCGGTCCACGCGGACCCTTGCCCTGCGGCCGGGTCTCGGCCGGACCGCGCCGGCCTTCGCCGCCGCGGCGTTCGTCGCTCGGCCGGCCGGCGTGATGGTGGCTGCGCGGGGCGACGACCTCGTCGTCGATCTCGCGACGGGCTTCCTTGGCCTGGGCCGCCGCCATCGCGGCGAGACCCTGCGGCAGCGGCAGCTTCGGCACCTGGCGGCGGGTGAGCCGCTCGATGTTCTTCAGATAGGCCCGCTCCTCGGCGTTGCAGAGCGAAACGGCCGAGCCGTCCGCCCCGGCGCGCGCGGTGCGGCCGATGCGATGGACGTAGCTCTCGGGGATGTTGGGCAGGTCGAAATTGACGACGTGGGAGATGCCGTCGATGTCGATGCCGCGCGCCGCGATGTCGGTGGCGATCAGCACGCCGATCTCGCCGTCGCGGAAGGCGGCGAGCGCCCGCTCGCGCTGCGGCTGGCTCTTGTTGCCGTGGATCGCGGCGGCGTCGAAGCCGGCGCGGGCGAGGTGCTTCACCACCCGGTCGGCGCCGTGCTTGGTGCGGGTGAAGACGATCACCCGGTCGAAGCTCGGCTGGCGCAGCAGATGCTCGAGCAACGCCTGCTTCTCCCGCGTCTCGCAGAAGAACACACCCTGTTCGACACGATCGACCGTTGTGGCGACCGGGGCGACCGCCACCTCGACCGGATCGGTCAGGTAGTTCGCGGCCAGCGCCGCGATCGCCGCCGGCATGGTGGCGGAGAAGAACAGCGACTGCCGCTTCTTCGGCACCAGCTTGGCGATGCGCTTCAGAGAGTGGATGAAGCCGAGGTCGAGCATCTGGTCGGCCTCGTCGAGGACGAGGATCTCCACCGCGTCGAGCCGGCAGGTGCCGCGGTCGACGAGATCGAGGAGCCGGCCGGGGGTGGCGACGAGAACGTCGATGCCGCGCTGGAGGGCTCGTTCCTGCTTGCCGATCGACACGCCGCCGAAGACGACTTCGACGGAAAGGACGAGGTTGGCGCCGTAGCTGCGGAAGCTCTCGGCGATCTGCGAGGCGAGCTCGCGGGTCGGCGCCAGAACCAGCGACCGGCACCCGTGCGGGCCGGGACGACGGCGTTCGGAGGTCAGGCGCTGGATGATCGGCAGCGCGAAGGCGGCGGTCTTGCCGGTGCCGGTCTGGGCGATCCCGAGCAGATCGCGGCCGGACATCACCTGCGGGATGGCCTGGGTCTGGATCGGGGTCGGGGTCTCGTAGCCGGCGGTCGCGAGAGCGGCGAGAATGGGCTCGGCGAGGCCGAAATCGGTGAACTTGGTCAAGTTGTTTCTTTCGAATGCGAACGGCCACCGCGCGCCGCAGCCTCGAGGGGAGGGGGCGCGCGTCGGGATCGAATGACGATCCCCGCGTGAATGGGGCCTGTCGGGTTGGTGGCGATCGAGCGGTCAGGGGAGAGGACACGATCCGCGCGCCCGACGGACCCTGGTCCGTCCGTGCCGCGCGTGGCGTCCGTCACGCGTCTCCCGACCTCCGTCGGCGGGATGTTCCCGATCCGGCACGGCGTCGCTGTGGGCCTTCTGCACGAACTTCGTGTTCGGATCAAGGCGTCCGGCCACGAAATCGACTTCCGCCCCGCCGCGCCGCCGCGCTATGGAAGGCGAAACAGTCGCCGCGGACCCGTGCCGCGAGCCGGAGAGGAAACGCCCGAGATGAAGTCGCCCCGTTTCACGCCGCTGATGGCGAGCCTGCCTTCGACCGTGCCCTTCGTCGGTGCCGAGGCGATCGAGAGGACGCGCGGCCGTCCCTTCCGGGCGCGCATCGGCGCCAACGAGAGCGTATTCGGACCCTCGCCGAAGGCGATCGAGGCGATGCGGGCGGCGGCGGCGACCGAAGCCTGGCTCTATGGCGACCCGGAGAACCACGACCTCAAGGTGGCGCTGGCGAGACACGTCGGTGTGCGGCCGGACAACATCGTGGTGGGCGAGGGCATCGACGGCCTGCTCGGCTTGACGGTGCGCCTCTTCGCCGACCCGGGGACCCCGATCGTCACCTCGCAGGGCGGCTATCCGACCTTCGACTACCACGTCGCCGGCCACGGCGCCCGCTTCGTCCGCGTGCCCTATGTCGACGATCGCGAGAACCTGCCGGGCCTCGTCGACGCGCTGATCGGCGAGGACGCGCCGCTCGGTTATTTCGCCAATCCGGACAACCCGATGTCGACCTGGTGGCGCGGCGAGGACGTGGCGCGCGAGCTGGCGCGGGTTCCCGAGGGCTCGCTCTTCGTTCTCGACGAGGCCTATGGCGAGTTCGCGCCGGAAGGCACCTTGCCGACCACCATCGACGCCGACGATCCGCGCGTCATCCGCTTCCGCACCTTCTCCAAGGCCCACGGCATGGCCGGCCTGCGCGTCGCCTACGGCATCGCCGCACCGGAGGTCGCCACCGCCTTCGACAAGATTCGCAACCATTTCGGCGTCAACCGGATCGCCCAGGCCGGCGCGCTCGCCGCGCTGGCCGACGGCGAGTGGCTCGCCCACGTGTTGGCGAGCGTGAACCGCGCCAAGGCGCGGATCGCCGCCATCGCCGCCGACAACGGCCTGACCTCGCTGCCCTCGGCCACCAACTTCGTCGCCGTCGACTGCGGTCGCGACGGCGCCTTCGCCAAACGGGTGCTCGACGGGCTGATCGCCCGCGATCTCTTCGTGCGCAAGCCCTGGCTGGCGCCGATGGACCGCTGCATCCGCTTGTCCGCCGGCACCGACGCCGACCTCGATCTCCTCGCCGCGGCGCTGCCCGGCGCACTCGCCGACGCGCGGGCGGCCGCTTGATGCGCCTTGCGCCGGACACGTTCGCGCAACCGTGATCGACGCCCACCGCATGGCCCTCATACGGTCGTTTGCGTATCCGGTGAGGCGAATCGGTTCTAGACTGCCTCACTCTCTCCCGGTTGCGCCGGCGGCCGTCGAGCCGTCCCCGACCGCTCCTCCGCCCCCGCCGCGACGGCGGCCCCGAACGGAAGTTCCCATGCCGGACGGCTCCCCTGCACTCGGCGAGCGCGAACGCCTGTCGATCATCTTCGGCGCGCTCACCGTGCTGATGCTGGCGGCGCTCGATCAGACCATCGTCTCTCCGGCGCTGCCGACCATCGGCGCGGCGCTCGGCGACGTCGAATATCTCTCGTGGGTGGTCTCGGCCTACTTCCTGACCTCGACCGCGGTGACCCCGCTCTACGGCAAACTCGCCGATCTGCGCGGCCGCCGTCCGACCCTCTATGCCGCGGTCGGCATCTTCTCGCTCGGCTCGGTGCTCTGCGCCGTCGCGCCGAACATGACGCTGCTGGTCGTCGGGCGCGCGGTCCAGGGCCTCGGCGGCGGCGGGTTGATCAGCCTCGTCCAGACGGTGATCGGCGACGTGGTGCCGCCGCGCGAGCGCGGTCGCTTCATGGGCTGGATCTCGCTGGTCTGGGCGACGGCGAGCGTCTCCGGTCCGGTGATCGGCGGCGTCTTCGCCCAGCATCTGCACTGGTCGCTGATCTTCTGGATCAACCTGCCGGTCGCCGCGGTGGCGGTGGCGATGATCCACCGCGCCATGCGCCATCTGCCCGACGTGCATCGCCCGCAGCGGCTCGACTGGTACGGCGCGGTGCTGATCGTCGGCGGCACGGTGGCGCTGATGCTGGCCCTGACCTGGGGCGGCGCGCGGATGCCGTGGTCTTCGCCGACCATCCTCGCCCTCGCCGCGGTCTTCGCCCTGTCGTTCGGCCTCTTCGTCGTGCACATGATCAGGGTCGAGGATGCCCTGATCCCGCTCTCGGTGTTCCGCAACCCGGTGGTCGCGGTGACCACTTCGGCGATGTTCTTCGTCATGGGGTCCTGGTTGGCGCTCACCGTCTGGGTGCCGATCTGGCTCGAACAGGCGCACGGCTTCGGTGCCGCGAACGCCGGCTTCGGCCTCATCGCCCTGACTCTCGGCACGGTGACCGGCGCCAATTTCGGCGGCCGGGCGTTGATGCGGGTGCCCCACTACAAGCGCCTCGTGCTCGCCGGCTCGGCGGTCGGCGTCCTCGCCGACGCGGCCCTGGCGGCCGGCTCTCCGGTGTTGCCGTTCTGGGCGGCGGAAGCGCTGCTCGGCATCGCCGGGTTCGGCACCGGCATGCTCTTCCCGCTCTCCACCGTCGCGGTGCAGAACGCGGTCGAGCGGCGCGACCTCGGGGTCGCCACCGCGACCCACGCCTTCTTCCGCTCGCTCGGCACCGTCGTGGTCGTCGCCGCCCTCGGCGCCATCTTCCTGTCGTCCGGCCTCGGTGCGGCGATCGAAGGCGGCGCCCATCTTCGAACCGATCCGGCGCACGCGGTGCTGGCGGCCGAGACCTTCCGGGCGATCTTCGCCGCCGCCGCTTTCGGCCAGTTGATCGGTCTCGTGATCTTCCTCTTCCTCGAGGAGCGTCCGCTCGTCGGCCGCGCCGCGCCGAAGCCCGACGAGGCCGCCTGACTCAGCCGCCGGCTTCTCGGCGAAGCCACAGATGCGCCGAGAGGGCGAGGCGGCGCACTCTTCGAACTCCGGTCCGCACCGCCTCGCGCATCGGCCCGACGAGACGCGCGATCGTCTCGCGCATCGACCGCACCGCCGCCGCCGCGGTCCGCCAGGCCGCGGTCGCCCGGAGCCGGCCGAGCGACCGATCGTAGAGGTCGGTGACGACACCGTGGACGCGGGCGAACCATCCGATGGTGAGCAGCTTGTCGCGGGTGGCGTGGAACAGCCTCTCGACGAGCACGATAGAGGCGAGATGCGACACCGCCAGCATGGTCGCGCCCGCGCCGAAGTGGCCGGTGCCGATCAGCCACAGCCCCCACAGCTTGAAGGGTTCGAGCACGACGAAGGGCACGAGGAACAGCACCAGCGTCGGATGGGGCGGCAGCCGGTGCAGCGCCTCGGCCATCCGTGCGAAGAGGCGCAATCCGGCGAGCCACGCCTCGATCGGCCGGACCGCCGCCAGCACCACGTCGTCGATCAGGAAGTAGATCGTCGCCGCGACGAGGAGCGGCGGGCGCAACAGAGCGCGCAGGATCGGATGGCGGGTCGCGCCGGAAGGGAGGGGATCGGGTCTCGCCAAGGTCTCGTTCCGATGGGTCGCGTCGCGGGCGTGTCGTTCGGGTGTCTCCCACATGAGCCGGCGACCGTGGCGAAGCGAGGGCGGGCCTTGCTCTTGCCGAGAATCCCGGTCACCGCTACCACCACGAGGAACGGGTCCGTCGCCGACGGGCAGGACAGGCGGGAGTTCGACGATGGTGAGCAACAGGTGGGTCGGCGCGTGGGTCTTCGCGGTGGCGATGTCGGCGGCGGGTCTGGCGGCGGCCGGCGACCCGATCGCGATCGATCTCCACAACCGCTCCTACAAGACCACCTGCGCCGAAGAGGACAACGTCTACTACACGTTGACCTCGCCGGCGGTGTCGAGCTTCACCGTCGAGGCGCGTACCCCCGCCTATGTCGACACGATCGTGCGCGACATCACCGCGCCGGACTTCTCCGGCTGCAACTTCGGCGGCGGCGCAGGCGCCGACGGCCGCCCCTGCACCCCGCCGACCGCGATTCTCTGGGAGGACGACGAATACGTCCTCAAGGGCGTCGTCTATCCCGACTTCTGGCGACCGACCGTGGTGCCGGTCACCGTCGGCAAGCTCACCCAGAAGTTCCTCCATCTGGTTCAACTGTGGCGCAAGACGCCGGCCGGACCGATCGAGTTCCTGGTGTTCTATCCGCAGGACGGCTACTGGCGGCTGAAGGGCCTGCCGCCCTTCCGCATGCGGGAGGTGGCCTACGGCTCCTCCTTCCTCTTCGGCCCGGTCGAGGAGAGCACCCGTCCCTTCGTCGCCTACGACACCGTGTCCTTCGATCCGAAGACCGTCACCTTCACCGTCGGCTTCGCCAAGGGCGGCAAGGCGACGGTGGCGCTGAAGAAGATCGAGGTGGGCGCCGCCGCGGTCGAGGTCGCCTTCGACGGCGTCGACCTGAAGACGCTGCCCTTCGCCGGCCTGCGCTCGATGTACGTCGCGCCGGGCAATGCCGACACCGCCGAGACGGTGGTGCGCGCCGCCCCCGGCGCGCCGCCGACCTCCGCCGTGGTGGTCGACTACAAGGACGGCAAGGCGGTGGACGTCGCCTTCGCCCGCACCGTGCCCTCCACTCACAACACGTCGGCCCCGGACATCGCCTTCCGCGATTTCCGCGGTCGGTGAGCCGTGTCGGTGCCGCCGACCGTCGGGCGAGGTTGACGCCCGCCGGGCACGGCGGTTCACTCGCTCGCGGTGGGCCGCGGGGCGGCGGTGAAGACGGCGGATGCGAGGGAGCGATGTCGGAATGACCACCGGGACCGCCGATCCGCCACCGCCGTCGCGAGGGACGGTGCTTCCGGCGGTGGTCGCTCGGTTGCGGCGCACTTCGATCACCGGCCGCATCGGTCTGGTCGTCGGCGTCAACGTCTTCGCCCTTCTCGCTCTCGCCGCGGCCATGGCGTGGAGCGGCGGCGAGTTGCGCCGCGCCTGGGTCGATCTGCGCCTCGCCCATGACGTCGACGAGAACCTCTTCGCCCTCGAACGGTCGATGCATGCGATCGCCCACGAGGTCGCGGCCTTCCTCGACAAGCCGGACGAGAGTCGTCGAACCGAATACGAAGCGGCCAAGGCGCGGTTCACCGCGGTGCTCCTGCGCACCATCGACCACGAGCGCGCCGCCCGCAGCACCGTCATCGACGAATTCGTCGAGGTGGCGCGCCACTACCTCTTCGCCTTCGACGATCTGCGCGGGCTCGAGATCGACATCCGCCTGATCTACGAGAACGAGTTCGCCGATCTCGTGCCGCGGGTGCGCGAGCGCCTCGATGCGCTCGATGCGGCGATCCGGCCCACCGACGCCGCACTGCGCCCGCTCGTCGCCACCGCCTATGATCACTTCGCCGAGTTCCGGGTGAACCTCGTCGCCTATCGCCACGATCGCCGCTCCGAGTTGTTGGAGACGGCCCGGCGGGCTCGCGACACCTTCGCCGCCGCCCTGCGCGAGATCGGCCGTTCGCCATCGCCGGACGCCCGCGGCTACGCCATCGAGCGGTTCACCCCCGAAATCGTCGCCATGGATTCGATCTTCGATCGGTTGATCGACATCGCCGAACGCCATGCGCGCTGGCTCGGCGGGACGCTCGAGAGCAACCGCACCCGGATGACGACGCTGTTGCAGAGCGCCGTCGACCGCCAGTCGGCGCGCGAGCGCGAGGCGATCGAGCGCTTCGACCGCCTTCTCGGCGCCGCCGCCGGCGGCTTCGCCGTTGTGGCGGCGGGCTTCGCCCTCCTGAGCCTCATCGCCTCGCTCCTCGTCGCCCGCACCATCCGAGCGCCGCTCGCGGCGGCGCGGACGGCGATGCGGGCGGTGGTGGCCGGCGAGCACGATCAACCGGTGCCGGGCCTCGACGCGGTCGACGAGATCGGCGCCGTGTCGCGGTCGATCGAGGTGTTCCGCCGCGAGGTCGCCGGCATCCGCCGCCGCGAGGAGGAACACGGCGCCCGGGAGCGGCGCTGGTACGGCATGCTGGAGACCAGCCCGATCGGCATCGCCATCCTCGCCGCCGGCGAAGGACGCCCGATCTTCCACAATCACCGCTGGGACGAACTTTTCGGTGACCCCGCCGGAGGTGGCGAGCCGACCCGGCCCCACGACGGCTTCGCCGAAGCCGACGACGCCGTTCGCCTCTCGGCCGCGGCGGCGCGAGTTGGCGGGGTCTCGGGCTGGCAGGCGCTGATGCGGCGCCGGGACGGCGGGATCTGGTGGGGGATGCTCGACGTTCGGCCGATCGAGTTCGCCGGCCGGCCGGCGCACGTCTTCTGGATCTACGACGTCACCGATCGTCGCGAAGCCGAGGAGGACATGCGCCGCGCCAAGGAGAAGGCGGAGACCGCGCTGCGCGATCTCGCCGAGGCGCAGCGCAGTCTGATCGAGGCCGAGAAGCTCGCCGCCATCGGCGGGCTCGTCGCCGGCGTCGCCCACGAGGTCAACAATCCGGTCGGCATCGGCCTCACCGTCGCCTCCAGCCTCGAGCGGCGGGTGGCGCTCTTCGACGACGAACTCGCCTCGGGGCAGGTGCGCCGCTCCCGTCTCGACGAGTTCGTCGAGAGTGCGCGCGACGCGGCCCGGCAACTGGTCGCCAACCTGACCCGCGCCGGCGAACTGGTGCAGTCCTTCAAACAGGTGGCGGTCGACCGCACCCACTCGGAACGGCGGGCGTTCGATCTCGCCGCCGCCACCGAACAGATCGCCGCGAGCCTGCGTCCGGGCCTGAGGGCGACCGGCGTCACCTTCGAGGTCGAGGTGCCGACGGGGCTCGGCTTCGACAGCCATCCCGGCGCCTGGGGGCAGGTGGTCACCAATCTCTTCGTCAACGCCCTGACTCATGCCTGGCCCGAAGGCACGCCCGCCGGCCGCATGACGTTGACCGCCGCGCCGTGCGACGGTGAGCGCGTCGAGATCGTCTTCGCCGACGACGGCGTCGGCATGGACGAAGACGTGGCGCGTCGTGCCTTCGACCCGTTCTTCACCACCCGGCGCGGTGCCGGAGGCAGTGGCCTCGGGCTCCACATCGTCTACAACATCGTCACACACCGCCTCGGCGGGCGGATCGCGCTCGACACCGCACCGGGTCGTGGTTGCCGGTTCCGCATCACCCTGCCGAAGAGCGCTCCAGCCGACGAAGCGGAGCCCGGGCGGGGGCGGGCGAGGGAGGGGGCGACATGAGCGACGACGATCTGCTGGTCTTCGCCGACGAGATCGAAAGCGAGCCGGTGCGGCCGCCCCGGACCTGGAAGGTCGCCGTCATCGACGACGACCCGGCGGTTCACGAGGGCACGCGGTTCGCGCTCTGGGACTATTCGCTCGCCGGACAGGGCCTCGAGATCCTCTCCGCCCGATCGGCGGCGGAGGGGCGGGCATTGCTGCGCGCCCATCCCGATCTCGCGGTGATCCTCCTCGACGTGGTGATGGAGACCGAGACCGCCGGCCTCGAACTGGTCGAGTTCATCCGCGGCGAACTCGGCAACGAACTCGTCCGCATCATCCTGCGCACCGGTCAACCGGGGCAGGCGCCGGAGCGCGGCGTCATCGTCGGCTACGACATCAACGACTACAAGGCGAAGACCGAACTCACCGCCGACAAGCTCTTCACCGCGCTCACCTCGGCGATCCGCTCCCACCAGCAACTCCTGCGCATGGAGGAAACCCGGCGCGGCCTCGAGATCATCATCGACGCCGCCACCGCCCTCTTCGACACCCGATCGATGCGGCGCTTCGCCGAAGGCGTGCTGACTCAGGTCGCCTCGCTGCTCGAGGTCGATTGCGCCGGCATGCTGGTGGTGCGCGACGGGTCGGAGGCGCGGGGCGTCGGCGAACTGGCGGTGATCGCTGGCTCGGGCATCTATTCGGGTCTCGCCTCGGCCGGCGACGTGCTCGACGGCGAGACGCGGGCGGAGATCGACGCCGCCTTCGCCGACCGTCGGCACTGCTTCTTCGATCGTCGCTCGGTGCTCTACATCCGGACCGCCGGCGGCCGCGAGATCGCCGTCGTCCTCGACGTCGCCCGCCGGCTCTCCGCCACCGATCGGGCGCTGGTCGAGGTCTTCTGCGGCAAGCTGTCGGTCGCCTTCGAGAACGTCCTCCTGCTCGAGCAACTCCAGGCGTCCAACGTCGATCTCGAACGCCGCGTCGAGGCCCGCACCCGCGAGCTGAGCGAGGCCGCTCGCCGTCTCTCCGAACAGCGCGAGACGCTGCGCCGCGCCAACGAGTTCAAGGTGGAACTGCTCGGCATGGTCGCCCACGACCTGAAGAATCCGATCGCCGCCATCCTCGGCCGCTCCGAGATCATCGAGGAACTGCTCGAACGGCCGGTGGTCGACGCCGCCCGGTTGAAGGTCGAGGTCGGGAAGATCCGCGCGCCGGCGTTAGCGATGAACCGCATGATCGGCGACCTCGTCGGACAGGCGGCGGCCGACGCGCTGGAGATCACCATACGCCCGGTGCGCCTCGACATCGCCGATCTCGCCCACGACGTGGTCGATCACCTGCGTCCGCTGGCGGCCCGCAAGCAGCAGACCCTCGAATGGCGCGGCGACGTGGTGATCCCGCTGCTCGGCGATCCCGACCGGCTTCGCGACGCGCTCGAGAACGTCGTCTCCAACGCGGTGAAGTACGGCCCGGTAGGGGGCAAGGTGGAGATCGCCGTCCGCGCCGTCGCCGACCGCGCCGTTGTCACCGTCGCCGATCAGGGCCCCGGCCTCTCTCCGGAGGACTTCGGCCGGCTCTTCGGCCGCTTCCAACGCCTTTCGGCCCAGCCGACCGGCGGGGAGGGATCGATCGGTCTCGGCCTGTCGATCGCCCACGAGATCGTCCGCCTGCACGGTGGGCACATCGGCGCCATCAATGCCGAGAACGGTCCCGGAGCCGTCTTCGAGATCGTCCTTCCCACCCTCGAAGACATCGACGACGACCGTCGGGAGGGTACCCCATGAGCGCGGAAGCCCTGATCGCCGTCGTCGACGACGACCCCCACACCCGCGAGACCGTCGCCGACTACCTCGATCTGCACGATTTCGACGTCGTCGCCCTCGAGGGAGGCGCGGCGTTGCGCGCCGAGATGGAGTGCCGGGTGCCGGATCTGGTGGTGCTCGATCTCCACATGCCGGGCGAGAACGGTCTCTCGGTGCTGCGCTGGTTGAAGGAGGAGCGCGGCGGCGTGCCGGTGATCATGCTGACCTCGACCGCCAGTCCGATCGACCGCGTCGTCGGGCTCGAACTCGGCGCCGACGACTATCTCGCCAAGCCGGCGGAACTGCGCGAACTGGTGGCGCGCATCCGCTCCGTCCTGCGCCGAGTCGCCGCGCCCGCCCCGCCGAGCACACCGCCGGTGCCGAAACCGGCCGCCCCGTCGGTGTCGAACGCCGCCTCGGCGGAGACGATCGTCTTCGGCGATCGCGTCCTCGACCTCGCCAGTCGCCGCCTGATCGATCACGCCGGCGGCGAGACGATTCTCCATGCCTCCGAGTTCCGGCTGATCCGCGCCTTCCTCGACCATCCCAATCGGGTGCTGACCCGCGAGCGGCTGCTCGACCTCGCCGACGCCCGTGACCCGGAGGCCTTCGACCGGGCGATCGACGTCCGCATTGCCCGGCTGCGCAAGAAGATCGAGCCGGACCCGTCGAAGCCGACCCTCATCCGGACGGTGCGCGGCGCCGGCTACATCTATGTGCCCGACCGTCGCCGGGATTGACCGGGGAGGGGAGGTGGCCCGGCATCCGCGCGGCGCGGCGCGGCGCGTCGCACCGCCGTCGCAGGCGCGGTGTATCCGCCGGTTCCGCGGCGATTTCGTCGCCCCGCGGCCTTGGCTCTGGTCGTCTGCGGTGCTAAGAGCGCGCCACCCGCCGGGACACCGGCCTTCCCGACTGCCCAACCGAGAGGAACCCCTCAGATGGCGATCGAACGCACCTTCTCCATGATCAAGCCCGACGCCACCAAGCGCAACCTGACCGGCCAGATCGTCGCGCGTTTCGAGGCCGCCGGTCTGCGCGTCGTCGCCTCCAAGCGACTGTGGCTGTCCAAGCGCCAGGCCGAGCAGTTCTACGCCGTCCACAAGGAGCGTCCCTTCTTCGGCGAGCTGACCGAGTTCATGTCGTCCGGCCCGATCGTCGCCCAGGTGCTCGAGGGCGAGGGCGCGATCCTCAAGAACCGCGAAGTGATGGGCGCCACCAACCCGGCCAACGCCGCCGAGGGCACCATCCGCAAGGACTTCGCCCTGTCGATCGGCGAGAACTCGGTCCACGGCTCCGACGCTCCCGAGACCGCGGCGGAAGAGATCGCCTTCTTCTTCTCCGGCCTCGAACTCGTCGGCTGATCCGAACGATCGACCGCCTTCCGCGACCCGTCCTTCCGCGAGGGAGGGCGGGTTTCGCATTTCGGAGGTGGGAAGGCGCGGGCGCACCCGATGTGTGCGGGGTGCGGAGGAGCCACCAGCGACCGATCGGAGTGGCGAAAATAAAAAAGCAAGGCGCCTTGCGGTGCCTTGCTTTCCGTCAGTTACGCGTCCGACCCCTGACCTCTCACCTCCGCTCCCGATAGCGGGGGTTCGAGTGGCTGCTCCGTCGACCTTTCGGTCGATGCGGGCGCCGGGGGTTTTCCTCCCGAGACTTAGACCGCGATTTTTTGGGGGCTTCGGCGGACCGTCGAGGTCTTCACCCGCCCTCTTCTGATGGCGGCGACCTTAGCCGAACTAAATCGGTTTGTCACCTTCCTCCGCAACGGCTCGTCATTTTTTCGCCACGCTTCCCCGCCGGCCGATTTTGGCGCCCTTTCCGGAATGCGAGGTGCATGTCGGGCCTCTGGCGGAACAAAATTTCCGCGCCGCTTCCGCCGCCGCTTTCCACCGCTCGTGGCACGTGCAGGATCATCGCCGCCGCCCGACGCGGGAGTTGCCGCAGCGGCGTGCGACATCGGTGCCGCCGACCCGCCCACCGGGCGGCCGCCGGCGGGACGGGAACGCGCGCAGCGTGGCGGCACCCTTGTCTTTTGCGATCCGCTCGTTCACCAGTGACGCCGGCGATCTTCTTTTCGCCGGGATTCTCGTGCTCGGGTGAAACGCTTCGGGCGAGCGATTCCGGATTCCCCGCGAGGTTCCCTCATGCGTCTGTCGCGCTACTTCCTGCCGATCCTGAAAGAAACCCCCAAGGAGGCGGAGATCGTCTCCCACCGGCTGATGCTGCGCGCCGGCATGGTCCGCCAGCAGTCGGCCGGTATCTATTCCTGGCTGCCGCTGGGCCTGCGGGTCCTCGACAAGATCGGCAACATCGTGCGCGAGGAACAGAATCGCGCCGGGGCGCTGGAGATCCTGATGCCGACCATCCAGTCGGCCGAGCTGTGGAAGGAGAGCGGACGCTACGAGGACTACGGCAAGGAGATGCTGCGCATCGAGGACCGGCTCGAACGCGAGATGCTCTTCGGGCCGACGGCGGAGGAGGTCGTCACCGACATCTTCCGCTCCTACGTCCGCTCCTACAAGGATCTGCCGCTCAACCTCTACAACATCCAATGGAAGTTCCGCGACGAGCGGCGTCCGCGCTTCGGCGTGATGCGCGGTCGCGAGTTCCTGATGAAGGACGCCTATTCCTTCGACGTCGATCAGGATCGGGCGCGCGAGGCCTACTACCGCATGTTCGTCGCCTACCTGCGCACCTATTCGCGCATGGGGCTGACCGCCATCCCGATGCAGGCCGACAGCGGCCCGATCGGCGGCGACATGAGCCACGAGTT
Source organism: Siculibacillus sp. (assembly GCA_030247555.1). Lineage (GTDB taxonomy): Bacteria > Pseudomonadota > Alphaproteobacteria > Rhizobiales > Ancalomicrobiaceae > CALBKH01. The sequence continues at coordinate 8,875 of JAOTSD010000054.1, read as the reverse complement.
CATCATCCTGGCGTCGACCGGCGAGAGTCAGGTCTATTGTCACAAGGGCGTGCTCGACCTGCCGATCCCGCCCGAGACCACCGATTTCCGCGGCGACCTGAAGCCGATCGTCGACCAGTGGACGAGCTACTACGCCGCCACCGACGAGAAACACGACGAGGCGCGCTTCGCCGCCGTCCCCGAGGCGGATCGGGTGTCGGCGCGCGGCATCGAGGTCGGCCACATCTTCTACTTCGGCACCAAATATTCCGACCCGATGGGTGCGAAGGTGGCCGGACCCGACGGCGTCGAGCGGCCGGTCCACATGGGCAGCTACGGCGTCGGCGTGTCGCGTCTGGCCGGCGCCATCATCGAGGCGAGCCACGACGCCGCCGGCATCGTCTGGCCGGATTCGGTCGCGCCCTTCTCGGTCGGCCTGATCAACATGAAGCCGGGCGACGCGACCGTCGACGGCGCCTGCGAGCGCATCTACGCCGAACTGGGCGCGGCCGGCGTCGACGTCCTGCTGGACGATTCCGACACCCGCGCCGGCGCCAAGTTCGCCACCATGGACCTGATCGGCCTGCCCTGGCAGCTGATCGCCGGTCCGAAGTCGCTGGCCGAGGGCAAGGTCGAGCTGAAGCGCCGCGCCACCGGCGAGCGCGAACTGCTCTCCATCGATGCGGCGATCGCCCGCCTCGCCGGGAAGTGAGACGGGAGACGCATCCGACGATGAGCGCGGCGAGCGACGCACGGCAGCCTTCGGGAACGCGGCCCTTCGCGGGCTTCGAATGGATGTTGGCGTGGCGCTATCTGCGCTCGCGCCGCCGCGAGACCTTCATCTCGATCATCGCCGGCTTCTCCTTCCTCGGCATCATGCTGGGCGTGGCGACGCTGATCGTCGTCATGGCGGTGATGAACGGCTTTCGCACCGAACTGGTCGGCAAGATCCTCGGCCTCAACGGCCACATGCTGGTGCAGGCGACGGCCTCGCAGTTCACCGACTACAAGGACGTCGCCGAACGGCTCGCCAAGGTGAAGGGGGTGAAGTTCGCCATGCCCTTCATCGAGGGACAGGCGCTCGCCTCCGGTCCGGCCGGCGCCTCCGGCGCGCTGGTGCGCGGCCTCGAGCGCGCCGATCTCGACAAGATCGAACTCGTCTCCTCCAACGTGAAACTCGGCAACCTCGACGACTTCGCGGCGGGCAGGGGCGTGGCCATCGGCTCGCGCCTCGCCCAGAGCCTCGGCGTCGGCATCGGCGATCCGGTGACCATCGTCAGCCCGCGCGGCAACGTCACACCGATGGGTGTGACGCCGCGGGTCAAGGCCTTCCCGGTCACGGCGATCTTCACGGTCGGCATGTCGGAATACGACGCCAGCTTCGTCTTCATGCCCTTCACCGAGGCGCAGAGCTACTTCAACCTCGACGGCAGGGCGAGTGCGGTGGAGATCTACGTCGCCGATCCCGACGGTGTCGGCGCATTGCGCGCCCCGATCGAGCAGGCGGCGGAGCGCTCCGTCTACGTCACCGACTGGCGCCAACGCAACGTCACCTTCTTCTCCGCCCTCGAGGTGGAGCGCAACGTCATGTTCCTCATCCTCATGCTGATCGTTCTGGTCGCGGCGCTGAACATCGTCTCCGGCATGACCATGTTGGTGAAGGACAAGGCGCGTGACGTGGCGATCCTGCGGACCATGGGCGCGACGCGCGGATCGATCCTCAGGGTGTTCTTCATCACCGGCGCGGCGATCGGCACCACCGGCACCCTCGCCGGCCTCCTGCTCGGCATCTTCATCTGCCAGAACATCGAGGAGGTGCGGCAGGCGCTCTCCTGGCTGCTCAATACTCAACTGATGCCGCCGGAGGTGTTCTTCCTGTCGCGCATGAAGGCCGACATCCAGTCGGGCGAGACCACCGCGACGGTGCTCTTCGCCCTCACCCTGTCGCTGCTCGCCACGCTCTATCCGGCCTGGAAGGCGGCCAAGCTCGATCCGGTCGAAGCGCTGAGGTACGAATGATGGCGGCGATCGATCTCGACGAGGTGAAGACGGCGCGCATCGCGCTCGGAGAGCCGGTGCTGCGGCTGACCCGGGTCGAGCGCCGCTACCGCGAGGGCGACCGCTTCCTCGAGGTGTTGCGCAGCGCCGACCTCGCCATCCGCGCCGGCGAGACCGTGGCGCTGATCGCTCCCTCGGGCGCCGGCAAGTCGACGCTGCTCCACGTCGCCGGCCTGCTCGAACGGCCGGACGGCGGCGAGATCCATCTCGGCGGCGTCGCGACCGGCTCGCTCTCCGACGCCGAGCGCACCCGCCTGCGCCGCATGGAGATCGGCTTCGTCTATCAGTTCCATCATCTCCTGCCGGAATTCACCGCGCTCGAGAACGTCATGCTGCCGCAGATGATCCGCGGCCTGAAGCGCAAGGAGGCGGCGGAGCGGGCGAGCCAACTCCTCGCCTACATGCGGCTCGAGGAGCGCGAGCATCATCGTCCCTCGGAGATGTCGGGTGGCGAACAGCAGCGCGTCGCCATCGCCCGGGCGGTGGCCAACGTGCCCCGCCTCATCCTCGCCGACGAACCGACCGGCAACCTCGACCCGAAGACCGCCCACTACGTCTTCGACGCGCTCCAGGCGCTGGTCCGCGCCTCGGGCCTGGCGGCGTTGATCGCCACCCACAACATGGACATCGCCGATCGCATGGACCGCCGAATCACCCTCGAGGAGGGGCGGATCGTCGAGATCTGAGCGACGCCGCCGCCCGCCGCCGGCTCGTCACAGCGTCAAATCCCAGGTCTCGCCGACCAGCGGCGGTCCGAACATCCGATGCGGCTCGGAAGCGACGAGGCGGAAGCCCGCCCGTTCGTAGAGTCGCCGAGCCTCCACCAGCACGTCGTTGGTCCACAATGTCAGCGTCCTGTAGCCGCGCTCGCGGGCGAAACGGACGCAGGCGTCGACGAGGCGCGTGCCGATGCCGCGTCCGCGCATCTCGCTCTCGACGTGCAGCAGTCGCAGCTTGGCGACTTCGTCGTCCTTCCGGGTGACGAACACCGCGCCGACGATCCGCTCGTCGACTTCGGCGATGAAGGACGCTTCGCGCCGCGGGTCGAAGTCGCGCAGGAAGTCGGCCGCGACCCGCGAGATCAACTCCTCGAAGCGCTCGTCGAAGCTGAAGTCGTCGACATAGAGCCGCGCCTGACGGGCGACGACGAAGGCGACGTCGCCGGGGCGGTGCGGGCGGATCATCAAATCGCCGGCGCGCTCGGGCTCGAGCAGCCGTTCGACGTCCGCCATCGCCGCGACGAGCCGTCCGACCGCTTCTGGCGTCAATCCCCGGAGGCCGGCGGCCACCCGCCGTCGCTGCTCCGCCTCGAGCGGCGCCAGGACCTCTCGGCCATGAGCGGTGAGGGCGATGGTGCTGCGCCGCGCATCGCCGGCATCGGCGACCCGCGCGATCAGCCCGGCGCCGACCAGACGCCCGAGGGTGCGGCTCATCTGGCCCGGATCGATGCCGAGCTCGCGCGAGAGATCGGCGGCGGAGACGCCTTCGCGATGCGCCAGTTCCCACAGGATGCGGACCTCGCCGAGCGTGTAGGGGCTCGCCAAGAAGCCGCGATCGAGGAGGTCGAGCCGGCGGGTGTAGAAGCGGTTGAAGACCCGGACGCGTTCCACCGATCGGTCGCGGGGCGGCATCGTCGCGGCGGCGATGGGCGTCGGGGGCTCGACGTCGGGGAGCATGATGGACCTCCATTCAGTTGATAAAGTCAATTGAATGGAGGCTGAAGTCAATGGATCGCTCGCCGCGCGTCGGGGGCGCCTCACCAAGTTCCGGTGTTCGGCATCGAAACCCAAGGCTCGGTCGGCGTCCGGGCTTCGCCCTTCTGCAACAATTCGACCGAGATCAGGTCGGGCGAGCGCACGAAGGCCATGCGGCCGTCGCGCGGCGGCCGGTTGATCGTGACGCCCGCCGCCATCAGCCGGGCGCAGGTGGCGTGGATGTCGTCGACCTCGTAGGCGAGGTGACCGAAGTTGCGGGCGGAGCCGTAGTCCTCCGGGTCCCAGTTGAAGGTCAGTTCGACCATCGGCGCGTCGCGCCGCCCGCTCGCCACGGCGGCCTCCGCCGTCGCCCGGTCTTCCGGCGCGCACAGGAAGACCAAGGTGAAGCGCCCCTGCGGGCTCTCCGTCCGCCGGAATTCCTCGAGGCCGAGATGGGTGCACCAGAAGGCGAGGCTGGCGTCGAGATCCCGTACGCGCACCATGGTGTGGAGGTATCTCATTTTCTCTTCACTCCGAGACGCTATGATCGTCGCCCATGAATATCGTCCGCGACCCGAGCGAAGGAAGCCTCCTTCTCGCCGATCTGATCGGCGCGTCGCACCGCGTCGTGTTCTTCACCGGCGCGGGCGTCTCCACCGAATCCGGCATCCCCGACTTCCGCAGCCCGAACGGGCTGTGGTCGAAGATGAAGCCCATCTACTACGACGAGTTCGTCGCTTCGGAGGAGGCGCGCCTCGAGGATTGGCGCCGCCGTTTCCGCTTCAATCGCGAGGTCGCCGCCGCCGAGCCCAATCGCGCCCACAGAGCGATCGCCAAGCTCGTCGCCGGAGGCAAGGTCGTGGCGGTGATCACCCAGAACATCGACGGCCTGCACCAGCGGTCCGGCGTTCCCTCCGAGCACCTCGTCGAGATCCACGGCAACGCCACCCGCGCCGCCTGCCTCGAATGCGAGGCCCACCACGATCTCGCCGAGGTCGAGAGCGAGATCGCCCGCACCGGCCGGGCGCCGATGTGCAGGGCCTGCGGCGGCCTGGTGAAGTCGGCGGTGGTCTCCTTCGGTCAGGCGATGCCGGTGCGCGCCATGATGCGCGCCGAATACGCCATCGAGCGCGCCGACCTCTTCGTCGCCGTCGGTTCGTCGTTGCAGGTCCAGCCGGCGGCGAGCCTGCCGATGGCGGCGAAATACTCCGGCGCCAATCTCGTCATCGTCAATCGCGACCCGACACCCCTCGACGCCATCGCCGATCACGTCCTGCGCGGGTCGATCGGCGAGGTCTTCTCCGCCATCTGAACCGCCCCGCGGGGGATAATCGCCGGTATCGCGGCAAATCACGATTTGCGTGCGTGGGGGCGATGGTATCTTTTCGTCGAATGGAATCGACGCCCGATTCGAGCGGTGTTCGCTCTCGCGGTGGCCTTGGTCCGGTTTCGACACCGGTGCGGTACGGCGCGAGAGCGGGTCGAAGAGTGGGCGGAGCGACGACGGGGGGCGACCGGCATGGGGGGCAAGTTCGAAACCGACGCCCGAATCCTGAAGGACACCGGCGAGGAGAGTGCGGTCGACGTGCTCGAAGTCGTCGGAACCATCAAGTGGTTCGACGTCGCCAAGGGCTACGGCTTCATCATGCCGGAGAACGGCATGCCCGATGTCCTGCTCCACGTCACCTGCCTGCGCCGCGACGGCTATCAGACCGCCTACGAAGGCGCTCGCGTCGTGGTCGAGGTCCTCGACCGGCCGCGCGGCCTTCAGGCGCTGCGCATCCTCCACATGGACGAGTCCACCGCGGTCCACCCCTCGCAGTTGCCACCCTCGCGCACCCACGTCCAGATCGTCCCGACCTCCGGGCTCGAGCGCGTGACGGTGAAGTGGTTCAACCGCGTCAAGGGCTTCGGCTTCGTCACCCGCGGCGACGGTTCGCCCGACATCTTCGTCCACATGGAGACGCTGCGCCGCTACGGCCTCGCCGAGTTGCGCCCGGGTCAGGTGGTGTGGGTGCGTTTCGGCGATGGCCCCAAGGGGCTGATGGCGGCCGAGATCCGCCCCGACGGCGTCCATCACGTCCCGTCGTCGCACTGAGCGGCCGTTCCCGTCGGCCGAGGCGGTGGCGTCCGGCGCGGCCGCGATCTCGCCACATCGACATGATGCATCGATCTGCGGCGGGCGTGCCCGGACGAGGGGAGGGGCCCAGGTGATCGGTCGTCTCGTATCGCAATGGTTCCGAACGGCGCGCGGCGCGATCCTCGTGGGTACTGCCTTCGTCGCATCGTCGGCGGTGGTCCCCCACCGCGACGGCTCGTTCGCCGTGCCGGCGGCGCGCGCCGAGGCGCCGCTCGCCGCCGATCGGCTTGAGATCCGGACCGGCGCGGCGTCCCGCGCCTTCACCGTCGAGGTCGCCGACACCGACTCCAAACGCGCCGAAGGCCTGATGTTCCGCACGCAGATGGCGCCGGACCACGGCATGCTGTTCGATTTCAAGCGCGAACAGCCGGTGTGGTTCTGGATGAAGAACACCTATCTGTCGCTCGACATGATCTTCGTGAAGGCGGACGGCACCATCCTGTCGATCGCCGAGAACACCACGCCCCTGTCGGAGGCGACGGTGCCCTCCGGCGGTCCGGTGCGCTTCGTCTTCGAGGTGGTGGCGGGCACGACCAGACGCCTCGGCATCGCGCCGGGCGACCGCGTCGTCCATCCGCTGATCCGTCGTACTCCGTGACGGCGGCTCCCCGCCCGTGCGTCGAAGCGACGAGGGCGGCGCGCTTGCCGGTGACGGCGGGGACGTGTATTCCGGGGCGCGTGAGATCCGCACCGACGGATCGCCCGAGGACGGGTGCCCCGCGCATCCCGAGGCGGGCGACGAGCGGGGCGACGGCGGGGTATAGCGCAGCCTGGTAGCGCGGAAGTTTTGGGTACTTCAGGTCGTCAGTTCGAATCTGACTACCCCGACCAATCCGCCTGCGGGTCTCGCGCGCGGGACGAACGAGCGGACGGGCGCGACGCCTTCCGACAGACGAGGACGACGGACGACATGGTGGCGCGCATCTCTCGACCGGCCAAGAACGTCATGCAGTCGGGTCAGGCCAAGTCGCGGCGCTGGCTGCTCGACTACGAGGCGGCGGCGCCGAAGACGGTCGACCCGCTGATGGGTTGGACCTCGACCACGGATGCGGCGAGCCAGATCCGCCTGTGGTTCGCCTCCAAGGAGGAGGCGATCGCCTACGCCGAGCGCAAGGGGATCGCCTACCGGGTGATCGAGCCCAAGGAGAAGACGGTGAAACCGACCTCCTACTCCGACAATTTCAAATACGGCCGCATCGGCACCTGGACCCACTGAGGTCCGCCGGCGTCCGTCGCCTTTCGGGTGCGCCCCGCCTCGCTCGCTTCCGCCGGCCCGCGGCGGGAGGAGCCCACGACGATGGGTGCCCCGAGGTTCCGCCGGCCGATGGCGGCATTCGATCCTGCCGCCGATGGCGGCATTGGCGCGGCCCACCCGCCACGCCCGCGGCCCCGTAGCTCAGGGGATAGAGCGACAGCCTTCTAAGCTGTTGGTCGCAGGTTCGAATCCTGCCGGGGTCGCCAGTTTCTCGAATAGCTCGCGATGAAGGTCCGTGCCGGCCCCGCGGACTGCCGAGCCGGGCTCGCGCCGGTGCCTCCGGGTCGAGCGGCGGCCGGGGCTCCCGCTCGGACCACGGGTCAGACCACCGGGGCGCCGAAGCCGAACGAGTAGGGGACCGGGCCGGAGAAGGCGAGCACGTCGCCGTGGTCGAGGACCGCGTCGCGGTTGATCGCCCCCCCGCCGTAGATCCCCGGCGAGACGTCCCGCCCGTTGCGCAGGATCAGGAAGATGTCCGCGACCGGCAGGCTCAAACGATCGACCACGTCGCCGACCGTCGCCCCGGCCGCGAGATCCATGCGCCGCACCGGCCCTTCCGCGCCGGCGTGTCGGGTCAGGCTGTTGAACAACCGGACCTCGATGGTGATCGCGACCTCCGCGGCGTTGTGGCCGATCCGGGTGTCCGTTCCGTCGGCGATGCGTGCGTCGTTCATGTCGTCTCGTCCGTTGGTTCCCGCCCCGGGAGCTTAGGGAAGTGGCGCGCCGGGCCACTTGATCCCCGTCAACGGGACGGTCCGACGCGATGCGGCGACGCCCGACGGCCGGATCGATCGGAGGGACGGGGTGATGGATCGAGGCGGAACTCTGTGCCAGAGTTCGCGCGAGAACGACGGCAACGGAGCACGGCGAGGGTGAGGAGCGCGAAACGTACGCCGCAGCGCCCGAGTCCGCGCGACACCTCTTTCGGGCCCGCCCTCGCGACGGTCGAGAGCCTGCGCGAGCGGCTCTTCGCGGTCGTCCCGTCGGCGGCGATCGTGACCCTCGCCACACGAGAGGCGGTCGGCGCCGTCGTGGCGTCCGACCTCGTCGTCCCCCGCGACGAGCCCGCCACGGCGATCTCCCTCCTGTGCGGCCATGCGGTGGCTTCGGTGGAGACCATCGGCGCGTCGCCCTATGCCCCGGTCGATCTCGTCACCGGCCACCGGGTCGAACCGGGGACACCGATCGAGCCGCCCTGCGACGCCGTGCTCGCGGCCGACGCCGTCATCGCGATCGCCGGCGGACGGCAGGTCCAGGAATCGGTGGCGCCGGGAGAGAATCTGCTGCGGGCCGGCGCCTCGGCCGCCGCGGGCACGCCGATCGTGACGGCGGGCACGCGCTTCTCCTCGGGCGCGGCACTCTACGCCGAAGCCGGCGGGGTCGAGGCCGTCGCGGTGCGGCGCGCCCGGGTCGGCGTCCTCCACGACGGTTCGCGGGCGGGCGCCGTCGCGGCGCGCGCCCTCGCCACCCTCGTCGGCACCGGGCAGGCGAAGGTCGACGTTGCGACCTTCGCCACCGAAGACCGCGGCGAAGCCGATCTCGTCCTCCTCATCGGGCGCGGCGATCTCTCGGCCCGCGATCCCGCCCTCGATCACCTGCGCGCTCACGGGCGAGTCGACGGCGGCGGACTGGCGCTGGCCGCCTGGATCAGTGCGACACGGGCCGAACGCGCCCACGCAGCCAAAGGAGAGTGACCCAGTGCGCGACAAGCCCCGCCGTTCAGGGCGGGGAAGGATAGCGCGGACGGCG
>JAOTSD010000053.1 GCA_030247555.1 Siculibacillus sp. | reverse complement strand
GAGCCGGCGGGCGAGGCGGTGCGGGCGACACGGACGGTGATCTCCAAGGCGACGCCGGCGGTCGGCCTCTCCTTCCGTGGGCCGCTGGCGGCACCGGTGCGTCATCTCGACGTGGCGCCGTTGGTGGCGCATCTCACTCTCGCCGGCTTCGAGCGCGAGATCGACCGGGTCGAGACCCTGCAACAGGACATCGCCGAACGGGCCCGCTTCGCCCGCGAGCGCCGTCGGCTCGAGGAGATCCGCGCGTCGGAAGAGGCGGCGCGGCGCGAGGCCGAGGCGAAGAAGGCGGCCGAGGCCGAGGCCCAACGGCGCGCGGCTCAGGCGGCAAAGGCGGCGGAAGCGGCCAAGGCGGCCGAAGCGGCGAAAGCGGCCCAGCCCAAGCCGGCCGAGGCGGTGAAGCCGGCTCCCATCGGGGCGAGCGCGGAACCGTCGTCGGGCGGGGCGAAGCCGACCGCGACAGGGGGCGATCCGGGGGGCGCGCCGCCGCCTCTGCCGCCACCGATCATCATCCCACCGCCACCGCCGATCGGGACGAGCGCGGTGCAGACGCCGGTCGGGACGAGTGCGCCGCAGGTGCCGATGACGATCGTGCCGCCGGGCGTCAGGGCGCCCTGAGTCCGCGCTTCAGCGAGCGGGGCCGGCGCCGAGGTCGGTCAGGACGGCGACGCGCAGGGCCGAAGCGAGATTGCGCTCCGGCGTGCGGGCGCCGTCGATCTCGGCGACGAGGGCGGCGAGCGACAGCCCGCGCCGGGCGGCGATCGCCTCGACGGCGCGCCAGAACTCCGGCTCGAGCGCCACCGAGGTCCGGTGGCCGGCGATGGTCATGGAGCGCTTCTCCACGGGACCTCCGGAGAGGGGATTCGGGAGCGGGGGGCGGTCAGGCCTCGGGGGTGTCGTCGGCGGCGCCGGGAGCGAGGCGGTGAGCGTCGAGCCGGCGGGCGGCGAGATCGCTCTGCATCTCGGCGGCGTCGCGCTCGGCGCGGGTGCGGCCGAAGCGGAGACGATTCTCCTCGGCGCGCTTCTTGTCGTCGGCGCGGGCGCGGGCCTTGCGGAACCTGCCCAATCCGATCACCTCGCCCATCGCCGGCCTCACTTCTTGCGGAATTTGTCGAGCGACAGGACGGTGGCGGTCGGTGGCGGCTCGACCGGCTTCTCCGCCACCGCCTCGGCGACCGCGGCGGGCGGCGCTTCGACCGGTTTCTCCGGCGGCGGTTCGACCGGGATGGTCGAGGCCTCGACCGGAACCAGCTTCGGCCCGTCGGCGGCTTCGGCGCTCTCCTCCTCGCCCTCTTCCCGAGCGACCTCGAACTGCAGTCCGAACTCGACCGAGGGATCGACGAAGCCCTTCACCGAGGCGAAGGGGATGTAGAGCCGCTCCGGGATGCCGCCGAAGGAGAGGCCGACCTCGAAATGGGCGTCATCGACCTGGAGATCCCAGAACTGGTGCTGGAGGATCACCGTCATCTCGGTCGGATAGCGCTGGCGCAGCCGGCCGGACAGCCGCACGCCGGGGTGGTTGGTGTCGAAGGAGATGTAGAAATGGTGATCACCGGGAAGGCCGGTCTTGGCCACTTCGCCGAGCACCTTGCGGACGACGCCGCGCAGCGCGTCCTGCACCAGAATGTCGTAGCGGATCAGATCCTGAGTCATCGGTCTCGATCTCGTCTCGGGGAAGCACCCGGCTTTCCCTCTCTCACGGGCGTCGGCGGTGGAGGGTCGTCCGGGCGGGACGGGCGAGGCGGCGGCCCGAGTCCCACGGGCACGATAGCACAGCGCGAGCCGAAGGGGATGAAGTGAGGGCTTCTGTTGCCAGGTGCCCCCGAACCCCGCCTGGACGCTGCTACACGTCAGGACTTGTTACCGGAGTCCGTAAACCGCTCACGCGGCCACGGCAACCGGAGCATAGTTGTCGTTGGCAACTATAATTTGACCCGATGACGGCGGTATCATGCCGGGCAAAAGATCGGTCTTTAGACCCTCGTCGATCCTGGTTCGCCCCCGCCGGAACCCACGTGCGACCCGTGGGCTCGGGTGGAGGCGCCGGGTACTGCCCCCGGGTCCGAAAGGCTTATTCCACCGCTCGTTTATCACCATAGTCGCCCCTCGCGGGTCGACACCGCCAATATAGGTGAGGGGAGGGCCGGGGAAAAGCCCCCCCGCGGAAGAGAACGGCCGGAGCGGGAGTCGGGAGCCGCGCGGGACGTGGCCCCGTCCGGTCATCGGCGCGAGTACGCGTCCTCGACCATGTCCGCCGCCGCCGCGGGCGTCTCCGCCCGCAGCCAGTCGCCCATCCGGCCGCGGAACCAGGTCGACTGACGCTTGGCGTAGCGGCGGGTGTCGACGATGCCGCGCTCCAGCGCGGTGGCGAGGTCGACGGCGCCCGTCGCCACCGCGGCCAGCGCCGCGACGCCGATCGCCCGCATCGCCGGCATCTCGGGGGCGAGGCCGCGCGCCGCGAAGGCCGCGGCCTCCGCGACCGCGCCCTCGGCGACCATCGCGCGAAAGCGCTCGGCGATGCGGGCGTGGAGCACGGCGCGCGGCGGCTCCAGTACGAGGCGAATCGCGCATTCCGGCGGGACGAGGGGCGAGGAGTGCGGCGCCGCCTGCCAGTCGGCGAGCGATCGGCCGGTCGCCTCGATCACTTCGAGGGCGCGGGTCAGGCGTTGCGTGTCGCTGGGCCGAAGCCGCGCCGCCATCGCCGGGTCGCGGTGGGCGAGAGCGGTGTGGAGCCCGGCGGCGCCGATGCGGTCGGCCTCGCGGCGCCAATGGACACGGATCGTCGACGGGATTTCCGGGACCGGGGCGAGGCCCCGCGTCAGCGCCTCGAAATAGAGCCCGGTGCCGCCGACGAAGATCGGCAACCGCCCGGCGGCGCGGATCTCGGCGAGCGCACCCGCGGCGTCGGAGGCCCAGTCGGCGACCGACCAGGGGCGGGCCGGATCGACGTGGCCGTAGAGGCGGTGCGGCACACGCGCCTCCTCCCTCCGGTCGGGGCGGGCGGTGAGAATGCGCAGACCCTCGTAGATCTGCATGCTGTCGGCGTTCACCACCACGCCGCCGAGGCTTTCGGCGAGTCGGATCGCCAGAGCCGACTTGCCGCTCGCCGTCGGTCCTGCGATAAGCACCGCGCTCGGGGTGTCGTCCTCGTGGCCTGTCGTCATGCCCTCATCGCTCCGCCGCTTCGCCGCGTCGGTCCACGAGCTTGTTCTCGATCATGACCCATGTTGCAACCCTGATCTCGGCTCCCACCTCGCCTGCGGTCGACGCATCGCTGGTCGCCGCCGCCGTGGCGCGGCTCGCCGCCACCGCCACCGCGACGCTGGCCGAGGGGGTCGCGGCCGACGTCTTCTTCGATGCTGCTCCCGGCGGCGAGAAGGAGATCGCCGAGGATCTGCGCGCCCGTCTCGGCGCGCCGGTCGACGTGGTGGTGCAGCCGGTCGCCGGCCGCGCCAAGGGACTGCTGATCGCCGACATGGATTCGACCATGATCGGACAGGAGTGCATCGACGAACTGGCCGCCGAACTCGGCCTGCGCGACCACATCGCGGCGATCACCGAGCGGGCGATGCGCGGCGAGATCGCTTTCGAGCCGGCACTGCGCGAGCGCGTCGGCCTGCTCGCCGGGCTGCCGGCGAACGTGGTCGAGAAGGTCATAGCCGAGCGGATCCGGCTGACGCCGGGGGCGATCGAACTCGTCCACACCATGCGGGCGAACGGCGCCTACACGGCGCTCGTCTCCGGCGGCTTCACCGTCTTCACCGGCCCGGTCGGGCGGATGATCGGCTTCGACGAGGATCGCTCCAATCTGCTCATCGAGGAGGACGGGCGGCTCACCGGGGCCGTCGCCGAGCCGATCCTCGGCCAGGACGCCAAGCGCGCGGCGCTGCACGAGCTCGCCATGGCGAAGAAGGTACCGATGGCACTGACGCTGGCGGTCGGCGACGGGGCCAACGATCTGGCGATGATCCGCGACGCCGGCCTCGGTGTCGCCTATCACGCCAAGCCGGCGGTGGCGGCGGAGGCCCACGCCCGCATCGACCACGCCGACCTCACGGCACTGCTCCATCTGCAGGGCTATCGGCGGGCGGAGTTCGTCTTCGGGTGACCCACTTGGGTGACGTGGGAGGCGATCGTCCCGCCGGGTCGGCCGACGGAAAACGGCGCCGGATCGCTCCGGCGCCGTCCGTGTGTTTCGGCCCTCTGGGGGGGCTCACTCCACCGACAGAGTGACGAAACGCATCTCGCCCTCGGCGTTGGAGAGCAGCAGCAGGGCGCGCTTGCGGCCGTCCTTCTTGGCGGCCTCGAAGCGCTTGGTGACGTCCTCGACCGACTTCACCTCCTCCTGACCGACCTCGAGCACCACGTCGCCGGGGGCGATGCGCTTCTCGGCGGCCGCCGAGGCGGCGTCGACGTCGGTCACCACGAGCCCCTTGGTGACGCCGTCCTTGATCTTGAATTTCGACCGCAGCGACCCGTCGAGCGGGGCGAGCGTCAGGCCGGCGACCTTGGAGACGGCGGCCTTGCCCGCCTCGCCTTTGCCGGCCTTCTCGACGGCGGCCATCTTCTCGCCTTCCTCGAGCCGACCGAGAGCGACGTCGAAGGCCACTTCCTTACCCTTGCGCAGCACCACCACGGCGACCTTCTTGGAGATCGGCGTGTCGGCGACCATGCGCGGCAGTTCGCGGACGTTGGGGACGTCCTTGCCGTCGAACCTGACGATGACGTCGCCGGCTTGGATCCCGGCCTTGTCGGCCGGCCCCTTGTCGGTGACGCCGGCGACCAGCGCGCCCTTGGGCTCCTTGAGGCCGAGGCCCTCGGCGATGTCGTCGGTGACGCTCTGGATGCGCACCCCGAGCCAGCCACGGCGGGTCTCGCCGAATTCCTTCAACTGGTCGACGACGGCGGCGGCGGTCTTGGAGGGAACCGCGAAGCCGATGCCGATCGAGCCGCCCGAGGGCGAGACGATGGCGGTGTTGATGCCGACGACGTCGCCGTACATGTCGAACAGCGGGCCACCGGAGTTGCCCTTGTTGATGGCCGCGTCGGTCTGGATGAAGTTGTCGTAGGGTCCGGCGTTGAGCTCGCGGTTGCGGGCCGAGACGATGCCGACGGTCACCGACCCGCCGAAGCCGAAGGGGTTGCCGATCGCCATCACCCAATCGCCGACGCGCGCCTTGTCGCTGTCGCCGAACTTGACCGCCTTCAGCGGCTTCGGCGGCTCGACCTTGAGGAGCGCGATGTCGGTCTTCTTGTCGGTGCCGATCAGCTTGGCCTTGAGCTTCGATCCGTCGGAGAAGTTGGCGGTGATCTCGTCGGCGCCGTCGATGACGTGGTTGTTGGTGACGATGTAGCCGTCGGCGCCGATGACGAAGCCGGAGCCGAGCGACTGGATCTTGCGCGGCGCGCCGCCGTTCTTGCCCTGATTCTTGAAGAATTCGTCGAAGAAGTCCTGGAAGGGGGAGCCCTCCGGCGCCTTCGGAATGGGGATCTGCTTCTCGATCGGGGCGGTCTGCGAGGTCGAAATGTTGACCACGGCGTCGAGCAGACCCTCGGCGAGATCGGCGACCGAGGCCGGGCCCGCCGCCGTCGGCGCTCCCGCGAAGGCCGGAGCCGCGACCACGGGAAGGCCGGCGAGCCCCACCACCAGGGCGGCGGAGAGGAGGAGGCGGGTGAACCGCGGCTTCGTTCCGATCTTGGGCAGCGTGTGCATCGGGGGTCGTTTCCTTGCTCGAAAGCGTCTTCGGGAAGCGCTCGGCGCCTCCCGTTCGACGTTCGATGATCGGGTCAATTCGGGCGGAAACGCGACGGGGCGAATTACGTTTCCGTAATGCGCCTCAGCCGCGGACGGCCCAGACGATCACCACGCCGAGGACGAGCGCGGCGAGCCCGCCCCGGCGCAGGATGGTGTCGGGAACCTCGGCGGCCCGCGACAGCACCTGTTTCATGAAGCCCGGAGCGGCGGCGTAGAGGGCACCCTCCAACGCCGCCATGAGGCCGAGGGCGACGACGAGGTCGCCGAGGCCGCTCGACCCCTCCATCGGCTCACTTCTCCGCCGCCGTCCGGCCACCCGACGGATCGGTCAGGTAGCGGAAGAAGTCGGAGGACTTCGGAGACAGGAGCAACCGGGTGTCACCCGCCTTCATCGATGCCTCGTAGGCCTGCATCGAACGGTAGAAGGCGAAGAAGTCCGGGTCCTTGCCGAAGGCTTCGGCGAAGACCTTGATCCGCTCGGCGTCGCCCGAGCCACGAGCCCGTTCGGCGTCGCGGCCGGCTTCGGCGAGCAGGATCTCCTTCTCGGCGTCGGCCTTGGCGCGGATGCGCTGGCTCTCCTCCGAGCCCTTGGCCCTGAGTTCCGTCGCCTCGCGCTGGCGTTCGGTCTGCATGCGCTGGAACACGGCTTCCGAGTTCTTCTGCGGCAGGTCGGCGCGACGGATCTTCACGTCGACGATGTCGACGCCGATGCCCTTGGCTTCCGCTTCGACCTGGACGCGGATCTTCTCCATCAGGCCGGAGCGGTCGTCGCGCACCACCGCGAAGAAGGTGGCGTCGGCGAGCACGGCGCGTACCGCGGAGGAGACGAAGGTGTTGAGCCGCTGGTTGCCGCCCTGGACGGTGCGGACACCTTGGTAGAACTGCACCGGATCGACGATCTTGTAACGCGCGAAGGCGTCGACCACGAGCCGCTTCTTGTCGGAGGCGATGAGCTCCTGCGGTTCGAGGTCGATGTCGAGGATGCGCTTGTCGAGATACTCGACGTTCTGGATGAAGGGGATCTTGAAGTAGAGCCCCGGTTCGACCACCGCCCGACGCACCTGGCCGAGTTGCAGGACGAGCGCCTGATTGGTCGGCGAGACGATGAAGGCGGCGCCGGAGGCGACGACGAGGACGGCGACGACGAGGACGCCGACGAAACCGAAGAAACCGGTCTTCATGGCGTGGCTCCCTTCGCCTGCGGCTTGCGGGTGAGTTGATCGAGCGGGAGGTAGGGCTGGATGGCGCCTTCGCCCTTGCCCTGGTCGACGATCACCTTGTCCATGCCGCCGAACACCCGCTCCATCGTCTCGAGATAGAGGCGCTCACGGGTGACCGCCGGGGCGTGCCTGTATTCCTCGAGCACCTTGGAGAAGCGATCGGCCTGACCGCGCGCGTCCTCCACCGTCCGCTGCCGATAGGCGTTGGCCTGGGCGGTGATCGCCGCGGCCTGACCGCGGGCTTCCGGCACGATGCGGTTGGCGTAGGCCTGAGCCTCGTTCTGCAGACGCTCGGCATCGATGCGCGCCGCCTGAACGTCGCGGAAGGCGTCGATGACCTGGGTCGGCGGGTTGACCTTGTGCATGTTGACGAGGCGTACCTCGACGCCCGACTTGTAGTCGTCGAGGGTCTTCTGCATCAGATGGCGCACGTCGGTCTCGATGCGGCGCTGGTTCTCGGTGAGGATCATCTCGATCGAGTTCCTGCCGATGACCTCGCGCATGGCGCTCTCGGCGACCGCCTTCACCGTGGCTTCCGGGTTCTGGATGTTGAACAGGAAAGCGGCGGCGTCCTTGACGTTCCACTGCACCTTGAACGACACGTCGACCATGTTCTCGTCGCCGGTCAGCATCAGGCTCTCGTCGGGGATGTCGCGCCCGGGCACGCCGCGCGCCGTGTCGAAGTCACGTTGGCCGACCGAGATTTCGCGCACCGCGAGGACCTTGGGCGTATAGACCTGTCCGATCGGGTAGGGGACGTTGTAGTTGAGGCCCGGGGTGGTCTGGGACGTGACCTTGCCGAGCACCAGTTCGACGCCGAGCTCGTCGGGCTCGACCCGATAGAAGCCGGTGAGCAACCACAGCGCCAGCGCGCCGACGGCGACCAGCGCGAGACCCTTGCCGCCGATGCCGATCGCGCCGCCACCGCCCGTTCCGCCACCGCCCGGCAGCCAGTCCTTCAGCTTCTCCTGACTGCGGCGCAGCAGTTCCTCGAGATCCGGGGGCTGATTGCCGCCGCCCGACGGCCCGCGCGGCGGCTGACCCCAAGGGCCGCCACCGCCGCCCTTCCATCCGCCACCGCCGTTCTGGTTGCTCCAGGGCATGTCGTGTCCTTGTCCTGATCGCTTCCGACCCGGCGCGTGGCACGAGGAGACGTGACCGTTTCCTCTCCCACCGCGCACCAGCGTCGAAGCACCACCGTTTTATAGGTACGCGCCCCCCCGGTTTCAACGGAAGGACCCGGCGAAGGGGGGCTATTCCGCGACGGGCACGAATGAAAGCCGCCTCAGCGTCGTCGCAGCGTGACGAATTCGACGTCGGCCTCGTCCTTCTCGCCCCTTTCACCGGGCGTGCGCGCCACTTCGACCCAGTCGGCGAAGGGAAGTTCGGGGAAGAAGACCGCGTCGGCCGGATCGGGGGTGAGCTTCACTTCGGTCAGTTCCACCCGGTCGGTGAGGGGCAGCGCCCGGGCGTAGACCTCGCCGCCGCCGATGATCGCGATGCCGGTCGCGCCGGTCTCGCGCGCCACTCGGGCGCCGACGTCGAGTGCCGCTTCGAGTGACGCGGCGACGACGACGCCCTCGGCGGTGAAGGCCGGGTCGCGGCTGACCACGATGTTGGTGCGACCTGGAAGGGGTTTGCCGATCGAGGCGAAGGTCCGGCGCCCCATGATCACGGGCGAGCCGATGGTCAGGCGCTTGAAGTGCTTCAGATCGGAGGAGATCCGCCAAGGTAGGGCGTCGTCGCGGCCGATCACCCGGTTCACCGCCGCCGCCACCACCGCGAAGACCTCGACGCCGTCGAAACTCATGACTCCCCTCCGAGTTTCGCCAGCGCCTCGCCGGAGACGCGCATCACCGTCCACTCGTCCTGCGGCACCGCGCCGAGCGAGCGATAGAAGGCGATCGACGGGGCGTTCCAATCGAGCACCCACCATTGCAGCCGCCCGAGTCCCTCGTCGAGGCAGCGCTTCGCCAGGCGTGCGAGCAATGCCTTGCCGATGCCCCGCCCGCGCGCCTTCGGATCGACGTAGAGGTCCTCGAGATAGATCCCGGCGACGCCCTGGAAGGTCGAGAAATTGTAGAACCAGAGGGCGAAGCCGACGGGTTCGCCGTCGAGTTCGGCGATGTCGCAGAAGGTCCGCGGGTTCGGCCCGAAGAGCGCCTTTTCGAAGGTCGCTTCCGTCGCCTCGACCTCGTGCGCGAGGTTCTCGTAGGCGGCGAGCGCCACGACGAAGGAGAGGACGAGCCCGGCCTCGCCGGGGCGCACGTCGCGGATCGTGATTCCCATCGCCTTCTCCTCGGATCAGACCGCCACCGGCGCCTTGATGTGGGGGTGGGGGTCGTAGCCCTCGAGGGTGAAATGCTCGTAGCGGAAGTCGAAGATCGAGGTCGCCGACGGATCGATCCGCATGACGGGCAGCGGTCGCGGGTCGCGGGAGAGTTGCAGCTCGGTCTGCTCCATGTGGTTCAGATAGAGGTGCGCGTCGCCGAAGGAGTGGATGAACTCGCCCGGCTCGAGCCCGGTCGCCCGCGCCATCATCATGGTGAGGAGGGCATAGGAGGCGATGTTGAAGGGCACGCCGAGGAAGACGTCGGCCGAGCGCTGATAGAGCTGGCAGGAGAGCCGGCCCTCGGCCACGTAGAACTGGAAGAGCAGATGGCAGGGCGGCAGTTTCATCCGCGGGATGTCGGCCGGGTTCCAGGCCGAGACGATGAGCCGGCGGCTGTCGGGATTGCGGCGGATCTCGTTCGCCACCCGGGCGATCTGATCGATGGCGCCCCCCTCCGGCGTCGGCCAGGAACGCCACTGGTGGCCGTAGACCGGGCCGAGGTCGCCGTTCTCGTCGGCCCATTCGTCCCAGATCGAAACGCCGTTGTGCTTCAGATATGCGATGTTGGTGTCGCCCCGCAGGAACCACAGCAGTTCGACGATGATCGACTTCAGATGCAGCTTCTTGGTGGTCACCACGGGGAAGCCGTCGGCGAGGTCGAAGCGCATCTGATGGCCGAAGATCGAGCGCGTACCGGTGCCGGTGCGGTCGGTCTTGGTGACGCCTTCGTCACGGATGCGGCGCATCAGGTCGAGATACTGCTTCATGGGGTGGCCTCGCGGGCGAATCGCCGTACGGGTGAGGAGCGAGGGTCGGACGGAGTGGCGCGGTGCGCAACGGCGGACCCACCACCTTCGCACCAAGTCGTCGGTCGGCGCTCGCCGCCGCACATGAGGAGCCTCCGATGCGTCTCGCTCACATCGCCCTGTGGACCGCCGACCTCGACGGCAGCGCCCGGTTCTGGGCCACCCATTTCGGCGCCGATATCGGCGACGAATACGTCTCGCGCAATCGCCCGGGCTTCCGTTCCCGCTTCGTGAAGCTCCCGGACGGATCGGCGCTGGAGTTGATGAGCGGGCCGTGGATCGAAGGGCGAGCCGAGGGCGAGGCCCCGGGCTGGGCCCACGTGGCGATCTCGCTCGGTTCGGCCGAGGCGGTCGAGGCCGCCGCGGTGCGTTTCGCCGCCGAGGGGTTGCTGGTCTCGGGACCGCGCACCACCGGCGACGGTTTCTTCGAGGCGGTGGTGCGGGCGCCCGACGGGGCGCTGATCGAGATCACCGCCTGAGGTTCACTCCGCCGCCTCGCGGTCGCGCCAGTCGGTCTCCGCCTGGAAGCTCTGGACGATGTGGCCGGAAAGCGCCTCCATCGCCGCGCCGGTGGCGCGCGCGGCGGTCATCAGCTGGATCTCGTAGTGGCCGATCGCCGGCAGCAGCTTCTCGTCGATCGGCACGAGTTCTCCGGAGATGACGCTGCGCGGCAACGGCGCCACGGCGAGATCGGCGAGGACCGCCGCCACCTGTCCGACGTAGTGCTGGCTCGAATAGGCGACGCGGTAGGGGATGGCTTCCCGGTCGAGGCGGGCCATGGCGAGGCTGCGCCAGGTGCAGGTGGTGCCGGAGACGGCGAGCGGCAACGGGCGCTTGAGGTGCGCCTCGCCCCAGCGGGCGCCGGCCCAGACGAGTCTCTCGCGATGGACGATGGTGCCGGTGCCGGGGATGCCGCAGCCGAGGCCGACACTGACGAGCGCGAGATCGACCTCGCCCTCCTCGAGGAGGCGGACGAGATTGCGGCTCGGCTGGCAGACGACGTCGACCTGGACGTGCGGATGGCTGGCGGCGAAGCGGGCGAGGATCGAGGGCAGGAACTTGGTGGCGTAGTCGTCGGGGGTGCCGAGCCTGACCACGCCGCGGGTGTCGGCGCAGCGGAAGCGGGCGAGCGCCTCGTCGTTGAGCTGCATGATGCGGCGGGCGTACCCGATCAGATCGTCACCCGCCGGTGTGAGGGCCACGCCGCGGCCGTCCTTGGCGAAGATCGGGCGGCCGACGATCTCCTCGAGCCGCTTCATCTGCATCGAGACGGCCGAGGGGGTGCGGAACACCGATTGGGCCGCACGCGAGAACGACCCGGTCTGATGAACGGCGAGGAGGGTGCGCAGGAGGTCGATCTCCAACACGGCGCTGCCGCCCGAGAAGGGAGATTCGAGGCATTCGTCGTCCCGGGTGTCGGTCATGGCGGCCCCCCTGCACTCATGTGTGATCAGAGTTTCTGAAGTGCCACGTTAGTTCTTTTCGTTTGATTGATCAATCTGGCCGGAGCATCCTCCGACATCGAAGACCCGCACTTCGCCCACGAACCGAACGAAACCGCGTGAACGCCGCATGAGACCGGCTTCGCGAACGGGAGAGAACCGCCATGCGCGACGCAGCCCTGATGATCGCCGCTCTCGGCGACGACCACGCCCTCTCGTACTGGGACATCTTCCGCCGCGCCGTGATGCGCTTGGCGGCGTCGCTGCACCGCGCCCGTACGGCACGCCGGCACATGCGGCATCTGCGCGGCCTCGATGCACGGTTGCTCGACGATCTCGGACTCACGCCGCGCGATGTCGCCGGGCTCGAGCCGTCGCTCTCGGCGGTCGAGGCGAGCCGTCGTCTCGCCGAGGTGGCGCGGCGACGCGTCGCGGCGCGCGAGGAGCGCTGGCGGCGGGTGTGAGGAGAAAGATCGCGGATTTCCGCGGTCGGCCGCCGAGGCGCCGGCCGCGGATCCGCCGTTTCACCCACTTGACCTTCCGCCCGCTCGCGTCTAGGGTCCCGGCCCATCCGAAGGAAGAGGATCTGCGCCCGATGCCGCGCAAGAACATTCTCGTAGTCGTACCGCGCGCCGCCGACGGGGTCTGAGGACCTCGGCGAAAGACAGCGAGCGCGCGGAAAACAGGCCCCCCACCGGGGCCTTTTTTGTTACCCGGAACACCCCACACGAGACCCTGCCGACGTCCGACGACGAGCGGCACGAAAGGACCGGAGAAGACCCCATGTCACGGCAGATGACCGGAGCGGAAATGGTGATCGCAGCCCTGCAGGATCAGGGCGTCGAGGTGCTCTTCGGCTATCCGGGCGGATCGGTGCTGCCGATCTACGACGAGATCTTCAAGCAGGAGAAGATCAAGCACGTCCTCGTCCGCCACGAGCAGGGCGCGGTCCATGCGGCCGAGGGCTATGCGCGGTCGACCGGCAAGGTCGGCGCGGTGCTGGTCACCTCCGGCCCGGGCGCGACCAACGCCGTCACCGGTCTGACCGACGCGCTCCTGGATTCGATCCCGCTCGTCTGCATCACCGGTCAGGTCCCGACGCACCTCATCGGCAACGACGCCTTCCAGGAGTGCGACACCGTCGGCATCACCCGGCCGTGCACCAAGCACAATTGGCTGGTCAAGCGCATCGAGGATCTGCCGCGCATCCTGCACGAAGCCTTCCACGTTGCGAAGTCGGGCCGCCCGGGGCCGGTCGTCATCGACATCCCGAAGGACGTGCAGTTCGCCACAGGCACCTATCACGGGCCGAAGAACATCCAGCACAAGACCTATCGTCCGAAGGTCAAGGGCGACATGGACGCCATCCGCCAGGCGGTCCAGATGCTCGGCAAGGCGCACCGGCCGATCTTCTACACCGGTGGCGGCGTCATCAATTCCGGCCCGCACGCCTCGCAGTTGCTGCGGGAACTGGTCCGAACCACCGGCTATCCGATCACCTCGACGCTGATGGGGCTCGGCGCCTATCCCGGCAACGACGCGCAGTTCCTCGGCATGCTGGGCATGCACGGAACCCTCGAGGCCAACATGGCGATGCACGAGTCCGACCTGATCATCTGCGTCGGCGCTCGGTTCGACGATCGCATCACCGGCCGTCTCGACGCTTTCGCGCCGCACGCCAAGAAGATCCACATCGACATCGATCCGTCCTCGATCAACAAGATCATCAAGGTCGATTGCCCGATCGTCGGCGACGTCGGCCACGTCCTCGAGGACATGATCCGGGTGTGGAAGTCCACCCAGCCGGACGTCGACAAGAAGGCGATCCGCAAGTGGTGGGAGAAGATCGATCACTGGCGGGCGCGCAAGTGCCTCGCCTATCGCAACTCCGACGAGATCATCAAGCCGCAGTACGCCCTCCAGCGACTGCAGGAGGCGGTCAAGGGCAAAGACGTCTACTTCACCACTGAGGTCGGCCAGCACCAGATGTGGGCGGCGCAGTTCCTGACCTTCGACGAGCCGAACCGCTGGATGACCTCGGGCGGCCTCGGCACCATGGGCTACGGCATCCCGGCGGCGGTCGGCGTGCAGATGGCGCATCCCAAGAGCCTGGTCATCGACATCGCCGGTGAGGCTTCGGTGATGATGACCATGCAGGAGATCTCGACGGCGGTGCAGTACCGTCTGCCGATCAAGATCTTCATCCTCAACAACCACTACATGGGCATGGTCCGGCAGTGGCAGGAACTGCTGCACGGCGGCCGCTACTCGGAGAGCTATTCGCACGCGCTGCCCGACTTCGTGAAGCTCGCCGATGCGATGGGCGGCGTCGGCATCCGCTGCGAGAAGCCGTCGGAACTCGACGCCAAGATCGCGGAGATGATCGCGGTCGACAGACCGGTGATCTTCGACTGCGTCGTCGATCCGGCGGAGAACTGCTTCCCGATGATCCCGTCGGGCAAGGCGCACAACGAGATGCTCTTCGGTGAAACGGTCGAGGACATCGGCGACGTCATCGACGAGAAGGGCAAGATGCTGGTGTGAGCGGGCGCGCGGGCGGAGAGCCCGCGTCCCCTCGATCCGATCTTCGAACGTCACTTCGAGAGCACCGAGATTTCGTCATGAACACCACTCACTATCCCTCCGCCCACATCTTCCAGAGCCCCGAGACCCACACGCTCTCGGTCGTCGTCGACAACGAACCGGGCGTCCTCGCCCGCGTCGTCGGCCTGTTCTCCGGCCGCGGCTACAACATCGAGAGCCTCACCGTCTCGGAGACCGAGCACGAGAAGCACCTCTCCCGCATCACCATCGTCACCACCGGCACGCCGATGGTGATCGAGCAGATCAAGAACCAGCTCGATCGACTGGTGCCGGTGCACCGGGTCGTCGATCTGACCGTCTCCGGCAAGGTGCTGGCGCGCGAGCTAGCGTTGATCAAGGTGAAGGGCAAGGGCGAGGCCCGCGTCGAGGCGCTGCGTCTCGGCGACGCCTTCCGCGCTCGCGTCGTCGACGCCACCACCGAGAGCTTCGTCTTCGAGATCACCGGCAAGTCCGACAAGATCGACGAGTTCGTCGGCCTGATGGGGCCGCTCGGCCTCGTCGAATACTCGCGCACCGGCGTGGCGGCGATTTCGCGCGGGCCCGAGGCCAGCTGAGATCGAGCCCATCGAGGCGTCGACCTTCGGGGGAGGGGAGCGGAGGCTCCTCTCCCCCGACGCGCGTCCGAACCATGACGGGCTTCGTAACTTCGCCGCCGTCGCCGCCTCGGCTATCTTCGCCGGCGGACGGATGAGAGCGGAGGCGGGCGGGCGATGTGGGACTGGGCGGTACGGGCACTCGGCGTGTTCTGGTTCGCGGGGGGGATGATCACCCTCAGGGCGCTCCACGAGACGCGCGGGCTCGACGGCATGATCGCGGCGCTCTCCGGCGGGGTGCGTCGGCGCGACGTGGTGCGGGCCGCTCTGCTGACGCTCGGGGCGGTGCTGACGGCGCTCGCCGGGTTCCTCCTCGCCGCGCTCGATCGCTTCGCACAGGCGGCGCTCCTCGCCAATGCTCTCGTGCAGGCGGCTTGGCTCTTCTATGCCGCCCGTGAATTCCCGCCGGAGGACGACGAGGATCGGATCGGCCGGACGCGAGTCTCCAACGCCTTCGGCGTCTGGCTGGTCGGAACCGGACTGGTGATCGCGGCCGAGCAGTTCGACGTCGTGCGGTTCGAAGCGCTTCCGGTGGTGGAAGCGGTCGCCGGCGTCGCGGCGGTCGCCGCATTGGTGTGGCAGGCCTTCGAGATCCGGGCACTGCGGGCGATGCCGGGGCTCGATGCTTCGCCGATCGCCGGTCAGGAGCCCGAGCCGGGGCCGTATCGGCAGCCGGTCAACGTGATCCTGGCGCCGGAGGTCGGCTGCTGGCCGCTGTGGGACGCCGACGATGGACGCAATCTCGATCCCTCTCGGCTCGATCTGCCCGAGGATCTGCGCGAGCGGATCGCCGACTTCGAAGGACGGGTGATCGAGGCGCTCGACGTCGACCATGACGACGGACCGACGATCGTCGACCGGGAGGCGCTGCGGCGCTTCGAGGGCGAGGCGATCGAGATCACTCGGGCGCTCGAGGCGATCTACGGCGAGGATGCCGTCGCCTGGAAGCTGCCCGGGGAGGCTTGACCGGCGAGCCGCATCGTCGAGCGAGCCGGCCCGATCAGTCGACCAGCGCGGCGTCGTAGGCGGCGAGGGCGATGGTCATGTCGAGGTGGATCAGCTTCAGCACCGCCGCCGCGAGGCCGGGACGATCGGCTGCGGAGACATCGGGGCGGGCGAGCAGGACTTCGAGGAGGCGGCTGGTGAACCAGCCGTAGGAGCGCATGTAGACGGTCGGTGTGATCGCCCGGTCACGGTGGACGATGCCGATGCGGGTGGCGTGGTTGCCGTAGACATCGTCGAAATCCGCACGGAACAGGTGGCGCCAGTGTTCGATCTGGCGGGATTTCAACGACGGAACATCGACGCCGCGGAAATAGGAATCGTTTCCTATCGAAAACATGTGAGCATAGAACTCGTCGACGACGCCGGGGACCACCTTCATGATGATCGCCCGATAGCGCGCCGTGACGTCGGTGTCCGCCTCGGTCAATCCGACGGAAATCCTGATTTTTTCCAATTCGCTTCTCACGAGGGGGTCCTTCTTGAATGGGTTCGCGGGAGCGGATCGAAGCTGCGCGACGGAACAAACTTCCGGTGCGGATGAAACCACGAGATCGTCCGTTCCATCAACGGTCAAAACGTCACCCGGCGTTCGATCGCCGAGCGAGTCTCCCGGCAGCCTACCCCTGTCAGGGTTTTGGATGCTGACCACCACCTGGAATGGTCATCCGAACATCGCGCGGGAACCTTCGCCGGCCGACCGTCACACGCGGCGAATCCGCTTGACCGGAGGCGATCGGCGAGATAGGGAAGCGTACCGTACGGTACGGTACATTGCGACGGACCGATGCAACAGCTCACTCCGATGGACGAGATCGTGTTGACCGAGCGCCAGGCCGGCGTTCTCGACGCGGTGTTGCGTCTGCTCGTCGAGAAGGGCGACCAACTCACCATGACGGCGGTGGCGCGGCGAGCCTCCTGCTCGAAGGAGACGCTCTACAAATGGTTCGGTGATCGCGATGGGCTCATCGCCGCGACGGTGCGCTGGCAGGCGTCGCGGGTCAGGGTGGCGCCGATCGATCGCGCCGGGCTCGACGGGGCGACGCTGACGGCGCGGCTCGAGGAATTCGCCGTCAACTGGCTGACCGTCATCTCGTCGCAGACCTCGATCGCGCTCAATCGGGTGGCCATCGGCCAGGCCGCCGGGCGGCAGGCGAGCCTCGGGGCGATCGTACTGGAGAACGGCCGTTTCGCCATGGGCCGCCGGTTGAAGCCGGTGCTGGAGGCCGGCCGCGATGCCGGGCTTCTCGGCTTCGACGACACCGAGGCGGCGTTCCGCACCTTCTTCGGGCTCGTCGCCCGCGACATCCAGATCCGGCTGCTGCTCGGCGACCGGATGGACCTCGATCCCGAGACGATCCGCGCGGACGCCGTGCGGGCGACCCGGCAGTTCCTCGCGCTCCACGGCGCGACCACCACCTCGACCGGCGCCGCCGGTTCGTGATCACGACAGGGAAGGACACCCACATGCGCGTCTATTACGACTCCGATGCCGATCTCAATCTGATCAAGGCCAAGAAGGTCGCCATCGTCGGCTACGGCTCGCAGGGCCGGGCGCACGCGCTGAACCTCAAGGATTCGGGCTGCAAGGACGTCCGCATCGCGCTGAAGGCCGGCTCCACCACCGCCGCCAAAGTTCAGGCCGACGGCCTCGAAGTGATGACCGTGGCGGATGCCGCCAAGTGGGCCGATCTGATGATGATGGCCACCCCGGACGAGCTGCAGGCCGACATCTACAAGGGCGAGATCGCTCCCTTCATCCGTGACGGCGCCGCGGTCGCCTTCGCCCACGGCCTCAACGTCCACTTCGGCCTGATCGAGCCGAAGAAGACCGTCGACGTCGTCATGATCGCGCCGAAGGGCCCGGGCCACACCGTGCGCGGCGAGTACCAGAAGGGCGGCGGCGTGCCGTGCCTGATCGCCGTCCATCAGGACGCCTCGGGCAATGCCCACGACCTCGCGCTCTCCTACGCCTGCGGCGTCGGCGGCGGCCGTTCGGGCGTCATCGAGACCAACTTCCGCGAAGAGTGCGAGACCGACCTGTTCGGCGAGCAGGTCGTGCTGTGCGGCGGCCTCGTCGAGCTGATCCGCGCCGGCTTCGAGACCCTGGTCGAGGCGGGCTACGCCCCGGAGATGGCCTATTTCGAGTGCCTGCACGAAGTGAAGCTGATCGTCGACCTCATCTACGAGGGCGGCATCGCCAACATGAACTACTCGATCTCCAACACCGCCGAGTGGGGCGAGTACGTCACCGGCCCGCGCATCATCACCTCGGAGACCAAGGCCGAGATGAAGCGCGTTCTCGCGGACATCCAGACCGGCCGCTTCACCTCGGAGTGGATGCAGGAGTATCGCGCCGGCATGGCTCGCTTCAAGGCGACCCGGCGTCTGGCCGACGAGCATCCGATCGAGGAGGTCGGCGCCAAGCTGCGCGGCATGATGCCGTGGATCTCCAAGAACAAGCTCGTCGACAAGGCGAAGAACTGATCGCCGAACGTCGCGCGATCCCACGGGATGGCGCGAGGCGCGAAAGCGAGGAGGCCGGGCTCGCGCCCGGCCGGCGAAAACTGGGAGGCCGGGCTCGCGCCCGGCCTCTGGCGTTTCCGGCTCCCGCCGGCGCGACAGTGGGATCTCCGCCCCGCGCGGGTCGGGCCGTCCCGATCACTTCACGTCGATGCCCCGCCAGTGCGACGGTGGGCGGCACCGGTGAGATGAACGAGATGGGCCTTCGCCATCGTCGCCGGTGCGATCGCCGCGGGGAGGAGAATGGGGACGAGAATGTGCTTCGATGCCATTCGGTGTCCTCCTCCGGTCGGAGTTCGGACGGTCTCGAGGGATGGCGTGGGCGTGGGCGTGATCGCGGTGGCGGTGGTGCCGAATGGCGGTCACGTCAACCGCCGTTGGCGAGGACGCACTGGTTGACCCGTTCCCAGGCCTCGCCGGCGCGCTTGCCGAGGGGGATCCGGCCGGTGTCCTCGCTGTCGGGCACGGAGAACTCGTAGACGCCCGCGGCGGCGATGTCTCCGACCGTGCCGAAGTCGGGCATCGGGAACCACATGCGCGCGCCGTTGGCTTCGGCCGGGACGCGCCACTCGAGATGCTTCTTGCCGGGAACGTAGACGTAGGTCCCGGGCCACTTGCCCCGCCGGCCCTCGGCCGCGATGCTGAGATAGGGCTTCCAGTCGTTGCGCATCGCCATGATGTCGTCGCGGCCGCCGACCTTGCGGGTGGCGCGGCAGTTGACCACGCCCGGCCTCTCGGTGGTCGCGGTGAAGGTCCAGCCGTCGAAGCCCTGACCGAAGAGTCTGGACTGGGCCGAAGCGGCGGACGTCGAAGCGATGCCCGCGGCGAGAGCGAGCAGGATCGGAAGTACGGAGCGCATGGGGAGTACCTCGGGGGTGGTATCGATCCGGAGGGGCCGCACGCCGGGGAGAGACGCGCGGGTGCGAAGAAGGGTGAGCGAGCGCATCGGGGGAGCGTCCGATCCACCGCGTCTCCGCGATACCCATCATCTGTATTTATACTGAACGAGGTCTGAACGGACACCAGCGGGATCGGTGATCCGTCCGGGCTTCGGGAGGTGAGGGCGGACCGGGCGCGGGTCGCCGGCCGCGCCATTCCCCGGCCCGATGACCGGCGACCCCGTCGGTCATCGAGTGCCCGCGCGCCGGCGTTCGGTCATCGGCCGTGGGCGGCCTGCATGGCGCGGCGGCGGACCTGCGCCTCTTCGAGATTGGCGCGGAACTGGGCGGTGGAGCCCTTCCAGTCGAAACCCCGTGCGACCTCGATGGCGTCCTCGCGGGAGAGCGCCGTCGCGGCGAGGCAGGCCTCGCGCAGGTCGTTCGACAGCACCCCACCGCGCGTGCCGCCGACGATGTCGATCGGCCCCATGACGGGGAAGGCGGCGACCGGCAGGCCGGAGGCCAGCGCCTCGACGACCACGTTGCCGAACGTGTCGGTGAGCGAGGGGAAGACGAAGACGTCGGCCCCTGCGTAGTGGGCGGCGAGGTCTTCGCCGGTCTTCGGTCCGAGGAAGTGCACCGCCGGATACTTTCGCTTCAATTCGCCGAGCTGAGGGCCGTCGCCGATCACCACCTTGGAGCCGGGCAGGTCGAGATCGAGGAAAGCCTCGAGGTTCTTCTCCACCGCGATGCGGCCGACGTTGAGGAAGATCGGGCGGGGCAGGTCGTAGACGTTGCCTTCGCGCGGATGGAAGAGGTCGGTGTCGACGCCTCGCGACCAGCGCATCAGGTTCAGGAAACCGCGGGCGCCGAGATCCTTCTCCAACGTTTCGGTCGCCACCATGCAGCCGAGGCCGGCGTTGTGGAATCGGCGAAGCATGGCATAGGTCCAGCTCTGCGGGACGGGAAACCGAGCCGAGACGTATTCGGGGAAACGGGTGTGGTAGCTGGTGGTGTAGCCGGGGGCGCGGATGTCGAGGGCGGCGCGGCGCGCCATCATGCCGAGCGGACCCTCGGTGGCGATGTGGACGTAGTCCGGTGCGGCCTTCTCGATGCGGCGGCGGATGTCCCAGCCGTGGGTGAGCGAGAGGCGGATCTCCGGATAGGTCGGCATCGGCAGGGTGCGGAAGAGCTGCGGGGTGAGGAACTCGACCACGAGGTCGAGTTTCTCCAGTTCTTCTGCCAACCGTTCGAGGGAGCGGACGACGCCGTTGATCTGCGGGCGCCAAGCGTCGGTGACGACGAGAAGTCTCTTCATGCGGCGACGAGTGCCTTCGGTTCGGGCTCGGAAGCGGTGACCTTGGTGTCCCGTCGCTGCCACACCACCAGTTCGAAGCGGCCGTCGAGATGTTCGACGAGCGCGGTGCAACTCTCCACCCAGTCGCCACAGTTCATGTAGGTGACGCCGTCGACGTCGCGAATCGAGGCGTGGTGGATGTGGCCGCACACCACTCCGTCGACACCGAGGCGGACGGCCTCGGCGGCGAGCGTCGTCTCGAAGTCGCCGATGAAGTTGACGGCGTTCTTCACCTTGAGCTTGGCCCAGGCCGAGAGCGACCAATAGGGGAATCCGAGTCGGCGGCGGACCTGATTGAACACCGTGTTGATCCCGAGGGCGGCGGTGTAGGCCCAGTCGCCGAGATGGGCGATCCATTTGGCGTTGCGCACCACCACGTCGAAGCGGTCGCCGTGCAGGACGAGCAAGCGGCGACCGTCGGCGGTTTCGTGGAAGGTCTCCTCCGCCACCTCGACGACGCCGAAGTGGGTGCCCTCGTAGTCACGCAGGAATTCGTCGTGATTGCCGGGGACGTAGACGATGCGGGCGCCCTTGCGGCCCTTGCGCAGCAGCTTTTGGACCACATCGTTGTGGGCCTGCGGCCAATGCCAGGAACGGCGCAGGCGCCAGCCGTCGACGATGTCGCCGACGAGATAGATCGTCTCGGCCTCGTGGTACTTGAGAAAGTCGATCAGGAGCTCCGCCTGACATCCCCGCGTGCCGAGGTGGATGTCGGAGAGGAAGATCGCCCGGTGGTTCCGGGATTCGGGTTTCGTCGTCATCGGATTCGCCCCGACCGTCGATCGCGTCGTCCTCGAAGAACACGCGTTCGATCACGGTTTCATGACGATCGTGACGAAAGATCGGATCACACGGTGCGGGCGGAGAGGAAACCGGCGAGATTCGCCGCCGCCCAGACGGCCGCCTTCGACCGCGCCCGGCGGTAACTCTCGACGATGCGGGCGGAGATCGGATCCTTGGCTTCGATCTCGCCGAGGAGGTCCTCGGCGAGCCTGCGGGCGAGGGCGAGGACGTCGGCCGGCATCCGCTTCAACTCGACCCCGTGCGCGGAGATCAGCGTCTCCAGAGCCAGCGCGTTCATCCATTCCGCCTGTCCGAGGGCGGTGGCGTGCTCGTCGCGGCAAGCGGTGGCGACGATCGCCTTCAGATCGTCGGGTAGCGCCTCCCATGCCTTCGCCGAGACCAACGCTTCACCGGTGCCGTTCGGCTTGTCGAACCCGGGGCCGTAATAGAGCTTCGTGACGCGGTGCAGGCCGACGGCGAGATCGGAATGCGGCGCGAGCAGTTCGGCGGCGTCGACGATACCGGCCTGGAAGGCGGGGAAGACTTCGCCCGGCGGCAGGGCGACCGGGGTCGCGCCCATGCGCCGCCACACTTCGCCGCCGAGTCCGACGATGCGGATCTTCAGGCCCTTGACGTCGTCGAGACGCTCGATCGGACGGCGGAACCAGCCGGCCATCGACACGCCGGTGCTGCCGGCGACGAAGGGTTTGACCCCGAAGGGGGCGTACAACTCGTCCCAGAGCGGCTGACCGCCGCCGTGGTCGACCCAGGAGAGGTGTTCGAGCGGGGTGAGGCCGAAGGGGGCGGAAGTGAAGAGGGGTGCGGCGGGCATCTTGCCGGCCCAGTAGAGCGAGGCGGTGTGGGCCATCTCGGCGGTGCCGCCGCCGACCGCGTCAAAACACTCGAGCGGCGGCACGAGTTCGCCGGCGGCGAAGACCTTCACCGCCAACCGACCTCCGGAGAGGCGATCGATGGTGCGGGCCAGGCGTTCCGCCGAGACGCCGGGCCCGGGCAGGTTCTTCGGCCAGGAGGTGACCATCTTCCACTCTATGCGACCGGAGGCGATCGCCGGAGTGGTGAGTGTCGCGGCGCCGGCGGCGGCGAGGGAGGCGAGGGCGGAACGGCGGGTGGCGGTCATCGCGGAAGCGGTCCTGTCGCCGGGGGGCGTGGCGGTCACTTCGGCCACCAGGCGTGGAAGTGGTCGACGGGGCCGTGGCCGTGACCGATCTTCAGCCGGTCGGCGGAGCGGATCGCGGCGGTGAGGTAGGCCTTGGCGGCGCGTACCGACTGGACGAGATCGAGACCGAGAGCCATTCCGGCGGCGATCGCCGAGGAGAGAGTGCAGCCGGTCCCGTGGGTGTTCACCGTGGCGTGGCGCTGAGCGGTCAGCCACATCGGGCCGTGGGCGTTGAGGAAGAGATCCTCGGCCTCGGAGCCGCGGCCGTGGCCACCCTTGACCAGCACGGCGCGGGCGCCGAGATCGAGAAGGATCTCCGCCTGTTCCTGCATGCCGGCGCGATCGGTGGCGAGCGGCCGCTCGGTGAGACGGGCGGCTTCGTGCAGATTGGGCGTGACGATCGAGGCGCGCGGCAGCAGGTGCTCGCG
The DNA here is from genome assembly GCA_030247555.1 of Siculibacillus sp. Taxonomy (GTDB): domain Bacteria; phylum Pseudomonadota; class Alphaproteobacteria; order Rhizobiales; family Ancalomicrobiaceae; genus CALBKH01. Next base: position 5,565 of record JAOTSD010000053.1, on the reverse strand, counting down.
CAGAGTCTCGATCGCCTCCGGAGCGAGCAGGACGTCACCCGAGGTCGCGACCATGACCGGGTCGAGCACCACCTTCTCGACGTTCCACCGGTCGAGCCCGTCGCGCACCGTGTGGATCACGTCGGCGCGCGACAGCATGCCGATCTTCACCGCGCCGACGGCGATGTCGGAGAAGACCGCGTCCATCTCGGCGGCGATGAAGTCGGGCGGCACGTCGTGGACGGCGGTGACGCCGCGGGTGTTCTGGGCGGTCAGCGCGGTGATGACGCTGGCGCCGTAGACGCCGAGCGCCGAGAAGGTCTTCAGGTCGGCCTGGATGCCGGCGCCGCCGCCCGAATCGGAGCCGGCGATGGTGAGAGCGACGGCGGTCATCGGCGGTCCTCCGAGGGGCGGTCGGCGAGGGCGCGGTCGACGGCGCCGCGAAGGGTGGCGGCGGCGGCCTCGGGGTCGTCGGCCATGAAGATCTCGGAGATCACGGCGATGCCGTCGGCGCCGGCCGCGATCACCTCGGGCGTGTTCTCGATCGTGATCCCGGCGATGGCGCCGACCGGCAGGTCGGACCGACGCGCCTTCATCGCGGCGACCAGTCCGGCGAGTCCGGCGAGGCCGACCGGCGGATCCGGGTTGTCCTTGGAGGCGGTGGCGAAGACGCCGCCGACGCAGACGTAGTCGACGCTGTCGAGCGGCACGGCGGCGACGTGGTCGAGCGACTTGATCGTGCGGCCGATGATCGCGAGTGGCCCGAGCAGACGGCGGGCGTCGTCCGGGTGCATGTCGGTCTGGCCGACGTGGACGCCGTGGGCGCCGGCGGCGAGCGCGACGTCGACCCGATCGTCGACGATGACCGGCACGCCGCTACCGTCCGCCGCGGCGAGGATCTCGCGGGTGCGGGACATCATCGTCCAGGTCGACGCGTCCTTGTCGCGGTACTGGAGAATGGTGGCGCCGCCGGCGATCGCCGCGCGGGTCATCTCGGCGAGCGGGCGGCCGCGGGTGTGGGTCGGGTCGAGGATGGCGTGGAGGCGGATGTCGGCTCTCATCGGATGCGGGCTCGCTGCGTCAGGGTTTCGGCGTCGAGGGCGTAGAGTGCGTCGACGATCTCCACGGCGAAGCTGCCGGGGCCGGACGCCGAGGCGGCGGCCATCTCGCCGGCGACGCCGATGGCGACGAGGGCGGCGGTGGCGGCGAGGATCGGATCGGGCTCGACGGCGCGGAAGGCGGTGGCGATGGCGGTGGCGGCGCAGCCCATGGCGGTGACGCGATCCATCAGCGGGTGACCGTTGGCGACGCGGACGAGGCGTTTGCCGTCGGTGACGATGTCGACCTCGCCGGTGACCACCAGGGTCGAGATGGTGCGGACGGCGTAGTCCCTCACCGCGCCCTCTTCGGCCTCGACTTCGGCGAGGCCGAGGAACTCGGCGTGGTTCGTGTGGACGAGGGCGGGTTCGAGCTCGATCAGGCGGCGGGCGAAATCGAGGCGGGGCGGCGACACCTCGATCTTCACCGGATCGAGCACCCAGGGCACGCCGGCGTCCTTGGCGACCTCGATGGCGGTGAGCGAAGCGTCGCGACGGATCCGGTCCAGCATGCCGAGATTGACGAGGAGGCCGTCGGCGCTCGCCACGAAGGCGGGGATCTCTTCCGGCGAGATCGTCATCGACGGTTCGGCGCCGATCGCCAGCAGCATGTTGGCGGTGAAGGTCTGGGCGACGGGTGACGTCAGGACGTGGACGCGCGGTCGCCGGGCGCGCAGGTGGGCTACGACCTCCGCGATCTTCGCGGCGGTCGGGAGCCGATCGCGCGTGGCGGCCGGAGCGGCGGTGATGTGGGTGGGGATGGTCTCGTCGATGCTCATCTCAATCCCTCCGCCGGCACGACCCGGATCAGGTTCGAGGGGTTGGCTTCGCCTCTCAGCCCGATCCACGTCGGGCACCCCCATGAGATGCCCATCAGTTAAGACGGCGAAGCGGCCTTGGCAAGAGGCGTGACGGCGCGACACCGTCGTCCACCGCGGTGCGGGGTCGCCCCACTTGCCCTTCCGCGTCGCATCTGCTCGACTGCCGGTGCGTGTCGAGCCGAGACGGATCCGATGAAACCCTTCTTCGTCCTCATCAAGTGCCAGTTGGGCAAATCCTATCAGGTGGCGACCGCGCTGGCGGACGCCGAGATCGCCTCGGAGATCTATTCGATCGCCGGCGACCACGACCTGATCGTCAAGTTCTACGTCGACGACACGACCGACATCGGTCATTTCGTCAACGAGAAGGTGCACCCGATTCCCGGAATTCTCGACACCAAGACGCTGATCACCTTCAAGGCGTTCTGAAGCGGACGCCGGCCGGGGCGCCGGCCCGAAGGCGCCTCGTCTCCGCCTCGTCCGCCGGGCGGCCGGGGGGAGGGAACCGAAGGACCCGAGCCATGCCCGCCACCCGCGACACCGCCTTTCAGGCCCTCAAGGTCCATCTGCGTGCGGTCGAATCGGTCCAGATGCGCGACCTCTTCGCCGCCGATCCGAATCGCTTCGCGCGCTTCTCCCAGCGGCACGACGACCTCCTGCTCGACTACTCGAAGAACCGGGTCACCGCCGAGACGATGGAACTCCTCGTCGCGCTGGCGAAAGCCGCGGACGTCGAGGGATGGCGGGCGCGGATGTTCGCCGGCGAGGCGATCAACGCCACGGAAGGGCGCGCCGTCCTCCATGTCGCGCTGCGCAATCCGGGTCGCCGGCGGGCCTATGCGACCGGCGGCGCCGACGTCACCGCGGACGTCGAGGACGTGCTGTTGCGCATGGGCGTCTTCGCCGAGAAGGTGCGCGCCGGCGCGATCGTCGGGGCGACGGGGAAGCGCTTCACCGACGTGGTCAACATCGGCATCGGCGGCTCCGACCTCGGGCCGGTGATGGTGACGACGGCGCTCCGGCCGTATCACGACGGGCCGCGGGTGCATTTCGTCTCGAACGTCGACGGCGCCCACGTCCACGACACGCTCGCCGTGCTCGATCCGGCGACGACGCTCTTCCTCATCGCCTCCAAGACCTTCACCACCCTCGAGACCATGACCAACGCCGGCACGGCGCGGGGCTGGCTCGCGGGGCATCTCGGCGAGGCGGCGGTCGGGGCGCATTTCGCCGCGATCTCGACAGCCATTCCCAAGGTCACCGCCTTCGGCATCGCCGAGGATCGCACCTTCGGCTTCTGGGACTGGGTCGGCGGGCGCTATTCGGTGTGGTCGGCGATCGGCCTGCCGGTGATGATCGCGGTCGGCGAGAAGAACTTCCGCGACTTCCTCGCCGGCGGTGCGGCGATGGACGACCATTTCCTCGAGGCGCCGCTCGCCGCCAACCTGCCGGTGCTCCTGGCGCTGGTCGGGGTGTGGTACCGCAACGTCATGGGCTTTCCCACCCATGCGGTGCTGCCCTACGACCAGCGGCTGTCGCGCTTCGCCGCCCATCTCCAGCAACTCGACATGGAGTCGAACGGCAAGCGGGTGAAGAAGAGCGGCAAGGCGGTCGGCGGGCCGACCGGACCGATCGTCTGGGGCGAGCCGGGCACCAACGGCCAGCACGCCTTCTTCCAGCTCATCCACCAGGGCACCGACGTCGTCCCGGCCGATTTTCTCGTCGCCGCCGAGCCGCACGAGGCGCTGGGCGATCATCACGTCAAGCTGGTGGCCAACTGCCTCGCGCAGACCGAGGCGCTGATGGTCGGCAAGGGGGAGCGGGCGGTGCGCGCCGAGCTCGAAAGGGCCGGTCTGGCGAGAGAGGCGGTCGACGCGCTCACTCCGCACAAGATCTTTCCCGGCAACCGGCCGACCAACATGGTGATGTATCGCCGGCTCGATCCGTTCACCCTCGGCCGGCTGCTCGCCCTCTACGAGCACAAGGTCTTCGTCCAGGGGGTGATCTACGACGTCAATTCCTTCGACCAGTGGGGCGTCGAGCTGGGCAAGCAACTGGCGACCGAACTCCTGCCGATGGTCGAAGGCCGGACGCCGGCGGCGGGCCGCGACGGCTCGACTCTCGGTCTGCTCGGCCATTTCCATGCCCTGAGATCGGGTCACTGAAGCGACGCGGTCGGGAGAGATGACATGACGAGGACGATCGATCGCCGGGCGCTGCTCGGTGCCTTGGCGGGGCTGCCGCTCGCCGCCTGCGTGGCGGAGTCGTCGAAGCCGGCCACCCGGGTTGCCCGCTTCCGCGAGGTCAGGGTCGATGCCGGCTCCTTCGCCGCCAAGGGCGTGACCAACTACGCCGCGAAGGTCGCCGACCGGTTGCGGATCGCGGTGGCGGGGGCCTTCGCCGGGCGCATCGCGCCGGGGGACGCCGGTGCGCCGGTGTTGGTGATCGAAGTCGCACAGGTGCAGATGGCGGCCTTCGTCGGCGGCGCCAGCCACGGCACCTTCGACAATTCCGCCGGCGACAACGACGACACGATGATCGGCGCGCTGGTGCTCCTGTCCGGCAAGGGGGCGGTGATCGAACGGCGTCGCCATTTCGCCTCGACCGACGCGGCGAGCTCGGGCGACTGGCGGTTGCCCGACAACGAGGATCGCCGTCTCGACGCGCTCTGCCGCCTCTACGCCGCCTGGGCGGCGCGCGAGTTCGACTGAGCCGTCCGGGAGGTGCGCGAGTTCGACCGAGGCGCGGCGGCGCCGGGCGGGCGGGCGCGCGTCGGTGGGGCTTGCGGGGCGTCCCGGGGCGGGCTACGCCTCGCTCTCCATCTTGAGGGAGCCAGATATGACGCGCCTGCCGACGCATGACGACGTCGTCGCCGCCGCCGAACGCCTGAAGGGCGTGGCGGTGCGCACGCCGCTCCTCGCCTCGCCGGTGCTCGACGCGATGACCGGGGCACGGGTCTTCCTCAAGCCGGAATGCCTGCAGCGCACCGGGTCGTTCAAGTTCCGCGGCGCCTGGAACGCCATCTCGCAGATCCCGCCGGCCGATCGGCCGAAGGGGGTGGTGGCCTGTTCGTCGGGCAATCACGCCCAGGGCGTGGCGGAGGCGGCGCGGCTCCTCGGGGTCGCGGCCACCATCCTGATGCCGGCCGACGCGCCGGCGCTGAAGATCGCCCGGACGAAACGGTCGGGCGCCGCGGTCGTCACCTACGACCGGGCGCGCGAGGATCGCGAGGCGCTGACGGTGAAGCTCGCTGCCGAGAGCGGCGGCGATCTCGTCCATCCCTTCGACGACGCCCGGGTGATCGCCGGACAGGGCACCATCGGGCTCGAGATCGTCGAGGACCTCGCCGCTCTCGGGCTCGTCCCCGATCTGGTCCTCGCCCCGGCGAGCGGCGGCGGGCTCGCCTCGGGCATCGCGCTGGGGCTCGAACGTGGTGCGCCGGCGGCGCGGGTGGTGATGGTCGAGCCGGCCGGCTTCGACGATCAGGCGCGCTCGCTGGCGGAGGGTCGCAGGGTCGCCAATCCGGTCACCTCGGGGTCGATCTGCGACGCCCTGTTGTCGCCGACGCCGGGCGAGATCACCTTCGCGGTCAACCGGGCGCGCGGCTCCATCGCGGTGGCGGTCTCCGACGAGGAGGCGATGGCGGCGATGGCCTTCGCCGCGATCGA
>JAOTSD010000052.1 GCA_030247555.1 Siculibacillus sp. | reverse complement strand
TCCGTACCAAAGGGTAGATTCCCACGTGTTACTCACCCGTCTGCCGCTGACCCCGAAAGGTCCGCTCGACTTGCATGTGTTAAGCCTGCCGCCAGCGTTCGTTCTGAGCCAGGATCAAACTCTCAAGTTGGAAAGTTCGATTGGCCATTCATTGATCGCACGTTGACTCATGAATTCGCTTCGACCTCACGGTCGGCGAACTCGATGACGAGGTCTCACACTCACTCCTTCTCTCGAAGGAGCGGGTAAGAACTCAAAACGTAGATCAGGCCGATCTCCTGTCCAGGATCCCGAACCGAGGTCCGAGATCCCCGCAAGGATCACGCCGTCCACGTTTCTCTTTCTTCTTATTCAGTTGTCAAAGAACCCGACACCGGACCGGCAGCGGACGCCCGAAGTTCCCCTCGAGCGGTTTCAACGTCCCTTCGGTCTCACCGAATGAGTCGACCTTCAACACCTTTCCGGTCGTCTTGGCAAGCCCCTTTTTCAAGAGACAAACCAGAACCAGAGGGCGAAGGATTTCTTCGCCAGCGGCAACGCCGCCGTCGTTGGAGCGGGTTATAAGGGGCTCTCCGGAGGGCGTCAACAGCCGAATTGCGAAATTCTCGACGAAAATTCGCACTGCACAAGAAGCCGAGGATTTCAGCCGTGTGACGGGCTGTGGATAACTTTCTGGCCGCGAAATCGGGGATTTCGACCTCGGATCGAGCCCGAGACCCCACCGTCGGAAGGGCGGAGGCCGGCCGACGCGATGATCGGCCGCCAAATCGGCAGTCGACGTCTCTCCTCGCGGGTGCGAGAAGAACGGGCGGGTACGGCGTCGCGCCGGCCCGATCGGCGCCGCGGAGTTCCCGTGTGCATCCCGCGGCCGGTGAGAGGTGACGGATGAACCTCGGGGCCCATGATCACTACGGCTTCGCCCTGGTGGCGCTGGTCGGGACCTTCCTCGCCTCCTGGGCCCTCATCGCATGGATGCACGACCCGCGGCGGGCAACATGGCTCGCCGGGCTCGACGGCGTGGCGCCACCTTTCATCAACATCATCGGCGTGCTCTTCGCCCTCACCCTCGCCTTTCTCGCCAACGACACCTGGAGTGCCCACGACCGGGCGACCACCGCCGTGTTCCGCGAGGCCGACAGCCTGCGTGCGATCGTGTCCCTGACCCGGGTCCTGCCGGACTCGGAGCGCCTTTCGATCGAAGGTGCGGTCTCGGACTACGCCCGCGCCGCCGTCGACGTGGAGTGGCCGCTCCTCGCCCGCCGCCGGCACAGCCCGGAGACGTCCGCCGATCTCGATCGCCTGCTCGGCCGCCTCGCCGCCCGGTCGATCGGCGAGGCGGTCGGGCCGGCGGTGCACGCGCGACTGCTGGCTCAGGCGATGGAAGTGCGCGAGGCACGGGATCAACGCATCGCGCTCTCCCAGACCCACGTCAATCCGCTGAAATGGCTGGGGATGGCCTTCCTCGGCTTCGTCACCATGCTGTCCGTGGCCGCGGTCCACGTGACGAAGCCGCGGGCGGCGCTGGTGGCGATCCTGCTCTTCGCGGCGGCGGCGGGGCCGACGGCGGCGATCGTGCTGGTCTAGGGCAATCCGTTCCAGCAACCGACCACCGTCACGCCGGCGGCGATCGCGGCGCTGATCCGACCGGGGTGAGCCTCAGGCGGCCCGTACGGTCTCGCGCACCGTCCAGCGTTCGATGTCCTCCTCGGCGCCGATCAGGGCGAGGCCGTAGGCGATCGACAGCAATTGTTCGCCCGTCTCGATCCGGTCCTCGCCGAAGCGGCTCACGAAGAGGCGGCGCACCGCCGGCACGAAGGAGGTGCCGCCGGTGAGGAAGACCTTGTCGATTTCGCGGGGCGGCACGCCGGAGGCGGTGATCGCGGCCTCGATCGCTTCGTCGATGCGGGCGAGATCGTCGGCGATCCAGCTCTCGAAGTCGGTGCGACGGACGGTCGCGTCGATGTGGATCGTACCGTGGTGGAAGGCGAGGTGCGCCTCCTCGGCGCTCGACAACGCCGCCTTCGCCTCTGAAACCGCCTTGTAGAGCGGCCAGCCGAGATCGTCCTCGATCATCTCGATCAACCTGCCGAGCCCCGTCGGATCGTCGGCGGAGGCGGCGAGCTTCTCCAACTCGCGCAGCGTCTCGGGGCTCTTCATCACCGCGAGCTGGTTCCATCGGGCGAAGTTGGTGAACCAGTGGGCCGGAACGTCGAGCCATTTGTCCCAGCTCCTGTAGCGGGAATGCTTGCCGAGCTTGGGCGACACCACCTTGTCGATGATCCGATAATCGAAGCCGTCGCCGGCGATGCCGACGCCCGACTGGGCCAGCGGGTGGGCGCGCACCCCGTCGGCGCCGGCGGTGAAGCGGACGACCGAGAAGTCGGAGGTGCCGCCGCCGAAGTCGGCGACCAGCACCGTCGCGTCGCGGGTCAGGCCTTGGGCGAACCAGAAGGCGGCGGCGACCGGTTCGTGGACGTAGTGGATCTCCTCGAAACCGGCAGCGGTGAAAGCGGTGTCGTAGCGCGCCTCGGCCAGCGCCGGATCGGGAGCGGCGCCGGCATAGGCGACCGGCCGGCCGGCGATCAGGCGGCGTGGCAGCGCGCCTTCCGCCGGATCGGTGTGGTCGGCGACCTTGCCGAGGAAGGTCGCCAGCAGATCCTCGAAACGGTACGACCGGCCGTGGACGTTGGTCGAGCGGAACGACGGGCTCGCCGCGAAGGTCTTGAACGACTGGAGGAAGCGGCTGCCCTCCGGGTTCTCGACGAAGTGGCGGATGGCCCAGGGGCCGGCCTCCACCGCGATGCGGCGGTCCCGGCCGCGGCCCTCCGGCCAGAAGTCGAGGGCGGAGCGGAAGACCGTATGGACGTCGTCGCCGTCGGGGAAGCGGATCGATCGGGCACCGCCCGGAGCGGTCGGGTCGGTCAGGGCGGCGACGGTGTTGGTGGTGCCGAAGTCGAGGCCGAGGGCGCGGACGGGAGCGGGCTTCGACATCGGGACCTCGTGGGGACGGCCCGGCCGGGCGGCGCGGAGAAGGCGCGGCGTCGGGCGGCGGGAAGAAGGGCGCGCACCATAGTCGCGGCCTGTGACGGGTCAAGGGCGGCGGTGGGGAGGAGCGCAGAGGAGCCCCCCGACGCGAAGGGCCGCGGCCGGCCCCTCCCCCGTGAAACGAAACGAGCCGGGGTCTCCCCCGGCTCGCATCAGGTCACGAGATCGAACCGCGATCAGGCCGAGACGGTGTCGGCGATCGCGACGAACTCGGGGATCTGGTCGAAGTTCATGTAGCGATAGACTTCCGCCGACTTGGCCTGGAGGCCGCCGACCGCCGCCATGTACTCTTCCGTCGTCGGGATCCGGCCGAGCAGCGCACCGACCGCGGCGAGTTCGGCCGAGGACAGGTACACCCGGGTGTCGATGCCGAGACGGTTGGGGAAGTTGCGGGTCGAGGTGGAGAGCGCCGTCGAGCCCTTGCGGATCTGCGCCTGGTTGCCCATGCACAGGCTGCAGCCGGGCATCTCCATGCGGGCGCCGGACTTGCCGAGGACGGAGTAGTAGCCCTCCTCGGTCAGCATCATGGCGTCCATCTTGGTCGGCGGGGCGATCCACAGGCGGGTCGGAATGTCCGACTTGCCGGCGAGGATCTTACCGGCGGCGCGGAAGTGACCGATGTTGGTCATGCAACTGCCGATGAAGACCTCGTCGACATGATCGCCGGCGACGTCCGACAGCGTCTTGACGTCGTCGGGATCGTTCGGGCAGGCGAGGATCGGCTCCTTGATCTCGTTCATGTCGATCTCGAACACCGCCGCGTATTCGGCGTCGGCATCGGGCTGCATCAGCACCGGATCGGCGATCCAGGCCTCCATGGCGGCGATGCGGCGCTCGAGCGAACGCCTGTCCTCGTAGCCGTTGGCGATCATCCACTTCATGAGCACGATGTTCGAGGTCATGTACTCGATGATCGGCTCCTTGTTCAGCCGCACCGTGCAGGCGGCGGCGGACCGCTCGGCGGAGGCGTCGGAGAGCTCGAAGGCCTGCTCGACCTTGAGGTTCGGCAGACCCTCGATCTCCAGGATACGCCCGTTGAAGACGTTCTTCTTGCCCTTCTTCTCGACCGTCAGCGAGCCGTCCTTGATCGCCGCCATGGGGATCGCGTTGACGAGGTCGCGGAGCGTGACGCCCGGCTGCATCTCGCCCTTGAAGCGGACCAGCACCGATTCCGGCATGTCGAGCGGCATGACGCCGGTCGCCGCGGCGAAGGCGACGAGGCCGGAGCCGGCCGGGAACGAAATACCGATGGGGAAGCGGGTGTGGCTGTCGCCGCCGGTGCCGACGGTGTCGGGGAGCAGCAGGCGGTTGAGCCAGGAGTGGATGACGCCGTCGCCGGGGCGCAACGAGATGCCGCCGCGGTTGGAGATGAAGCCGGGCAGTTCGTGGTGGGTCTGGACATCGACCAGCTTCGGGTAGGCCGCGGTGTGGCAGAAGGACTGCATCACCAGATCGGCGGAGAAGCCGAGGCAGGCGAGATCCTTCAACTCGTCGCGGGTCATCGGGCCGGTGGTGTCCTGGGACCCGACCGTCGTCATCTTCGGCTCGCAATAGGTGCCGGGGCGCACACCCTTGCCCTCGGGCAGGCCGCAGGCCTTGCCGACCATCTTCTGAGCCAAGGTGAAGCCCTTGCCGGTGTCGACCGGGGCGGCCGGCAGACGGAAGAGGGAGGAGACCGGAAGGCCGAGCGCCTCGCGGGCCTTGGCGGTGAGGCCGCGGCCGACGATCAGCGGGATGCGGCCGCCGGCGCGCACCTCGTCGAAGATCACGTCGGACTTGACTTTGAACTCCGAGATCACCGCGCCGTTGAGCAGCGCCTTGCCCTCATAGGGGCGCAGTTCGACGACGTCTCCCATCTCCATCTTGGAGACGTCGAGTTCGATCGGCAGGGCGCCGGCGTCTTCCATGGTGTTGTAGAAGATCGGAGCGATCTTGCCGCCGAGGCAGACGCCGCCGAAGCGCTTGTTGGGGACGTGGGGAATGTCCTGGCCGGTGAACCACAGCACCGAGTTGGTCGCCGACTTGCGCGACGAGCCGGTGCCGACCACGTCACCGACATAGGCGACCGGATGGCCCTGGGCGATGAGCGCCTCGAGCTGCTTGACCGGACCCCGCAGACCCGGCTCGTCCGGGGTGATGCCGGGGCGCGGGTTCTTCAGCATGGCCAGCGCGTGCAGCGGGATGTCGGGACGGGTCGAGGCGTCGGGCGCCGGCGACAGGTCGTCGGTGTTGGTCTCGCCCGAGACCTTGAAGACGGTCAGTGTCATCGCGGCCGGGACCTCGGGGCGCGAGGTGAACCACTCGGCCTCGGCCCAAGAGGCGAGAACGCCCTTTGCGTTGGCGTTGCCCTTGTCGGCCAGTTCCTTCACGTCGTGGAAGTAGTCGAACATCAGCAGGGTCTTCTTCAGACCCTCGGCCGCGACCGTGCCGACCTCCGCATCGCCGAGCAGGTCGATCAGCGGCTTGATGTTGAAGCCGCCGAGCATGGTGGCGAGCAGCTCGGTGGCGAGTTCGCGGGAGACCAGCGCGTTCTTTTCGACGCCCTTGGCGACGGCATCGAGGAAGCCGGCCTTGATGCGGGCTGCATCGTCGACGCCGGCGGGGACGCGATGGGTCAGGAGGTCGACGAGGAAAGCCTCTTCGCCCGCCGGCGGCTCGCGCAGCAGCGCGATCAACGCCTCGGTCTGCTTGGCCGAAAGCGGCAGCGGCGGGATGCCGAGAGCGCCGCGTTCGGCGACGTGGGCACGATAGGTAGCGAGCATCGACATGACTGACCCTTCTATGGATCGCGTGGCGCATCGGGTGCGACAGAATGACCGCGCTCTGATAGCAGGGTCACGCCCCCGAGAGAAGCGATCGAAAAGGCTTAGGTGATTCCCAAAGAAGATGGGGGAGTCGGGCGCGCGAGCAAGGGCGGGCCTGCCGAAATGATGGGCGCCCCCCGGATCCGCCTCAACGACGGGGCCACGGCGGTGGATCGTCGGGCGGCGGCACGGCGGGGGCGAGCGCACATTCGCGATTGGCGCCGGTGCCCGGTGCGTTCTCGAAGACGCAGAGCTTCTCGGAGGGCGGGTCGCCGCACTTGGCCGCGAGTTCGCGGAACCCGACGCACCGGCCCGACGCCGTATGCCGCCAACCGGGGCCACCCTTGCAACCACAGCCACGGCAGAACCCGTCGTCACGAATGCAACGCGCCTCGGCCGAGAATGCGGACGACGCGAGGGCGAGAACGAGGACGGAGACGAACCCGCGCAGACGCATGTGCCCTTCCTCCCTGACCGGAGCGGGTACAGTCGACCATCGGATGCATCATTGCTTCAACACGCGTTTCACGCGCAGTCGGTTGAAACCGATTCGAGAGCCGGAAATCTGGATGGGGCGGCAGGATTCGAACCTGCGAATGGCGGAATCAAAATCCGCTGCCTTACCACTTGGCGACGCCCCAACGGTGTGGTCCGCGAGGGAAGCGGGTCACCGGAACGGGGGTTCCTATATCGACTTCGCCGGAGGCGGGCAACAGGGCCGGTGACGGGAGAGCGGGACACGCCGGCGGTCCGTGACGTCGCCGCCGCCGGTGGAGCGACGAGGCCGCGCCGCCGTCGGCCGTCGGACGCCGAGCGAGACCGGCGGCGTCACCGGGAGAGCGGCGCCGGAGCGCTCCGACGGCGGCATCTCCGTCCACAGGATTGCCGGACTTGGAAAAACGGGCTTGCGGGTCCGGGGCGTGGTCGCTATACAGCGCCTCGCGGTCACGGAGTGTAGCGCAGTCTGGTAGCGCACCTCGTTCGGGACGAGGGGGTCGCAGGTTCAAATCCTGCCACTCCGACCACCGCATCAGCCCGGTCCCGACGGGCAGTCTTCCGAACGACGCACACGCCGAAAGCCGCCGTCCGTGCCGACCTCGTATCGCCGCGCTCGCCGCTCACGAACCGGGGGATGGCGTCCGACCACCCGTTTGGATCGTCCCGCCGGGCGGCGATGGGGTCGAGATGCGCCGGTCTCGCCCCGGCTCACACGCCGACGACGTGGCGATAGAGCACCGGCAGGGCCTCGGCGAGTTTCGACGGACGCCCGATGACGGCGAAGCCGTTGGCGCCGAAGATGCGGGGTATGTAGGCCCGCGCCTCCTTGTCCACGGTGATGCCGAAGACCGAGCAACCGAGGGCGCGCGCCTCCTCGATCGCCTTGCGGCTGTCCTCGATGCCGTAGCGGCCCTCGTAGTGGTCGAGGTCGTTGGGCTTGCCGTCGGTCAGCACGATCAACAGGCGGCGGCGGTTGGGGCGTTTGGCCAGCCCCACCGTGGCGTGGCGGATGGCGGCGCCGAGGCGGGTGTAGTGGCCGGGGCGCATGGCGCCGATGCGGGCGCGCACCGTGGGCGACAACGGTTCCTCGAAGGTCTTCAACGTCTCGACCCGCACCCGCGAGCGCTTCAGCGACGAGAAGGAGAGGATCTCGTGGGCGTCGCCGATGGCGGTCAGCCCCTCGGTGAAGGCGATCAGCGCCTCCTTCTCCACCGCGATCACCGGGCGATCGTCGGCGTAGCTCTCGGTCGAGCGCGAGGTGTCGACCAGCACTGTGACGGCGAGGTCGCGATCGGTCGTGCGGATCTGCTCGAAGACCCGATCGGAGCCCTCGCCGCAGGCGCGCAGGTCGGCGGTGGCGCGGACCACCGCGTCGATGTCGAGTTCGGCCCCGTCGATCTGTCCGCGGTGGCGGACGCGGCCGGCGGTCAGCGCCTCGAAGCGGCGTCTGACTTCGCGGATGCGCCGCCGGGCCCCGGCGTCGAGCTTCCACGATCCCTCGGCGCCCGGTTCGGCGAGGCCGGCGAGGACCGAGGTGTGGTCGGGCAGGTGGACGCCCCGGCGGCAGTCCCATTCGGGATAGGTGAAGCGGCCGGCGAGGCGATCGCGGGCGACCTCCTCGGGTGCGAGGTCGAGGTCGAAGGCGAGCCTCGTCGCCGCCTTCTTCTTCACCTGCGCCAGACCGATCTCGTCGTGGTCGTCGGCGGCCTTCTTGGCCTGCTCCTCGTCGTCGTCCTCGACGTCACGGTGGAGGTTGAGGAACTCGGCCCAGGACAGGATCTTGTCGAAACGATGCATGAAGAAGGCGTCGGGGCGGTCGACCTGATCGGACCGCCGCCGCTTGGCGCGCCGGCTCTTCTTCTCGCCGGCGTCGGGCCGTCCCGTGCCGGGCTCGGCATCCTCGCCGGAGCGTTCGACCGCAGGAGAGGTGCGCGCGGGGTCGAAGTCGCCCCACAGCGCCACCGGCAGATGGGGCTTGTGGTCGCCGTCGACGACGAGATCGTCGAGCGGCAGGCTCGCATCGGTGACGCGCGCGACGAGCCGCAACGGATCGTCCTTCGGCGCCGGACGGCCGAGAAGGTGGGTGATCACCGCCTCGACCGCCGCCTCGGTCCTCGTCAGTCGACGCTCGGGACGGGCGGCGAGGGTCGCGGCGGCGAGCATCGACCAGGAGCGGGCGAGGCCGGGAAAGCGCTCGACGGTGCGGCGGGTCGCGGCGTGGGCGTGACGCAGGCGGGCGATGTCGCGGGCGAGCGGGTCGCGTGGCCGTTCGATCGGCACCTCGGCCGCGGAGACCGCCCAACCGGCCAGCCACAGATAGAGCGCTCGGTTGAGGCCGGTATCGGGGAAGAGCGCGATCTCGGCGGGCAGCAACAGCGCCTCGCCGGTGAAGCGCGCCGCCGTCACCCGCTCGTCGTCGCGGGCGAGGCGCTGGCGCCAGGACAGGCGGTGGCCGGAGACGGCGTCGTCGGCGGGCTTGATCTCGACCGAGGCGAGGCCGCCGAGGCCGCGAAAGACCACACCGATCGAACGCGACACCGCAGCGAAGGGCACGGCCGCCTCCGGGTGGCGCGGCAGCGTCGCCTGTTCGCCGACCAGCCGGTTCCACAGGCGACCGACGGTCTCCTCGGGCTCGAAGAAGGCATGCCAGTCCATCGGGGTCCCCTCCCCCATCGGGAAATCCGCCTCGGCGGCCCGCCGAATTCACGGGGCCATCGGTGGCTCCTCCCACCGCTCCCCGTCATGGCCGGGCTTCGACCCGGCCACCCAGGTTGCGCGTCCCCCGGATCTCCGCCGGTGGGTCCCCGGGTCGAGCCCGGAGATGACGGTGGGAGAGGATCGTCGAACCGCGACGGATTCTCTCCTGGGGAGTGATGCTCGCCGCCGGCGCCCCCTCAGCCGAACACCGCCGCCACCAGATCGCGCAGACCCTGCTTGACGTCACGATCGTCGGAGAGCGGCTCGATCATCGCCACTTCGATGGCGTCCTCGACCTTGAGCCCGTCGTGGACGAGCGAGGCGGCGTAGACGACGAGGCGGGTCGAACAGCCCTCCTCGAGGTCCTGACCCTTCAGCGAGCGCAGGCGACCGGCGAGGTCGACGAGACGCCGGCACCGGTCCAGCGCCAGACCGGACTCGGCGGCGACGATCTCGGCCTCGACGAGAGGGGCGGGATAGTCGAACTCGATCGCCAGGAAGCGTTGACGGGTCGAAGGCTTCAGCGACTTGAGGAGGTTCTGGTAGCCGGGATTGTAGGAGACGACGAGCATGAAGTCGGCCGGTGCGGTCAGCACCTCGCCGGTACGCTCGAGCGGCAGGATGCGGCGGTCGTCGGTGAGCGGATGGAGCACCACCGTCACGTCCTTGCGCGCCTCGACCACCTCGTCGAGATAGGCGACGCCACCACGGCGCACCGCTCGGGTGAGCGGCCCGTCGGCCCACACCGTCTCGCCGCCCTTGAGGAGATAGCGGCCGGTGAGATCGGCGGCGGTCAGGTCGTCGTGGCAGGCGACGGTGTGGAGCGGCAGGCCGAGGCGCGCCGCCATGTGGGCGACGAAGCGGGTCTTGCCGCAGCCGGTCGGCCCCTTGAGCAGCAGCGGCAGGCGCAGACGGAAGGCGCGTTCGAAGACCGCGCATTCGTCGCCGACCGGCCGGTAGTACGGCACGGCGGCGTCGGCCGTGCGGCCGGTGACGTCGGCGAGCGGGGCGTTCATCGGATCCATCTCCGGTTCACTCTTCGGTCCTCGTGCACACGCCCCCGGCCGGGGTTCCGTCCGGGGGCGTGCGACGGTTTCGGGGGACGGAGGGGCGGCGTGCCGCCTCACCGTCGGGTGTTCCTCACTCCGCCGGAGCGGCGTTGGCGTCGCGGGCGACCAGCTCGGGCTTCACCGGCCCGAAGATCGACCACAGGAACATCAGCGCACCGATCACGACCATCGCACCGGCACCGAGGCGCAGCACGTAGAAGAGGGTGAGCTGGTCCTGGACTTCCATGAAGCCCTGGCCGAGGACGCGCTGCAGATGGGTCTGCACCACGCCGGCGAAGGTCAGGGTGAAGGTCATGAAGGCCATGGCCGAGGACATCACCCAGAAGCTCAGCATGTTGAGCACCTGGTTGTAGGGCTGGCGGCCGAGGAGATACGGCATGGCGTAGGTCATGATCGCCAGGTTCAGCGAGACGTAGGCGCCGAAGAAGGCGAGGTGACCATGGGCGGCCGTCACCTGGGTGCCGTGCGTGTAGTAGTTCACGCCATGCAGGGTGTGCATGAAGCCCCAGACGCCAGCGCCGAAGAAGGCGAGGACGGAGCAGCCGAGCGCCCAAAGGAGCGCGGCGTTGTTGGGATGCTCACGCCGACGCTTCCACACCATGTTGAAGGTGAACAGCACCATGGCGAAGAAGGGCAGTACTTCCAGCGACGAGAAGATCGAGCCGATCCACTGCCAGTAGGACGGGGTGCCGATCCAGTAGTAGTGGTGGCCGGTGCCGAGCAGGCCGGTGAAGAGCGACAGGGCGACGATGGCGTAGAGCCACTTCTCGATCACCTCGCGGTCGACGCCGGTCATCTTCAGCATGAGGAAGGCGAGGATGGCGGCCATCACCAGTTCCCACACGCCCTCGACCCACAGATGGACGACGTACCACCAGTACATCTTGTCCACCGACAGGTTCGACGGATTGTAGAGCGAGAACAGGAAGAAGACGGCGATGCCCCACAAGCCGAGGAGCAGGACGTTGGTGATCGCGGTCTTGCGGCCCTTCAGCACAGTCATCGAGATGTTGAAGAGGAAGATCAGCGCGCCGACGACGATGCCGAGCTTGACCCAGAGCGGTTGCTCCAGGAACTCGCGGCCCTCGTGGATCCGGAAGACGTAGCCGACGACCGCACCGAGCGCGCCGACCACGAGGATGGCGAGCTGGATGTAGGCGAGCTTGACCGAATGGATCTCCGTCTCGGACTCTTCCGGAACGAGATAGTAGGCGGCGCCGAAGAAGCCGAGCAGCAGCCACACGATCAGAGAGTTCGTGTGCAGCATCCGAAGGATGTTGAAGGGCAACAGCTCCGACAGGAAGTTCGGCGCGACGTAGACGTAGCCGGCGATCAGGCCGACGGTCACCTGGACGGCGAAAAGGGCGAGCGCGACGATGAAGTAGGCGAGCGCCACCTTCTGGCTTTCGTATTTCATGGCTTCATCCCCCTCCCTCAGCCCGAGACCTTGGGCGGCCAGTTCTGGGTGTCGACCTTCGAGACCCAGGCGAAGAAGTCGACCAGCGCATCCAGCTCCTTGTCGGAGAGGTTGAACTGTGGCATCTGGCGGCGCCCCTCGATACCCGTCGGCTGGGCCTGCATCCAGGTCTTGATGGCGTCGCGCGCCACCGCCGGATCCTTGTCGCCACCGTAGCGGACGAAGACGTTGCCGAGTTCGGGCGCGTAGTAGGCGCCCTCACCCATGATGGTGTGGCAGTTGATGCAAGCGTGCTTTTCCCAGACGTGCTTGCCGAGAACCACGCCTTCGGTGATCGGCGCCTTGGCCGTGGAAGTGTTGACCAAGTAGACGTGGCTGTGTGCGGTGAGCGAAACGAAGATCAACAGGAAGGCGAGCGAGCCCCCGTAGAAGATGTTTCGCGCCGCCGATTTGGTGAGCGCATCGAACATAGAGTCCCCCGTTCTGATCGGATCAGCTCCGAGGCGACCATGCCGACGGCGAGAATTCCGGGCCTTGATATTTGGTAATCGCGTCCTTCGGCCACGAGAGAACGACCGCAACGCAAAAAGAAAGCGGCGACATCGAAGCTCCCCGGGGAGGGAATCGATGTCGCCGAAAGTCATTCAGGGCAATCCGATGGATCCCGATCCGTTCGAGATCGTTATCCGAGGTGGACATTGCGCTCTTCCGAGCGATACGTACTTGATAGTAGTCAAGTCGCGTCGAAATTTCGCACGCGCCGCCGCGAATAGAACAAATCCAAGAGATGGATGAAGAGTATTTTCCGGACCCGGCCGAAGGCGTTTCGACCAACGAGGATCGTCCTCATCGGACAATCGTGGTGAAACCCACCGGACGAGCTCGAACAACTCGCGTCGATGCCCGTCGAGTGGGGCGCCGTTCCATCGCCCATCTCGAGGAGACGGTCGGTTCGACCTGTGGTCGTCGAGTGCGAACCGGAATGGTGCGCCGAGCACATGCGGTTCTTCATCCGCAGAACGACAGAGTGACGAAGCTGCGGATTGATCCGGGCGGCCACCTCGTGCCAATAGAAGAGGCATCCGAAACGATCCGGAGCCGACCTCCGCGGCATTTCGGGGCTTCGTGGCACCGGAGGGGGTGTTCATGTGTGGCGAACAGATCGGTGACGGCTCGGCTCGCAGGTTCGACCCGACCCGCTGCCCGCTCCTCCAGGGGCTCTCCGCCGAAGAGGCGGACCGGATGATGCGCACCGACCCGCGCATCCGCGCCTGCGTCGCCACGATCGAATCGGGCCGCCCGTCGCTCGAGCCCTGCGTCGCGGGTGCCGGACCGACACACGATGCGCCCACCGCGCGCGTCGCCTGAACGCCGGGACGTTTCAGAGTTCCCCCCAGGGCCTCAACCGTTCGATCAGCGCTTCGCGATCTCCGCGCGCGTCGGCGTTCCAACGCTCGACGTTGCCCATCGCGGCGGCCGCCGCGGCGAGGAAGACGTCGGGGCGGGTCATCAGCCGGTCGATCCGGTCGGCGGCATCCGCCGCATCGGCGGTGTCGACGAATTCGCCCGAGGTCCCGAGCACTTCACGGAACACCGGCTTGTCCGGCGCCACGACCTGCAACCCGGCATATTGCGCTTCGACGAGCGGCAGGCCGAGCCCTTCGTCGTGCGAGGTCGAGATGAAGAGATGGGCGGCGGTGAGCAGTTCACGCAAGCCCTCGGCATCGCGATAGCCGTGCAGGACGACACCCGGGCGCCCCCTCAGTCGTTCCACCTCGCCCCCCCAGCCCGGCCGACCGACGATGTTGAGGCGGGCGTCCCAGCCGTGACGGGAGCGCAGCGCCTCGACGATGGCGGCGGCGGCGAGGAGGTTCTTGCGCGGTTCGATCGTGCCGAGGGCGACGAGGTCGAGCCGTCCGCCGCGTTCGACCCGACGGGTCGCGGCGGCGCGGGCGGCCGCCTCGGCGCCGATGGCGAAGACGTCGCGGACCACCGGGCGGTAGAGGGTGATCCGGGCATCCGCGCGGCAGAAGGCCCGCAGTTCCGTCGCGGTGGAGCGCGAGTTGACCAGGAACCACGGCAGTGTCCGCACCGCGCGTCGGAAGGCGGGCGCCATGTAGAGCGCCGCTTTGCGCGACAGATCCTGCGGGCGCGTGAGGAGGAAACAATCGTGCACGTAGGGCACGACGCGCGCGCCGAAGAGCGAGGCGGGAAGCGACGGCGGGAAACCGGGAGCCAGCAAGATCGACCCGGGCGCGGCGAGGAGCCGGGCGGGAACCGTGAACTGTTGGGCCAGGATCAGGCCGAGGGTACCGGACGCGGTGATCGGGTGGAGCCGCAAGGGGGCGAGCGAATCGGCCGAGAAGAGTTCGATGGTGATGCGTTCGAGCCCGGTGACGCGGCGGCCGAGATGGGTGTGGTCGACGAAGATCACGGGGTCTCTCTCCCTCGTCCACCGCGAGTGGCGGCGAGCGTCCTCAGGCGCGGCGGTCGCGGCGTTGGTCGTGTCGGGCGGCGGGGCCGTTCGCCAGCTTGAGCACGACGATTCCGTCGAAGCGGGGCAGAAGCCCCCGCATCACCTCGATCTCGCCGGTGACGCGACGGCCGACGAGATCCTTCTCGTCGACCACCAGGGTGACGTGGTCGGCGACCTCCGCCGCATCGAAGAGCACCGCGGCGGAAGGCGATCCGCCGAGATGCAGCACCACACCGTCACGGTCGCGCAGCGTCGCGACGACGAAATCCCGGAGACGCCCGGCCCGCCGGGACGGTTCCGCGCCGGCGGATTCCTCGGAGGGGCGGGCGAAGGCGACGCCGTGCTCGTCGACGCGCAGATCGAAACCGCTCTCGATGCGGCGACGGCGCGAGCGGGCGACCTTCTCGGCGCGGGCGAAGGCCTCGTCGAAGGGGCGCGGATCGCCGGCGAGGTCGATCACGGTGACGCGCTCGCCGACGCCCCCGGCGGCCCGGGCCAGACCGTGGGCGAGCGCGGCGACGATCGGCGTCGGCACGGAATTGGAGAAGATGGCACGGACGCGCGGTCCGGTATCGCCGAGTTCGGCGGCGAGGCGGCGCAGGCCGGCCAGTCCGACGTCGTCGGCGCGCCCGTCGACGGTTTCGACGAAGGCGTCGATCACGCCGCCGCCGTCCTCGGCGCGGCCACCGAGACGGGCGATGCGCTCGGGCGTGAGCGCGAGATCGACCCGGACCGGTTCGACCGGAACGCCGGCGGTGGGGCGTTTCGGCTCGGCGGGCGCCGTCGGCTCTTCGGAGCCGTCGAGGGGAGCCGTGGCGAGCGGCGGAACGGCGGGCCCGGCCCGATCGTCGACCTCGGCCACGGGTTCTCCCGAGAGGTCGGGGACGACGGTGGGCGGAGCGAACGCGGCGGCGGTGGCGCCTTCGGCCCGTCGCGCGGCGAGGAGCGGGGCGACGTCGCGCCGACCGCGCATCAGCGCCGCGGTGACGCCGGTGCCGAGCCCGGCGAGCGCGGCGAGGCCGAGGTTGATCGACACCCGCGGCGCGCTGGGCTTCAGCGGCACCTGCGCCGGCGACACGATGGTGGCGTCGGAGATCTGGGTCGACTTCTGCAGGTTCGTCTCCTCCATGCGGGAGACGAAGGACTTGTAGAGTTCACGGCGGGCGAGCGCCTCGTTCTCCAGATCCTGCAGGGCGACGGTCGCCTCGCCCTTGTCGGCGAGATGCGCCCGGGCGCGATCGAGGTTCTTGCGGACGTTGTCCTCGGTCGCGCGGGCGAGCTGGTAATCCATCTCGGCGGTGGCGGCGAGCGACTTCACCTGTTCGAGGATCAGGGTCCTGTCGCGCTCCATTTCGGCGGCGGCGGCCCGCGCCTTGGGATGGAGCGGACCGAAATCCTGCTCGATCTCGGTGCGGCGCTTGGCGGCGAGCGCCGCCTCGATCTTCAAGCGAGACAGAACGGCGGAGCCGACGCCGTCGAGGCCGGCGGGGAACTGGACCTCACCGGTCTTCAGCACCTGTTTCAGTTTCTCCCAGCGTTCCTTCGCCTCCTGGGCCTTCTGGCGGGCGGCGACCAGCGACTCGTTCAACTGGCGCATCGTCTCTTCGTCGACGAGGTTGCCGCGGGTCACCGCGATCCCGTTGGCGCGCTTGTACTCCTCGACCCTGGCCTCGGCCTCGGTCATCTTCTGCCGCATGGTCTCGACCTGACGGGAGAGCAGCGCATTGGCCTGTTCGATCTGGTCGATCTTGGCCCGGGTGAGCCCGGCGACGAAGGCCTCGGCGACCGCTTGGGCGAGACGCGCCGATTTCTCGGGCGACTTCGTCGTCACCGCGACGTCGACGATGTTGTTCTCCTTCGGCCGCTCGACGACCACCATCTCGGCGAGGTTGCGCACGGCGCGGGCGGCGGCGGCTTCGGGCCCGAGGGTGCCGGCGTCCGAACCGGCGATCTCGGGATCCGCGGTCAGGCCCTCGCGCTTGACCACCGCGTCGAGATTGCCGTGGGATTTCACCAGTTCGACGCGGGTCTCGACCCAACCGGCCTCGATCGAATACTGCGGCTTGCCGACGTCGGAGCCGACGAGTTGCTTGTCGCGTGGATCGAGGAGGACACGGGCCGCGGCGCGCCAGGTCTTGGGCGCGAGCACCACGTAGGCCCCGGCGAGACCGATGAAGAGGGCGGTGATCAGGGCGACGAGCCACCAGCGCCGGACGAGCAGGCGGCCGACGAGGGCGAGATCGACCTGGGTCGCCTCGTCACCCTGGCCGGCGGTCGTCGCCGCGGCGACCGTTCGTTGCTCGAGGGATACCTCGGACATGCGATCTCACCGTTCGCCTCGACCCGCCCGCCTCGGGCACGGCATCGTCGGGGCCGTTCACCGTGATGCGACCGGCGGGGCGCCGATCGTTGCGGAGACCGAACGAAGAACGGATCGGGTCTTCCGGAAACTCCCCTCCCACTTGAAGCCAAAGCCTTCAACAAATCGTTAACCATGTTC
This sequence comes from Siculibacillus sp., assembly GCA_030247555.1. GTDB lineage: Bacteria > Pseudomonadota > Alphaproteobacteria > Rhizobiales > Ancalomicrobiaceae > CALBKH01. The sequence continues at coordinate 12,003 of JAOTSD010000052.1, read as the reverse complement.
GGCGGGAGGCGTTCGGACGTCGGTGACGGCGAGATCGAGACGGCGGGCGCCGACCAGGGCGGCGCGCGGACCGTGGAGGTCGATCACCTCGAAGGTGGCGTCGCCGGCGGCGGCTCGGTTCCAGGTGTGGAGGCCGGTGAGCGGCGGCGCGGCGATGCGGCGGATCACCGTCTCGCGATGACCGTGCGCGTCGAGTTCGGCGAGTCTCGCCACGGCGAGGCCGGCACCGTAGCCGCGGCCGCAGTCCTGAACCGGTCGGAACCAGCCCTCGGCGGTGCGGAAGGCGGCGCCGGCGGGTCGCGCGGCGCGGGCGTCGACGATCGTCGGGTTTCCCGGATGCGGCGTCCAGGGCCCGGTCGGAGCCGGCGCCGACCAGATCGACAGGGCTTCCCAGCTCGATGTCCACGGTTCGCGGCTCGCTCCGAACAGCCACCAGGTGCCGTCGATCTCGGCGAGCGTCGCGTCGGCGAGATCGACGTCGTCGAGCAACACCGAATGCGGGCTCCAACGGTCGGGAAGCCGATCGGACACCCACAGCTCGACGGTGCGCCGACCCGAAGTCTCCGGCACCATCCACACCCGGCCGGCGTGGGCGAAGACGTGCGGGTAGGACAGGTGGCAGTCGAGTTCGAGAACCGGACGCACCGGCCCGAACGTGCCGTTCTCGCCGAGGGTGGCGACGGAGATGACGCCCTTGCCGGTGGCGAAGGGGAACTCCTCGCAGAAGAGATGGAGCCGTCCGGCGTCGGCGAGGAGGAACGGGTCGGCGTAGAAGCGCCGGCCGTCGTCGGGGAGGAAGCGGAAGGGCGTCGGGTCGAGCTCGAAGCGATCGGAGGGGGTGGCGGCATCGCGACGGCGCCAAGCGGTCGCCCAGGTCGGCGCGCCGTTCGACAGCCGGGTCAACCGGTCGGCGATACGGGCCGAGAGGGTGCGGACGACGAAGCCTGTCGCGGCGATCATGGACACGGGCGGTGCGGTTCCCTCGCCCTCGGCGAGGTGGAGCGACACGGCTTCGGCGTCGTCCGTGGCCCTCAGCGCCTCGACGGAGGCGAGGACGAGATGGGCGGCGCGGCCGAGCGCCATCGACGCCGAGCGCAGGGCGGAACGGTGGTCCTCGATCGCCAGCGACCAACGCGCCAGCGTGCGGGCGCGTCCGTCGACGCGGAGGCGGGCGGTGAGGACGGGCGTCTCCCCCGCCAGGATCGCCGCGACCGCCCCGTCGAGCGGCGGCAGACCACCGCAGTCGACGGCGAGATGGGCGCCCCGCGACGGAACGTCGCCATCGCAGCCGAGATCGACGACGAGATCGACCGGTCGCTCCGGGCCGACGAATCGTGTGAAAGTGTCGCCGTCGAGGCGATCGGCGGCGGTCTCGGCGAGGCCGCGGTGGGTCAGGCGTTCGAGAGTGAACAGGAGGTCGAGCCCGGCGGCCGCCGGAAGGCGGCGCGGCGTCGGGGTGAGGTGGACGGTGATGCCCGCGGTCGCGGCAAGGACCTCCACGACGCGGCGATGCCAGCGACGCAGGTCGGCCGGGTCGACGCGGATCTCGATCGTCATGGACCTTCTGTTCATGGTTTCAGCGTACTCGTTTCGACACGCCCGGCACAGCCGGGTTCGATGAAGGCCATCCGGTGGCGGCCGGCGAACCGGTTGGCGAACCGACCGAACGACGGCGCCCCGGACGACCCTGCCGGTATCGGAGGTGGAGCCGCGGATGGGGAGCCGACGCCCGCTCAGATTGCTGTTCACCACTCGCGCCTTCGGCGGCGGCGGGGCCGAGCGGGTCTGGTCGACACTGGCCGACCGCTTCGCGGCGCGCGGCGACGATGTCCTCCTCGCGATCGACCACGACGACGGACCACCGACCTTCGCCGATGCCGGCGACCCCCGAATCGTCGTTCTCGGGCGCAATCACATCGGCGCGACGATGAAACTGGGCCGGCTCCTGCGCGACTTCCGCCCCGACGTCGCGCTGGCGGCGATCTCCGGATCCTGCGTCAAGCTCGTGACGGCGGCCCTGATCACCGGCTCGCGGGTGCCGACGATCATCTCCTACCACGGCTTTCAGGAGTATCGGACCGGCCGTCTCGCCAAGCTCGCCTACTGGGGCATGCCGGTGATGAACCGCCGCGCGCATCGGATCGTCGCGGTTTCCGACGGGCTGCGGCGCGAGCTGGTCGAGCGCTGGGGCGCCGATCCGGCGAAGACGACGTGCATCCACAACCCCGCCACCATCGACCTCGGCGACGCGAGCGCCACCGCCGTCGATCTCGCCACGCGGCCGGACGTGGTGCTGGCCGCCGGGCGGCTGAGCCCGGAGAAGGGCGTCGACGTGCTGATCGAGGCCTTCACTCTGGTGCGACGGCCCGACGCGAGACTGATGATCGCCGGCGACGGTCCGGACCGCGGCCGGCTGGAGCGGCGTGTCGACGATCTGGGGTTCGCCGACCGCGTCACCTTCCTCGGACACGTCGCCGACATCCGGCCACTCTATCGGCAGGCGCGGGTGCTCGCCGTTCCGTCGCGGACGGAAGCTTTCGGCATGGTGGTGGTGGAGGCGCTCGCCCACGGCCTGCCGATCGTGGCGACGGCCTGCGCCGGGCCGACGGAGATCCTCGAGGGCGGGCGGTTCGGCCGGCTGGTTCCGTTGGAGGATCCCGCCTCTCTCGCCGAGGGCATCGACATCGCCCTCGCCGATCCCGGCGACCCGGCGCCGCGGATCGCGCGCGCGGCGGCGTTCTCCTTGGAGAGGGGTTTCGACTCGTGGGCGAGGCTGGTGGACGAAGCGGCGGGGCTTTCCTGAAGCCGCTCGGCGGAACCGTCAGGCGGCGGCGGGACGGCCGCGATGGACGGCGTGGGCGTCGAACAGGCGACGATGACGCTCCCACAGGCGGGAGATGCGTGCATCCTCGGTGATGAGCGGCACAGCGCCGTCATCCTCGCCAGTCGCCAGCGCCAGCAGTTCGGTCTTGCCGGCGACGACCGGATGAACGTCGCGGCAGCGATGGACGAAGCCGACATCGCAACCGATGATCCGATCCGCGACGCGCAGTGCCAAGGTCTCACGCAGAGCCGTGGTCAACGGCACGCGCCCGGCCACCGCTTCGGCACGCGGATCGCGGTGGACCACCAGAACGATCGGGCGACCGACGAGACGGGCGAGCGGCACCCAAGTGAAGTCGTGCACCGAGAGGGAGGCGATCTCCGCCCGGGCGGCGGTGCGAACCGCCGAGAGGTGACGCAGGAGCGCGGCGGCGAAGGAGCCCTCGCCACGACGAGCCAAAGGTAGGAAATCCACCCGTCGGCCGTCGACGTCGACCGGCGAAGAGATTCCGGTGGCGAGATCACCGCGAGCGTCGACGCCGACGACGAGGACCGAGAAATCCGCCGGCTTCGCCGCCAGGACCGTGCGCAGCCGGCTCGCCACGAGATCCTGCGGATCGACGCGCGGATCGACGGGATGGACCAGACAGAGCCGATGCGCACTCATGGCGTCACCTTCCGGGCGTCGTCAGAGAGGTGGGGACGACGCGATCGGTGGATGAGGGGCGCGGCTCGACGGCGATGTCGACCGGACGGCCGCCGTCGCGGGCGATGCCGAGCAGAGACCGCATCAGGTACCCGGCGAGCCAGAGCGCCGAGCGGACGTAGCGCGGCACCAGCCGGCGAGGCTCCTGCACGGTGCGCCAAGCCCATTCCATGCCGATGCGCTGCATCATGAGCGGGGCTCGGCGGCGTTCGCCGGCGAGGAAATCGAGGGCCGCGCCGACGCCGAGATAGACGACGCCGTCTGACCAGGTCAGCGCCGCGTCGGCGAAGATCTCCTGCTTGGGAGCGCCGAGGGCGATGAAGCAGATCCCCGCGCCGGACCGTGCGATGCGCTCGGCGGCTTCGCGCGCGGCTTCGCCGTTCGGATCGAAGCCCATCGGCGGGGCTTCAATTCCGGCGACGACGAGACCCGGAATCTCGGTGCGCAGACGCTCGACGGCACGCGCGAGCACTTCGGTGCACGTCCCGAAGAAATGCACGGCGATGCCCGCGGCGGCGGCGGCCCGGCACAGCGGCACGACCAGATCGGCGCCGGTGACGCGTTCGATGTCGCAGCCGCAGGAGCGAGCGAGCGCCACCACCGGCATACCGTCGGCGGTGACGTATGCGGCGCGTTCGTAGGCGGCGCGGAAGGCGCCGTCCTCACGAAGCTTGGCGAGATGATCGAGGTTGATGGTGAAGACGGTGCCGCCGCGCCCTTCGGAGACGTCCTGAATGATGCGTTCGATCACCCAGGCCTCGGTCGGGGCGTTGATCCGCCAGGAATCGACGACGGCGACGGCCCCACCCGTACCGATCGCCGTCGGCTTCTTCTCCACCACCGACCCGAGCGCGAAAGTCGTCACGGTCTAACCTCTCGAGCAGTGGACGGCGAGATCCACCGGCACATCTCCGAACCAACAGGACGCTAGGCAATTCGAATCGAGTTTTAAAGTCTTTCCCGGAGAAGCGGTTAATGGCCGACTGAGCGATACTTGCAATTTCAGTTTTCTCGGAAAGGGAAAATGAACCATGTCGACAGGTCGCGCCCGGACGCTCACCGGATCTCCATCGCTCGCGGTGTGGGATGGGTCATTCCTTGTCCGCAGGTGCGGGGGCGCGTCGGCCGTTCCCGTTCCGAGGAGACCGCCGCGTCGTGAGCCTCGTCCAATCCACCCTCCCCTTCCCCGGAGCTTCGCCCGCTCGTGGTGCGCGGTCGGACGTTCTCGGCCGGCCGGCGCGGTGGCTCCTGTGGGCTGGGGTGGCGGCGATGGCGACGATCTCGTCGATGGCGCTGGTGGCGGCCGGAATTCCCTATTCGACCTCCGGCGGCTCGTTCTTCACCAAGATCCATCCCGCCACATGGGCGGCGACCGCGGCGGTGCTCGCGGCGATGCTCGACATGGGAGGGCCCGGGCGGTGGGCGGCGCGGGTCTCCCTTGAGCGCCCGGGTCTCGTCGCCCTCGCCGCGGCCGTGATCATGGTCTTCCTGCACACCGCGCTGGTGCAGAAGCTGCCGCTGTCGGCGATCATCGACACCTTCGTCCTGCCCATCCTCGTCTTCGTCGCGGTCGATGCGCTCGACCCGGCGTCGCGGCGACGAACGGCGACGGCGCTCCACCTCTTCGTCGCGATCAACGCGGTCGTCGGTCTCGTCGAGTACGCGAGCGGCTGGCGGCTGACGCCGATGTACGACATCGACGGTTCGATCATCGTCGACTGGCGGTCGACGGCACTGCTCGGCCACCCGCTCAACAACGCCTTCATCACCGGCGGATGGCTGGTCATGTTGGCGACGGGAGGCGGGCGGGCGATGCGCACTTCCGTCCGGGCGGCGGCGATGGTGCTCGCCGCGACGGCGCTGGTCGCCTTCGGCGGACGCGTGGCGATGGTGCTCGCCCTGATGATGACGCTCGCCGCCGGCGGGCTCGGGGCGTTGCAGACCTTCGCGGGACGACGGTTCGGCCTCGGCGGGGCGACGATCGCGGTGGCGGCGATGACGATCGCGACGGTCGTGGCGATCGTGGCGATCGACGCCGGCGCGGCGGATCGGTTGATCGAACGCTTCCGGGACGATTCCGGCAGCGCCGGGACGCGCGTCGCGATGTTCCGCATCTTCGCCGATCTCGGCTGGGAGGAGTTCCTTTTCGGGCCGCGGCCCGAACTCATGATCCAGGCGCAGCGCGACTACGGCATCCGCATCGGCATCGAGAGCACCGAGGTCGCCTTCGTCGCCTTCTACGGGCTGATCCCGGCGACGCTGCTCCTCGCCGCGCTCGGCGCCTACCTCTTCGAGTTGATCCGGGCGACGTCGTGGGCGAGCCTCTGGCCGGTCGTCTTTTTCGCGGTGGTGATGTCGGCCTCGACCGGACTGTCCAGCAAATCGACGCTGCCGGCGCTCTTCGCCGTCATGGTGCTGACGATGATGCCACGGTGGACCGATCACTCCGGTCCGCGATCACCGCGCTCGTCCAGCAGATCCCCTCCGACCGCCGTGAGCTCACCCTCCACCGCCCCGACCCGATCTCCGGTGTCGTGCGTCGACGCCGCGCCGTGATCGGCGACGTCGACGGCCGCGGCGCTCCGTCGTTCGTCGATCGCGCCACCACCGCGCCGTCACCTGCGCCACGGCCTGCTCATCGCCTCGCCGCGTCCGCGTTTCGGGTTGGCCCCGATGCGCGGCGAAGGGGCGCTGCGGGCCGTCTCCCGAACGGGCTCGTCCCCTCGCGCCGCGCGCTCCGGACGCGCCGGGGGCGACTTGCGCGCGACGTCGTCCTCGGGCGAAGTCGAACGACAGACGAATCGAGCCGTCGGGAGAACCATCCCGGTTCTTTCGGCTCCGTGCGGTTGGCGATGTCCGATCGATGATGCTGAGACAGACGCTCCTCTACCTGCCGGCCCAACTCCTGGGGCCGCTCGCCATGTTCGTGGCGGCGGTGGTGTGGACGCATCTGCTCGACGCCGAGACCTATGGCGTCGTTTCCTACGTGCTGGCGGCGCAGGAACTCGTCTACATGGCGACCATCGCCTGGTGGTCGCTGTTCGCCCTGCGGTTCCGGGCGGCGATGGACGCGGATCGGCGCCGACGGCTCGCCGAAGCCGACAATGCGGTGGTGCTCGGCGGCGCGATCTTGCAGACGATCGGCGCCGTGCCGGTGCTGATGACCCTCGACACGACCCCGACCGGGGCCTTCTTCCTCGCGTCGGCGGTCCTCTTCACCACCCGCTCGCTCCTCACCCACTACAGCGAGATCGCCCGCACCGAAGCGGCGATCCTGACCTACACGATCGCGCAGCTCGCCGGGCCGCTCTTCGGCACGCTCGCCTCCTTCGTCGGGGTGATCACCTTCGGCGCATCTCCGACGGCGGCGATCGCCGGGATCGCCGCGGTCCAGACCCTCGGCCTGGCGCTGGTGATGATCCGCCTCGGCGTGAAACCGAAGGTCGTGCTTCCGCGGCGCGACCTGATCGGCGAAGCCCTTCTCTACGGCATGCCGATGTTGGCGACCGGCATGTTGGCCTGGGTCGCCACCAACGTCATCCGCCTGATCGTCGACCACATGGCCGGTGCGGCGGCGCTCGGTCTGCTCTCGGTCGGCTGGGGACTGGGGCAGCGCGTCTCGACGGTGGCGGCGATGCTGCTCACCGCCGCCGCTTTCCCGATCGCCGTCCGCCTCTACGAGAGCGGCGACGAGAACGGCGCGATGAAGCAGCTCTCCGACAACGGTTCGATGCTGTTCGCGCTGCTCGCCCCGACCACCGCCGGGGTGGCGATGGTGAGCGAGCCGCTGGTCGACCTGATGATCGCCGAACCGTTCCGCGCCGCCACGGTGGCCATCCTGCCTCTGGCGGTGCTGGCCGCGTCGATCCGCAACCAGAGAGTCCACCACGTCGATCAGGTGTTCCTGCTGCACGCCGCGCCGGCGCGTCTGCTGCCGCTGTTCGCGATCGAAGCTCTCGGCTGCATCGCCGGCTCGATCCTCGGGTTGACGTGGGGTGGAACCGGGGTCTCGGGTCTGGTCGCGGCGGTGCTCGGCTGCGTCGTCGGCACGCTCGTCGCGGCGATGGTCACCCTCGGCGTCGCCATGCGGGAATACCGGCTCCGGCCGCAGTGGAGCCGTTGGGCCCGGATTCTGGCGGCGACGGGGACGATGTGCGCGGTGTTGGCCGCCATCCCCTGGGGAGACGGCTGGCTCGCACTCGCCGGCGAGATCGTGGTGGGCGTAATCGTCTACGGCGGCGCTCTCGCGGTCCTCTTCTCGTCGGAGCGCTCGTTCCTGATCACGAAGTTGCGCAGGCGAACCGGCTGAGGAAGACAGTGGCGGACCCGCATGTTAGAGCGGGAAAACACGGACGGGCAGCGTGCGCCGCTCCGGTGCCGCCCGCCCACGGACTCACGCGATGCCCCCCTCCGCCTCGACGGCACAGACACCGGCTTCCGGCCGCGAGGTTCTGCGATACGGTGATTTCCGCCTCTATCTCGGCGCCCGCTTCGCCACCGGGCTCGCCATCCAGGTCCACGACGTCGGCGTAGGCTGGTACGTCTACGAGATCACGCGCTCGGCCTGGGCGCTGGGCCTCGTCGGCCTCGCGGTGTTCCTGCCCAACCTCCTCTTCGCGCTCGTCGCCGGCGAGGTCGCCGACCGGTTCGACCGGCGGCTGGTCGTCACCGCCGCCTTCGCCACCATGGCGGCGGCCGCGCTCGGCCTGCTCGTCACCGTGATCGTCGGCGCGACGACGCCGGCGCCGGTCTACGCGCTCGCGGCCCTCCTCGGCACGGCACGGGCCTTCGCCATGCCGGCGTCGCAGGCACTGGTGCCGATGCTGGTGCCGCGCGAGTTCTTCCCGCGCGCCGTCGCCTGGGTGTCGTCGGTGTGGCAGATCTCGACGATCGGCGGACCGGCGCTCGGAGGGCTCCTCTACGCCTTCGGCTCGACCGTGGTCTTCGCCTCGGCCTTCGCCGCCTTCGCCGCCGGCGCCATCGCCGTCTTCACCATCCGCCCGCGACCGGGTGACGGCGCCATCGGCAGGCCGAGCCTCGAGCGACTGCTCGCCGGCATCGCCTTCATCCGCGCGAAGCCGGCGATCCTCGGGGCGATCTCGCTCGATCTCTTCGCGGTGCTGCTCGGCGGGGCGACGGCGCTCCTGCCGATCTACGCCCGCGACATCCTGATGACCGGCCCCTGGGGGCTCGGGCTCCTGCGCTCGGCTCCGGCGATCGGGGCGGCGGCGATCGGGCTGTGGCTCGCCCGCCATCCGATCGAGCGGCGCGCCGGACACACCATGTTCGCCGCCGTCGCCGGCTTCGGGCTGGCGACCGTCGGTTTCGGCCTGTCCACCTCCCTGTGGCTCTCGCTCGTCTTCCTCGTGGTGCTCGGCGCCACCGACATGGTCTCGGTGGTGATCCGCCAGACGCTGGTGCAGCAGGAGACGCCGGACGAGATGCGCGGCCGGGTCTCGGCGGTGAATTCGGTGTTCATCGGCGCCTCGAACGAACTCGGGCAGTTCGAATCCGGTGCCTTGGCGGCGGTGATCGGGCCGGTCGGCTCGGTGGTCGTCGGCGGGCTCGGAACCCTCGTCGTGGCCGGTCTGTGGATGCGACTCTTCCCCGACCTCGCCGGGCGCGACAGATTGATCGAAGACGGAAAGGAACATCGGCCGTGACGGGTGGATTCGATCTGGGGCAACTGGCCTTCCTCGCCGTGGTCCTCCTCGGCGCCGGTGTGGTGTCGGGACTGCTGGCCGGGCTCTTCGGAGTCGGCGGCGGCGCGGTGATGGTGCCGGTGCTCTACCAGCTCTTCGGAGTCATCGGGGTCGCCGACGATCTCAAGATGCAGCTCGCCGTCGGCACTTCGCTCGCGGTCATCATTCCCACGTCGATCCGCTCGTTCATGGCCCACCGGGCCCGCGGCGCGGTCGACGAGGAGTTGCTGCGCGCCTGGGCGATCCCGACGGTCGCCGGCGTGCTCCTCGGCTCGTGGATCGCCTCCTTCGCTCCGCCGGCGGTGTTCAAGCTGGTCTTCGTCTTCGTCGCTTGGGCGACGGCGGTGAAGCTCGGCTTCGGCAAGGCGTCGTGGAAGCTCGCCGACGCGGTGCCGGGTGAGCCCTGGCGGGCGGTGATCGGCGGCGTCACCGGACTCCTGTCGGCCCTGATGGGGATCGGTGGCGGCTCGATCGTCAATCTGGTGCTGAGCTTCTGCAACACGCCGATCCACCGCTCGGTCGCCACCGCCTCCGGGATCGGCGTGCTGATCTCGATCCCCGGGGCGATCGGCTACGTGTTGGCCGGCTGGGGCAAGATGGGGGCGCTGCCGCCGCTCTCCTTCGGCTTCGTGTCGGTGATCGGCGCAGCGCTGATCATGCCGACCAGCGTCTGGGTGGCGCCGATCGGGGCGCGGCTCGCCCACCGGCTGCCGAAGCGGACGCTGGAGATCTCCTTCGCCGTGTTCCTCGCCCTGATGGGCCTGCGCTTCCTCGTCTCGCTCTTCTGACGGAGATCCGCCGATGACCGGTGCGCCCCCGCGCTTCGACCGCACATTCGATCCGCGCCACGGCGAGGCGGTGCCGCTCTCCGCACTCGTCACCCGTGTCGTGGCGAACAACTCCGGCCCCTTCACCTTCCACGGCACCAACACCTTTCTGGTCGGCACGCGCGACGTCGCGGTGATCGATCCCGGCCCCGACGATCCGGCGCACGTCGAGGCGGTGCTGCGGGCGATCGACGGGCGGCCGGTCCGCGCCATCCTCGCCACCCACACCCACCGCGACCATTCGCCGGCGGCGCGGCCGCTGGCGGCGGCGACGGGCGCGACGGTTTACGGCGAGGGGCCGCATCGGCCGGCGCGACCCCTCGAACTCGGCGAGATCAACCCGCTCGACGCCTCCGGCGACCACGACTTCCGCCCCGACGTGAGGCTCGCCGACGGCGACCGGGTGACGGGGGACGGCTGGACGCTCGAGGCGATCGCCACGCCGGGGCACACGCCGAACCATCTCTGCTTCGCCCTCGAGGAGGAGGCGACGATCTTCACCGGTGACCACGTCATGGCGTGGTCGACCTCGATCGTGGCGCCACCCGACGGGCTGATGGCCGACTACATGGCCTCGCTCGCCCGGCTCATCGCCCGGCCCGAAGGGATGTTGCTGCCGGCCCACGGCACCGGCATCGCCGAGCCGACCGAATTCCTCGGAGCGCTGGTCCGCCATCGCAAGGGCCGCGAGCGGGCGGTGCTCGAGCGGCTGGCGGCGGGCGACGAGACCATCGCGGAGATGGTCCGCGTCGTCTATGCCGAGGTCGACCGCTCGCTGCACGGCGCGGCGGCCTTGTCGATGTTGGCGCATGTCGAGGATCTGGTGGGGCGCGGGCTGGTGGCGACCGACGGTCGCGTCGATCTTTCGGCGCGCTACCGACCGGTGTGAGCAACGGTTCCCCTCCCCCGCGGCCGTCGCTATACTGACGCCATGTCGAACGCCCTTCCCCGCCCCGTCCTCTACATCGGCGCACCGCTCATCGCGGCGGCGACGGGCGTGGCGCTGTGGGCCTGGGTGAAATTCGGATGGGGCGTGTGGTTCGACACGGTCGCCACCGGTTTCGCCGCCTGTCTCTGACGCCTCGAAATGTCGCGCGAACGATTGGATCAGGTGCTGGTGAAGCGCGGGCTGGCGGCGACGCGGGCGCGCGCCGCCGACGCGATCCGGCGCGGCGAGGTGATCGTCGAGGGGCGGGTCGAGACCAAACCTGGGGCGCTCGTCGCCGAAGCGGCGGTGATCGCCGTCGACGACCCCGCTTCCGCTTGGGTATCGCGAGCCGCGCTGAAGCTCGTCGGCGCGCTCGACGCCTTCAACCTTTCGCCCCGGGACCGCGAGTGCCTCGACGTCGGCGCCTCCACCGGCGGCTTCACGCAGGTCCTCCTGGCGCGCGGCGCCCGACGGGTCACCGCCATCGACGTCGGCCACGGCCAACTGGCGCCGGCGGTGGCGAGCGATCCGCGGGTCGTGGCGATCGAGGGCCTCAACGCCCGCGACCTCAACGCCGACCACCTCCCCGCTCCGCCCGACTTCGTCGTCGCCGACGTGTCCTTCATCTCGCTCGCCCTGGCGTTGCCACCGGCCCTCGATCTGGCGGCGCCGGGCGCGATCGGCGTCTTCCTCGTCAAGCCGCAGTTCGAGGTCGGCCGCGAGCATGTCGGCAAGGGCGGGATCGTCCGCGACGAAGCGCAGGCGGACGCGGCGGTCGAGCGGATCGCGGCGCTCCTCGCCGGCCACGGCTGGGCGACGATCGGCCGGGCGGCGGCGGCGATCGCCGGCGGCGACGGCAACCGCGAACACGTTCTGGCGGCCCGGAAGGCCGGCGGCTGACGCCGCTTTCCGCTCGCATTCGGCCACAGTTTCGGGCAGAAGCGGCGGCGAGTATCCCGAAAGGGCCCCCATTGACGAACCCCGCCACCGAGACGGTCACCATCACCGACATCGCCC